>CAMIVR010000024.1 GCA_946402065.1 uncultured Brevibacillus sp. | reverse complement strand
TCGACATAAGCGCAACTAAGGCTACGCCGAAAGGCTTGGCGTAGCCAAGTTTTCTTATATATTGGAGTTGCAGCATAAATCTCCGGAATTCAGGGTTCCATTCTTCAATAAGTTTTTTTGTTTTTGTCGTCACATTTTGATGTTTATGATTCGTTGTTTAGGTTGAAAGGAGTTGAGGAAGGTTGGATGACATTGATTTACAGCAGATCATTTCTGATGTATTGAAGGGTGATACGGAGAAATTCGAGAATATTATGCGCCTCTACCAAAAATCGATTTTTCTCTACTGTTATTACATGTTGGGTAATTATTCAGAAGCTGAGGACTGCGGACAAGACGTTTTTTTGAAAGTATACCGCCATTTGGAGAAGTACAACCGGGATATACCCTTTGGCGCTTGGCTGTACAAAATTGCTTACCATCAGTGCATTGATGTAATTCGCAAGCGAAAACTGGCTAAATACCTACCCTTCTTTTATCGGGATGAGAAAGAAAACAAACAAGTTGATCAACAAATCGAAACCCATTATTTCGACGAATTCGTGCATAAAGCCATGTCGAAAATGTCATCGGAAGAGCGGAACCTGTTGATTTTTCGGTGTGTTGAAGAGAAGAGTTATCAGGAAATCAGCCTCATTCTGAATCAAAGCAGCACCACTCTTCGAAAAAAATACGAACGTTCAGCTGCAAAATTTCGAAAGTACTATGCTATAGAAAAGGGAGTGGAATCATATGAGATCGGGCAAGGATCAGGATTTGAGAAAACTTTTTCATAACTCACGATTTCCTGAAGTAGACTTGACGGGAAAAGTGATGGGAAAGCTGTATGCCGAGCAAAAAACAAAGGAGCGGTTTTTTGTGAAATACAGAGTGAGTCTATTGGTAGCAGCAGGAATGGTTTTGACAGTCTCTTCAGCTTTTGCCGCTGTTAACTATACATTGACAAACAAACAGGGGGAAGTGGTTTATGAGCACAAAACACTGGAAGAAGTGAACTATACTCCGCCTTCTAAGGAAGAACAGCTACGCTCGCTAAAAAGCCACGGATTTGCCAACGACTTGTTGAAAGAAGGCACGGCTGCCATCTTCTATATCGCCTCGGACATCCCGGATATGAAAACGTACACCAGAAGCAAGAGAATGACCTTTACGGATATATCCGCACTCCGCGCCAAAATGAAGGATCAATCGGTCAAGATTTTAGACAGTTTGGAAGGCACGTACAAGTTCTCAGGTGCAGGTGTTGACTTCCAACCCATTACGAACGTGAATCCTCCCAGCCCGGAAGAACAGGCAGCGATTGCGAAAAAACTGAAAAAACAAGCAGAGGAATCGAAAAAAGAGTATGCCATGATGCCAGTCGAACTTTCGAAGGATCATTGGAGAATGTTCATCAACTACACCAGCCAAGGAAAGCAAATCACGGTCCAGATGTCCAGAACGAGCGAAAAAGAGACGATTCTCGTCCATAAGGAATGGGACTTGAAACAGGAAAAGCTGGTTGTCAAAGGAGTAGATATGCTCTTCACAGATTTTGGAACAGGTAAAAATATCCAATGGGTTTATGACGTTCCAAATACGACCCAAACCATCCTCTATCATATCGAAGCATCCAATCCAATAAGCAAAGAAGAACTGGTTAAGATGGCCGAATTGTACCTGGAATAATCGGTCGGGATGTTTTACTCACTCAACTGTTTGTTGAAGATGATCATTATGGAAACATAAGAGTTTCTACTGGACGTCGATATGAAAAACAAGCGGATCGCTTAGGTAAGAATCGTCAAATCGCCCCAGCTACTCACAGAGGGGTGATTTTGACGTATACAGCTCATAGTGTCTTCTGAAGGGAAGCGATTGTTATCAGCGGTTCCAGAAATACACCGCCATTCGCATCTTTCCAAGGTCGGCAGCAGGTGCGCCGTTTATCACTGCATCGGCCAATCTCAGATCCCAGGTTGAAATGTGTTTTTATGAATAACGTTTAGTCTGGTTACACTCCTGGAGTAACTCTAAATTGAGGGGTTAAACCACTCTCCACTGAAAAAACAAAAAACGCTCGGAAATCCAAGCGTTTAGCGGCAATTTTATGGTGGACCCTATCGGGATCGAACCGACGACCTCTACACTGCCAGTGTAGCGCTCTCCCAGCTGAGCTAAGGGCCCGTTGACAAAATTCATATTAGCATGTCCAAAAAAGAAAGTCAATATGAATTTTGCAACAAGCCCTGGTACGTGCACGCGAGCTCTCTTTGCGCACATCTACCAGCCCGCGTACTCTTTCACTTTCCCCATATCAATCCGGTTCTCCGCCAAATCCTGGAACGCCTGATCCATTATCGCGATCGCCTGATCGACCTCTTCCCGGGAAATCGTCAGCGGCGGGGTAATCTCGATCACATTGCTGTGAATCCCGACATAGAACACCAGCAGCCCCAGCTCATAGCAGCGATAGCAAATAGCCGCCGTCTTCTCGGCAGCAGGCGTCTTGCTCACCCGATCCTCGACGAGCTCAACCCCGATCGCCAGCCCTCTCCCGCGCACGTCGCCGATCCACTCGTACCGCTCCTGCAGCCCTTCCAGACCCTGGCGGAAGTATTCGCCGACCTTCGCAGCGTTATCGATCAACCGCTCCTGCTCGATAATCAGCAGATTTTCCAGCGCGGCAGCGGTACAGAGGGGATTGCCGCTGGTCGTAAACATGTGAACCCCGTAGCCGACGTCAAGCAGCTCCTCTCTGGCCACGACAGCGCTGATCGGCAGACCCGCACCGAGCGATTTGCCCAAGACGACGGCATCGGGCACAATGTCGTAGTGGTTAAACGAAAACCATTTCCCCGTCCGGCCCAGCCCGACCTTGACCTCGTCAAAGATCAAGGAAATCTCATAGCGTGCACACAGCTTTTGCAATGCCGGCAAAAAGTCGTCAGGCGGCACAAGCAAGCCGCCGTCGCTCTGAATCCCCTCGATGACGATCGCGGCGGTGTCCTCCGGCGGGCTGACGGTCCGGAAAACTTCCTGCTCGATGTAGTGCATGACCTGTGCCGTCAGCGATTCCGTTTCGCCAAATGGCGGGCGATACGGGTTGGGGTAGGGGAGCTTGACGACATTGCCGCTGCCGATAAACTTCGCTTGCGCAGGATGGCCCGACAGCGACAGCGAGCCCATCGTCTGCCCGTGATAGGAGCCCATGAAGGAAATCATCCGCGCGCGATTGCGGGCGAGCGGCAGCAATTTGGCGATGCAGTCGTTGGCGTCCGAGCCGGAATGGCCGAACCAGACCTTTTTGGCAAACGAACCGGGGGTCATGTCGATGAGTCTTTCCGCAAGGGCGACCATGTTCTGTTCCGGTACAGTCAATTGGGTCGTAAACGACAGGGTTTGATACTGCTCCTGCAGCTTTTGCGCGATGCGCGGGTGACCGTAGCCGATGCTGGCGACAGCCCAGCCGGCGGACAGATCGAGGTAGGACTTGCCTGCGCTGTCGATTACCCGGGTGCCGCTGGCAGAAGCTGCCGTCATCGGGTAGAAGCGGATTTTCAAAGCGTTGGAGATGACCTTGGCGTCTTGTGAAAGGAGATCGTTTGCGTTCATTCGATAGCCCCCCTGTAATAGGTGATTTTGTATTTTTTGATTTTGTAGTTCAGATTTTGTCTGGGAATGCCGAGCAGCTCGCTCGCTTTTGTAATATTGCCCTTGGCTTCCTGGATCGCATGGTCGATCATCGTGCGCTCAAGCTGTTCGATTTGCTCCGGCAAATTCCCGGAAAAAGCGATGCCATCCGACTCTGCGGCAGGCGTGCCGAGCTTGTTGATTTTGCTGCGGAACGCAGGCGGCAGGTGGGTAAAGGAAATGCTGGTCTCATCGTTGATGAAGTTGAGTGCGCCCTCCAAGGTGTGCTCAAGCTGTCTGACATTCCCCGGCCAGTTGAAGTTCATGAAAAACTCGTACACATCCTCGTCCACTCCAGTGACGCTGACATCTAAGGGAGCGGAGTGCTTGGCGATGAAGTGGTCGATCAGCACGGGGATGTCCTCTTTTCTGCTGCGCAGGGGAGGGATCACGATATTGACGACGCCAAGCCGGTAGTACAGGTCCTCGCGCAGCTTTTCGTGGGCGATCGCTTCCAGCGGGTCCTCGTTGATCGTGGCGATGATGCGCACGTCGATGTCCAGTACCTTCGAGGAACCGAGACGCTGCAGCTTTCGCTCCTGCAAGACGCGCAACAGCTTCGCTTGCAAATTAATCCCCATCGAGTTGATCTCATCGAGCAGCAATGTCCCGCCGTGCGCCTGTTCGAACAGGCCGGCCCGGTCGACGGCTCCGGTAAAGCTGCCGACGCTCGTGCCGAACAGCAGTCCTTCGAGCAGCGTCTCCGGCAAGGCCGCACAGTTTTGCGCAATGAACGGCTTGTTTTTTCGCGGACTCTCGTTGTGGATGCTCTGGGCAAACAATTCTTTTCCCGTCCCCGTCTCGCCGAAGATGAGGATGTTTGAGTTGGAGCGGGCAGCACGCTTGGCCTGCTCGATCGTATGGCCCATCTCGCTGCTGGCATACACGATGCTGTCGAACCGGAAGCGTGTGTGATTGCGTTCAGGAGAGGCGGTGACAGGCTGCCCGCTGTTTTCGTTGATCTGTTTTTGCAGCTTCAGAATCGTGTCGGACAGATGCTTCTGCTCCGTGATGTCCTTGGAAATTTCCACTGCGCCGACTTTTTTCGTGCCGAGTGTGAGCGGGATGGTTTTGGACAGCGTTGTAAGCGATTTCCCGTTTGTCGTGAAATGAGTCTCCCGCTGACTAAGCGTCCTGCCCGAGTTGAGCGCGGTCAAGAGGGTACTGGAGTGCTCATCGAGTGGCCAGACGTCGACAACGCGCTTGTTGCGCACGGTTTCAGGCTCGAGCGTATCGATTTCACCCTGTTTGCGATTGTAAAAGATGATTTTCCCTTGATGATCGATAACGCAAATCCCTTCTTCGAGATGGTCGAGCAGCGATTCGTACAACTGCTTGCTCTCGTTCATCAACTGTAACTGCTGCTGGTATTGCTGGAACTGTGTGTTGTTTTTCAGATTGAGCAAATAGTAGGTGGCGCCAGCGTCATGCACGACGGAAATGTTGGCAATGAGCTGTTGGGTGCCGAGGGAGAGGGAGATGCCTGTCTTGTCCCGCTTCGACTGAAAGCTCTTTTTAAATTCTTCCGAGGGGATCAGTTCAAAGACAGAAAGTCCAATCAGATGGTCGGGGCTGGTGGAAAACAGACGGATGGCCGGACGATTCAACGAATGAATGATTCCCAGCTCGTCTGTAAGAATCATGCTGTCAAAGCTGGCGTTCCAAACCTTTTGTAAAGACAGAAATCCGACAGTATTCAATTCATTCACCGCCTTGTACGGGATGAGGTGAAAAAAATTTTGCGATAAATATTTTGCTTTTCATTGCGTTGTTTTTCGTTTCAATTTTGAGTCTATTAAAAACGAAACGGAAACAATTTGTAAAGAGAAAAATTTTGTGAAATGTTTTATTTTCCAGAATCATACTGAAAAATATTTTTCGAATAATATTTTTCTTTTGGCGGTTTTTTTTCATCTTCACAAATTGTTCAAAGATGCGAATGCGAGCAATACCGGGGATTTTTCATTTTGGCATGGATGTTGCTTGGGGTTTTTGCCAAACACACCAAGGAGGTCCTGCCACCGATGAAACAGGTATCGTTGCACGATGTTCATGCGATTGATGTGCATGCGCATCCATTTGTAGAGAATCCCACTCCTTATTCCGTACAGGAGTTTGTTCGCAAGCTGTCTCTCTCCGTCATTCCGAATCACGTGTCGGACGAGCATGTAGCCGGTAAATACAAACCGTTTCCGGGCGTTAACATGTGGATGCAGATTTTGGTGCAGCGGCTTTCGCGATTTCTGCGCTGCGAACCGACGCTTGTCGATGTGGTGAACAGCCGCAATGCATTGGCCGCAGACTTCAAGAAATACACGCGCGATCTGTTTGCCGATGCCAAGCTGACCGGGATCGTCGCCGATTTTGGCTATCCGATGCCGATGCTGGATCGGGCGGACTTCGCCGAGCTGTGCGGCGCGCGAATCTGGGAAATTCACAGAATCGAGCCGGTGATGGTGCAGCTGCGGACAGAGTGCGCGAGCTTCGGCGAGTTCAGCGAGCGGTACCGGGCCAACTTGCGCGCCGCGCTGCAGAAGCCGAATGTCGTCGGACTGAAATCGATTATCGCTTACAGAAGCGGTCTGGAAATCGGCGAGCTGGATGAAAGCGCTGCCCGTGACGAGTATCCGGCATTTCAGGCAAATGACCGCGCTGTCGCCAAAGCCTTCCGCGACTACTGCATCCATGTCGCGATGGAAGAATGTACGGCGGCGGATAAAGTGATGCACATCCATACCGGCGTCGGCGATGGCGAGGTCGTCTTGCCGAAAGCGAGCCCAAGCTTTTTGATCAGTATGCTGCGCGACAAAAAATACGCCGACACGAAAGTCCACCTCGTTCACGGCGGCTATCCGTGGGTGGAGGAAGCGGCGTTCATCGCCAGCATTTTGCCGAATGTGTACATGGACATTTCCCTGCAAAACCCGTTTGCCGGACATGGCGTGAAGCGGTTGTTAGCGCAGGTGTTTGAATTCGCTCCGTTTGACAAGGTGATGTACGGCTCCGATGCCTTCACCGTGCCGGAAATGAACTGGATCGGCGTCCACCTGTTCAAGGAATGCTTTGAGCAAGTGTTAAACGAGTGGATTGCGGCCGATTATATGAATCAGGAAACTGCTCAATGGATTGGCGAAATGGTGCTATACAGAAACTTCGAGACGGTATACAAAAAATACCTGTAAACAGACAGCTTAAGGGGGTATAGCGATGTCGATTGAACAGTTCGGGTACAAGCAAGAGTTAAAGCGCACGTTGTCATTTTGGGATCTCGTCATCTACGGGTTGATTTTCCTCGTTCCGATCGCACCATTCGGGGTGTTCGGCTACGTGTCCGATGCGTCGCACGGCATGGTGGCGCTGGCGTATATCATCGGGATGGTCGGAATGGTCTTTACCGCCTTCAGCTATGCGCGGATGTCGGAAGCGTTCCCGATCGCGGGCTCTGTGTACACCTACGCTCAGAAAGGGATCAATGAGTACATCGGATTTCTCGCGGGCTGGGGTATCCTGCTTGATTACATCCTCATTCCAGCCTTGACCTATGCGGTGGCCGCCGGTTCGCTGGCCGGCATCGTTCCCGGCGTACCGGTCTGGGTGTGGCTGGTGCTGTTCATCGGCTTCAATACCTTGATCAACATTCGCGGGGTCGAGTTTACGGCGCGGACGAACAAAATCATTCTCGTGCTGCAGTTGATCATCATTGCGATTTTCCTGACTGTCGGGCTGGTTGCCCTAAGCAATGGCGTCGGCGGGACGAGCCTGTCAATGAAGCCGATCTACGACCCGAGCCAGTTTAACATGCAGATGGTGATGGGAGCGGTTTCAATCGCCGTCCTGTCGTTTCTCGGCTTCGACGCCATTTCCACCCTTTCGGAGGAAGTCAAGGGCGGGAACAAAGTAATCGGCCGGGCGACGGTGTTTACGCTGTTTATCGCCGGCACCTTGTTTATTCTCGAAACCTGGGTCGCAAGTGATTTGAGCCGCGGAGCGACGATCGACAATCTGGATACGGCGTTCTATTCTGCCGCTGAATTGGCAGGGGGCGCATGGCTGAAGAATTTGACCCTGCTGGCAACGGTATTTTCCTGGGGGATCGCCAGTGCGCTCGCTTCGCAGGCAGCCATTTCCCGTCTGCTGTTCTCGATGGGCCGCGACCGCAAATTGCCGTCTGTGCTCGCCAAAGTTCATCCAAAGTTTAAAACCCCTTATATCAGTACCTCGCTGGTCGCGATCATATCTCTGGTCGTCGCCATCGCTTTTGAAAACAACGTGGGCATGCTGACGAACATCGTCAATTTCGGCGCCTTGATCGGGTTTCTCGTCCTGCACGTGTCCGTCATCAACCACTATGCGGTTCGCCTCAAATCGAAGCAGTACATCAAGCATATCGTGTTCCCGGTACTCGGCTTGCTGGTGATCGGATACGTCATTTCCGGGATGGACCCGTTGGCGATTGAAGTCGGAGTCATCTGGCTGATCGTCGGAGCGATCTATCTGTTTTTCCTGAAAAAAGTGCTGAAGGTAGAGAATTTATCGTTCGAGGAAGGAGCTTCTGATCCGCTTGAAACGCGTTGAGACAACAGACATGGAACTGAGCAGTGAACTGGTCGAGCAGTTGATTGCCATCCGCAGACACCTGCATCAATATCCGGAGCTTTCGTTTCAGGAACACGCTACCCGTGCATACATCACTTCTTGCCTGGACAAGTGGGGCATCCCCTATACGAAAATCGGCGAGACCGGCCTTTTCGTCGATATCGTCGGAGCGCTGGGCGAAGGCTTGCACATGGGCGTACGCGCCGATATTGACGCGCTGCCGATCGAAGAACAAACCGGACTTCCTTTCGCTTCCAAGCATCATGGAGTCATGCACGCGTGCGGGCACGACGGTCACACGACGATTTTGCTCGGGACGGTTTACCAGCTGTGGCAAAGGAGGGACCGCTTTTGCGGCAGAGTCCGCTGCATCTTTCAGCCGGGCGAAGAGGCGGACGGGGCGGCAGAAGAACTGATCCGGCTCGGCGTGCTGGACAATCCCGCCGTCGATGAAATCCTCGCCCTGCATCTCTGGCCACACCTGCCGCTTGGCACGATCGGAATCAAGTACGACGCGATTACGGCGTCCTGCGACAATTTTATCATCGAAATCGAAGGCAAAGGCGGACACAGCGCCCGCCCGCATCAAGGCGTTGCCGCGATTGCAATCAGCGGCGCGGTGCTGCAGGCCCTCTCGCTGATCGTGACGAAGGGCAGCAACCCTGTCGAACCGGTCGTCGTCCACGTGGGGAAAATCAACGGCGGAAGTGCGAGCAATGTCATTGCCGATCGCGTCGTCATGGAAGGAACGACCCGGGCAGTCTCGATGGAGACGAGGGAAAAGGTCAAAGCGCAGCTGATCCAGCTCGTCGAGGGCATCGCCGAATCGTGCGGGGCCAAGGCCAGGATCGCGTATCAATTCTCGCATCCGCCCGTCATCAACGATCAGGCGCTGACTCGGACGGTGGAGGAGAGCGCCCGCGAGCTGCTCGGACATGAGGCGGTGCAGCTGTTGAAGGAACCGTCCATGGGAGCTGATGACTTCGGGGCGTTTACGGCAAAAATTCCCGGGACGTATTTCCGATTGGGGATAAAACAGGCGGATACAGTCTGCTACGATCTGCATCATCCACAGTTTTCTTTTGATGAACAAGTCATCGCGGTCGGGGTCAAGATGTTTACGTATACGGTGCTAAAGCGACTGCAAAGAGGAGAATGATATCGTGTATACAAAAGAAGATATAGTACAAATCGTCGAAAAAGAGCAGATTGAATTTATTCGCGTAGAATTTCTGGATTATGCTGGTCTGACGAGAGGCCGGACCATCCGTCCTTCCCAATTGAAAAACGCGATGGAAAAAGGCGTTAACTTCAGCAAAAGCATCATGAGCTTCGACTGTTTTGACGAAATGATTTCCAATGCGTCCTATGGACCAAACGACGGCGACTTTTTTGCCGTTCCCGATCCGAACACGTTCGCCATCCTGCCGTACCGCAAAAACACGGCGAGAATGCTCTGCGACCTGGTCGATGAGAACGGCGATCCGTGGGAAGGCTGCCCGCGAAGCGTCCTTAAGCGATTGCTCGCGGAGGTCGAGACGCTTTTGGGCGGTAAAATGTACATGGCCTTTGAGCAGGAAGCGTATCTGCTCAAGGAACAGGACGGGAAAATCGTGCCGGCCGACAACAGCCATTGTTTCTCGACGGACGGAGTCGATATTCAGGAGGATTTCGTTCAGGACTTCGTTTACTCCCTGGAAAAGATGGGCGTCGAGACCGAGCAGGTGTCCAGCGAGTACGGCCCAGGCCAATTGGAGGTCAATCTGAAGTACGCGCCGGCACTTAAAGCGACGGACGATCAAGTGACCTTCATGCACCTGTTCAAGCAAATCGCCAAGGACAAGGGCATGATCGGCACCTTGATGCCCAAGCCGTTCCAGCATCTGGCCGGCAACGGTTTGCATGTCCACATCAGCATTTACGACGATTCCGGCGACAATATTTTCCAGGATACAACCGATCCGCGTGGATTGGATCTGTCGGAAAAAGCGTATCATTATATCGGCGGACTGTTGAAGCACGGCGCTTCCTTGATCGCCATCGGTGCGCCAAGCATCAACTCGTACAAGCGGATGCAGCCGGGCTCATGGGCGCCTGCGCACATTTGCTACGGTGCCGGCAACCGCTCGGTGCTGGTCCGGGTGCCGGAGAAGGCGCGGACGAGACGCTTTGAATTCCGCGGCGCAGACGGCACGTGCAATCCGTATTTGCTGGCAGCATGTCTGGTCGCTTCCGGTCTGCACGGCATCCAAAACCGCATGGATCCCGGCGAAGCCGTCGATGTCGACGTCAGCAAGCTGAGCGATGCAGAATTAAAAGAGCGGGACATCACCTGGGGACCGAGAAGCCTTAGCGAAGCGATCGGGTATTTGTCCCAGGATACGATTTTGGCGGAAACGATCGGCCGCTCCATCTGGGAAGAGTTCATCAAGCTGAAGCGGTCCGAGTGGGACAAGTACAGCCGGCAAGTGAGCGAGTGGGAGCTGCGGCTGTTCTCGGAGCGGTATTAATCTAATTAGAATCAGGCTGGGCTGCTCCTACAGCAGGTATGAACCGCCCCCGAATTGTTCGTTGATTGTCTTTCAATTTGGGTGCAGTTCAGCAAGGGGGGCAGCCCTTTGCTGTTTTCGGCGGTTTCAATGCCGGTGAGCGGGCCGGGCTTTCATCAGGGCACCGGTTAATAGGATCAGGCTGTATGCCCACAATAACCAGGCGGCGAAATAGCTGCTGACACGCGTCTCCAGATTGGGGAAAAAAGCTTCGAAGTTCAGCAGGCTGACGATATCCAGGAGCATTCCCGGCAGTGCAAGCCCCAATGCCGCCTTTGCTGTGTCAGCGCGAGTGACTCCTCTCCATTTATAGAGCGGGTAGGTCACGCCGGCGATGAGCGGTATGGCTGCTATAAACACAACGGTTACCAAGAGCGGCTGGTCCGGGACGAGGAAGTAATGTCCCCACAAGCGGAAGATGATCGTCGCCCCCAGCCAGAGCAGAAATCCAAACGCGTAAAAAAAGCTCATAAAGCTACCCTCCCATGCGAGTGTGGTCCGAACGGATGAAGGATTCAACCAGTACCTGCAAGCTTTGGAACACTTCTTCGCGAGGAAACTGCTCGATCATTAACGACTGGATCGCGAGTCCGTCAATCAAAGCATTGAGCAAGATCGCCACAGTTGCATGCGAAAGCCCGTTTACCGGGGATTCTGCGTATAAAGTCTGCAAAATCCGGGTCAGCTCTTCATTCTCCGCTTTCATTACGCTGCCGATCCTGTCTTTCATCTGCTGGTTGTGCAGGCTGATTACAACCAGGGACAAAAACAGCTGGTGGAAGGATGAATCGTGTCCTTGACGGCTTTGAGCAGAGCGAAGGGCGCGATGAATAAATGTTTCCGCATCAGCGGGGTCTTGCAGGTCGCGCCAGGATGCGCGACAGGTGTCTTCAACGATATCCAGCATCAACCGTTCTTTTGTTTGAAAGTGATGGTAGATCGTGCCTTGGCTTACATTGGCTTTGGCGGCTACTGTCCGCAACGTCAGATTTTCAATACCGCTTTCAACCACGCACTGTTTGGCTGCTTCAATTAATTGTGCCTTGGTGACGACATTTGGTTTGGCCATGGTTTCCTCCTTAGATAGTTAGTCGGTCAAACGACTAACTTAATAAAGATTGTATGATAAATTTGCACAGGTTGCAAATGGAATTTATGTTTTTCTGGGAACACAGGACTTGGTTCCCGATAAGTATTCGAGAAAAACAAAAACGCCCCTGCTACAGTCAATAAACCCGTGTTCATCTTACGGTTCACAAGTTAAACAGAGCCGGTGGTTTCGTTGGAACACCTTAGACAGATTTTTTTTGATGTGTGTTAATTTTGTAATCACATTGTGTTGGAAAACAATAAAGATACCTCATCGCTAGTGAGGGAGTGGATTTCGAGCTATGTGGCAGAATATCAGAAATCAGATGAAGAATTGGCGGCTGACCTGTATCTGGCAGGTTACCAGTTGCAACAAGATTTGTTTATATCGACTTACCTGGATCTTAACTTGACCATTCCTGCAATTGTCTCGAAAACATCCAACGGGTTTGCTTTTTCGCAAATGTTTGGGCTTGCTAGGAGATAAGCCGAAGGGAAAAAGTTCGGATTGATGTAGGCCCCGACAGCTTCTGCTCGAATGGCTATCATCGTTTTTTCAGGGCGACTGACCCACCGCCTTTGCCTTGACCGTTTCCATAATTCCTGACTGTATCTGTCAGGGATATTCCTGTAAGATTTAAAGCAATAGAGTCATTACAGCGGGCAAGTGCTAATGAGCAGCAGCCCCCCCATGTGATCAGTGAGGAGATGCACCATGTGCCCACATAACGTCCGGCTTCGGCAGGGAGGGAAAAGCGGATGTCCAAATCAACGAACATGCTGTCCATTCTCTGGCTGCTCCGTTCGGGCAGGAGGATGACGGCACAGCAGCTCGCCAACGAGCTGGAGATCCATATTCGCACCGTATACCGCTGCATCGATTCCTTGTGTGTCAGCGGCGTTCCCATCATCGCCGACTCTGGCCCGAATGGCGGGCTGGCGGACATCAGCGTCGGACTGGCCGAGCATTACCGCTCGATGAGCGCGAATATGACACCATAATCCCAGGAAGAGGTTGATGATCATGAGTAAATTTGCCATGTATGCGAAGTTCCAGGCGCAGCCGGGGCAAGGAGACGCGCTAGCCCGGATATTGCTGGAAGCGGCAGCGCAGTCCGAAGCGGTGGAGGGCTGCGAGCTCTACATCGTTAACGCGGCGGCAGAGGATCCGGATACCATTTGGGTGACAGAGCTGTGGAGCGATGCCGAGGCACACGCCGCTTCTCTGCGCAACGAAGACACCCATGCTCTGATCGGGCGCGCCAGGCCGCTGATCGCCAGCGTTGAGCCGATCAAACTTCGGCCGCTCGGAGGCAAGGGCATGTCATAATCGGGTCAATTTACATTCGTAATGAACAGGGACTGCTCCGGCCAGGGGTAGTTTCTTTTTTATATTCCTGCGCGCTGTTTTGAGTCAGTGGACGGACGAGCCGCTGGTGCAGACGGTGAACATGTTTGGCGAGGATTGGCAGAACGGTGCTTCCTTGCGTTTTACGCTGCGCCACGAAATTCACCATCGCGGTCAAATCACAGTGCTGATGCGTCAGGCAGGGCTGCGTGTGCCAGACGTTATGGGCCCGACTCGTGAGGAGTGGATTGAAAAGGGGGAGGAGCCTCGTGTGTGAGGCTTCTCCTTCCATCGTTTCGCCGGAACGCTAGATGAAAGCAAACGGGAATCAAACATCGACCATTTCAAGTGGATGAGTAAAATAATCCACAATTGGATGTATTGGATTGGCCTGGCTGTCGATCCAAAGCTTTGCCAGTTCGCTGAGTACAGTAAACGGAAGCGTAATGGGACAGACGCGGATTATGTTTGCGATGGCCCGGGAAGGATGGTTTCAGTGTTTGCCAAAGTCGATACCAAGCACAACATCCCCAAAGGCGCGCTTTACTTTACCGGGTTCTCGATGAGGAAGGTTACGAAGTGCACTGGAACGGTGTGCGCTTCTGGTACAACAGCACCGAGCCATTTGTTTAATATCACTCGGACAACCACTCATGTCCTTTGAGGAAGAAGGGTATTCTTTTTCCATCCTGAGGTTTCCCAAGCGCTGTCGGATTCGCGGAACCGACCGGCAAAAATCAACGTATCTGGCCAATTTGCGTCGAACCTTTTCTGTGCTAACGATGATTTTTTAGAAGGTTTTCGATAAATGTGTGGACAAAATCTCTGCCTTCTTCTACAAGATCGAAATCTTCATCAGGCAAACACCAATCATACACCCAGCCTCGCATGCATCGAATAATTATTTTTGCTAGTCTATCGGCAGGTATGTCACTTCTAATTTCACCGGTCAGTTGGCCTTCCTTGATGATTGTTTCCGTTATTTTGTAAATGGAGCGATTCTCACTGGCAATAAAAGAATGATCTGCCTTCCCAAGCTGACTACTGTAGGTAACTTTAATCATATCCCTGCCTATTCCTTTGGCTGTGTAGGAAAAGAGTTCCAGACAAAACAAAGTCAGTTTGTCGACAAAAGCAAGGTTGCTTGGCATATTGTTGTAAAAACGAAGGTAATGCTCATCGAACATTTGAAACTGCTCGATAATGACTTGATCCTTTGATTTGAAATGAGCGTAAAATGCTCCCTTAGACGTTCCTGCTTTCGCCACGATTTCATCAACAGATACCATATCATATCCTTTTTTAGAAAATAAATCCATTGCAGTTAGAAATAACGTTTCCTTTGTCCGTATTGCTTGTTGTTGACGAGCAGTGAGTTTTTTTTCTTGCACCATATTATCTCCAATCCGAAAAAATTATCAAATAATTATAAAAATATTGACAGAGCGAGAGTGTGATTATAAAATGACCGTAGTCGTCGACTTCAGTATATGACTTCAGTATGTGACTTTGGTCGGTCACTGAAAGGAATTATAGCATAGGGTGTCAATTCATTCAATGGAATGAATTTTCTGAATGTAAAATAAAGAGAAAGGGGAAAACTGTTGTGAATCATGATGTCGTTATTGTTTCAGGTATTCGAACACCTTTTGGAAAGTTTGGAGGAATCTTAAAAGATTGTTCAACGATTGACCTAAGTGCGATTGTCATGAACAGTGTCCTGGAAAAAGCCGGCATCTCTCATCAAACTGTACAAGAGGTGAATTGGGGCGTCTGTTCACAAGCTGAAGCAGACGAAGTATTAGCGCCGGTTATCGCAAGGCAAGCCTTATTAAAAGCTGGACTCCCTGACACCACTATATCAATGACCATCGATCAAGCCTGTTGCTCTGGTATGGCGGCGGTAAAACATAGTTTTCTCTCTGTCAGGAGAGGGGATGTGACCGCTAGCCTGGGTGGTGGAGCAGAGGTAATGAGCAGAACCCCCATGGTGATTAGACCACTGCGTTGGGGAAACCGCTTGGGCGATGTTGTCATTCGCGATCCTGCGCATGGCTTGCGGTATTTCGATTATAATCTGGTCTCCATAGATGCTGGGGAAGTCGCCTTGGAATATGGGATTTCCCGAGCGGAGCAAGACGAGTGGGCATACCGAAGCCAACAAAACTGGCTAAAAGCTTACAAGGAAAAGAAGTTTGAAGATGAGATCGTTCCCATAACGACGTTACAAGACAACAAGGTATTTGCGGTTGATGAATGTCCCAGACCTGATACAACGATGGAAAAATTGGCAGCGCTCCCAACCGTATTTGGCAGCCCCACGATAACAGCGGGAAATGCTCCAGGGCTAAACGATGGAGCAGCTGGCTTGCTGTTGATGAACAGAAGAGAAGCTGAAAAACATCAACTCACGTCTCTGGCTACCATTGTCTGTACAGCTAGCGTAGCAACTACGCCGCGACATATTGCTTCGGTTCCGGCGCTGGCAATCAAGAAGGCGCTCAGCAAATCGCAGTTATCTATTGACGACATGAAATTAATTGAAATTAACGAGGCGTTTTCAGCCGTGCCATTGGTGAGCAGCCTCATTTTGGCAGGAGAAAATCGCGATCGTATTTTACAGATCAGAGAAAGAGTAAATGTGAATGGAGGAGCGATTGCAATCGGTCATCCAGTAGGTGCAAGCGGAGCGCGAATTTTGCTGACCCTCATTCATGAATTAAGGAGACGGGGAGGAGGCTATGGCGTTGCCAGTATCTGCGGTGGATTGGCTCAAGGCGAAGCAATCATTGTAAAAGTTGATGAGTAGAAATGGTTCAAATTTCACGATAAGGTGGCATTTCTATGACCTTGGCTTTAGAGAATATCTCGATTGATTTTGGAGGAATCAAAGCGCTATCACATGTAAGTTTTCAAATTCCCGACGGGAGGATAACGGGTCTCATCGGCCCAAACGGAGCGGGGAAAACAACGTTATTTAATATCATTACGAGATTTTATCAACAGAATCAGGGAAGCATACGGTTCTATGAAAAAAACATCAACTCACTGAAAACTCATCAATTAACTTCAATCGGGATCTGCAGAACGTTTCAGAATGTACAGCTCTTCAACAGTTTGTCAGTTTACGATAATATTCGGATCTGCTGTCCAACGAATCGTAGGACCTATTTTAACGAGATTTTTTCGATCAGGTCGTTTACTCCCCCGCAAAAACAGCTCATTGAAGATGCAATAGACTTTTTAGACCTGGGCAAATACAAATATGAAATAGCTGGGGAGCTTCCGTTAGGAATTCAGAAAAGGGTTGAAATCGCTAGATCTTTGGTATTGAAACCAAAACTTTTATTACTGGATGAACCTGCTGCAGGTCTAAATTCGAAAGAAACACAAGAATTAACACATAAAATAACGGAAATCAACCAACGATTCAGGACCGCGATTCTGCTGGTGGAACATGATATGAAAATGGTTATGGGAGTCTGCGAAAAAATTGTTGTGTTGAATTTTGGTCAAGTAATTGCTGAAGGTACCTCGGAAGAGATAAGGAATGATGACAGAGTGATTAAAGCGTATCTGGGCAGTGATGATCATGCTTAGGGTGGAACAAATAAGCGCTTCTTATGGAAACATAAAAGTATTGCATCAGGTAAACCTTCAGATTGAAACTGGACAGATCGTTACGGTTTTAGGTGCAAATGGGGCGGGAAAGTCAACGTTATTAAAAACCATTTCAGGTATCGTAAAGACGAATGATGGGTCCGTCGTATTTCAAGGCAGAGACATCACTAATCGTTCCTATGTTGAAATCGTAAAACTGGGAATCAGTCACGTACCGGAGGGAAGAGAGATTTTTCCGCAACTTAAGGTGAAAGAGAATCTATTACTGGGAGCTTACCATCGGAAGAATCATCGAGAAATAGAACGAGATATGGAAAATATATACGGAATATTTCCAATACTCGGCAAAAGGATGGATCAGCTTGCGGGGACTTTAAGTGGTGGAGAACAGCAAATGCTGGCCATTTGCAGAGCGTTCATGGCAAGGCCAAAATTATTAATGCTGGATGAACCTTCCCTCGGTTTAGCACCGATTGTTGTTTCTGAGATATTTCAGGTAATCAGGAAAATGAACGAGACTGGGACCACCATATTGTTAATCGAACAAAATGTTCATCAGGCCCTTCAATTAGCTGATTATGGATATGTTATGGAAAATGGCAGAGTGATGTTGCGTGGATCAACTGAGGAATTGCTTCATAACGAAACAATCAAAAAATTGTATTTAGGGGAGTCTTAGGGGGGAAAATCATGTCACGACATACGATTGCATTGTTATGTTTGGCTGTGCTTGTAGGTCTTACAATCGTTGGCTGCAATCAAAAAACAACAAGCAATGTTAGCAAGCCAGCATCTGGGCAGGAAGAACAAGGCAGAGTGAATAACGAAGAAATCGGAATATATGACGACAAGATCGTAATTGGCGCACACTTGGGAAAAAGTGGTCCAGTTGCGCTCATTGCCGAGGAATTTCAAATCGGTTGGGATACAGCCCTTCAAGTGATTAATGAGAAAGGTGTTTATGGAAGAAAGCTGGAGTTATTGACTGAAGATGACAATTACTCTCCTGCGAAAGCACTCGCCGCTGTCAAAAAACTAATCGATCGTGATCGTGTTTTCGCAGTGACTGGTATTGGCACAGCTCCAGTCGTAGCATCACTGGACTATGTAAAAAACAAGCATGTACCGTATTTGTTTCCACTTGCTGGACATTATAACCGGGTAAATTCACAAGCTGGTAATGAACAACCGTATTTGTTTATGGCGCATCCGGATTATGCAACGCAACTGTATCTAATGACTGATTATGTCATAAAAGAAAAACAAAAGAAGAAAATCGCGATCATTTACCAAAATGATGACGTTGGCGATGACGTTCGATTGGGAGTGCAGGCAGCAGTTAAGAGCAATGGTCTTATCTTGGTAGCCGAAGAAGGATTTGAACGAGGAAGTACAGATTTCAGTGCACAAGTCCAAAAAGTCAAGAATGCTGGTGCTGACGCTGTTGTTTTAGGAACTTCTTTGAAGGAAGGTACGCTGATTGTCAAAGAAGCGGATAAATTGGAGTTTAAACCACTGTTCTATGGGCATACCACATTTGCCGACAAGAACTATATAAATCTGCTTGGCCCCTTGGCCGAGGGATCACTCTCAGCAACTTTCTTGGAATCGGAGTATTCAGAAGATCAGAAGGTGGAAGAATATCTTGGCCATCTGCAAAAGTACCATCCCAATGCAAAATCGACATTTTTTACGATGTACGCCTATAGTACGATGTTGACTCTGGCTGATGCTTTACAAGAGGCGGGAGAGAGCCCAACGAGAGAAAAATTAATGAACGTTCTAACAACATGGAAAGACCATCCAACTGAATTGATGGGTACCCTTACCTTTCAAGAAAATGACCAAGACGGCAAAAAATCCATTTTTATATTGGAGGCAAAAGACGGGAAATGGGTTCCGGCAAGTAACTGGTTAACACTTCCGAAAAATGCGTTTCCCTAATCATCCAGCGGGAATGATGTATCCCAGCAACCAAGTCCTTGCCTTCGTTAACGGAGTGGGGTAAGCCAAGTTCGTTACGTAACCGGTTGGATAAAGGAGGTTTTGTGCGTGGAACTTTTCTTCCAGCAGCTAGTGAGTGGAATGGCATCTGGCAGCCTATATTCGCTTTTGGCTGTGGGTATTGTGCTTATTTTGAAAACAACAGGTGTAGCCAACTTTGCTCAAGGTGAAATGGGGATGTTTGGTACCTTTATTGCTTTCACTTTGATTACAGTTTTTCAGGTAAATATCTATCTATCCATCGTCATCTCGATTGCCGTTGCGGGTGGCATAGGGCTACTCGTTTATAAACTGATCTTAAGCAAATTGAAAGATGCGCCAGCTCTAAATACGGTGATTGTGACACTGGGATTGTATTTCTGCTTTCACAGTTTAGCAGGAATTATTTGGGGACATAACACGTATAACTTTCCTCAGCTGTTTTCCGATTCGACGATCAGCTTTGCTGGTATTGCGATCTCAAAACAAAATCTCGGGATCATTATCACAACACTTAGTATTGCATTATTGTTCTCGCTGTTCTTTAAAAAAACAAAAATCGGTATTGCCACGTTAGCCGTAGCACAAAATCGATACGCAGCAAAGTTAATGGGGATCAATATTGAGTTCATTTACCTCGTAACGTGGACAATCGGAATCATGCTAGCTGTGTTTGCGGGAACTATGTTAGCGCCCGTCATTTATTTGGATGAAAACATGATGGGGGCGCTGCTCATCAAGTCTTTTGCTGGAGCCGTATTAGGTGGTCTTGCATCTGTTTCAGGAGCGTTTTTCGGTGGCCTATTATTAGGAGTAGTAGAAAATCAAATTACAACTTTTTTCTCGGGGGAATTAAAAGACACATTCAGTTTCTTGATTATATTACTTGTGTTATTTCTCAAGCCAGAGGGGATCTTTGGGAACCCGTACAGAGAGAAGGTTTAAATCGTGTTCATAATCAGATTGCTTATGGTCATTCTGTTCATTCTGTTCCCCATCATGACGAGTGAGTATTATGTATACTTAGCCACGCTCATCCTGGTTTATAGTATTGCAGCCATTGGTCTTAATATTCTAACAGGACTTTCCGGGCAAATTTCACTAGGTCATGCTGGTTTTTTTGCCACTGGTGCATATGTGACAGAAATTTTTATTCAAACCCTGCAACTGCCCTACGTACTATCGTTCATTTTCATGCTTGTTCTTTCTATTACAGTAGGGATTTTGGTTGCCATTCCATCATTAAGGCTAAAGGGTCTGTATCTGGCAATCGCTACCTTGGCTTTTGGATTGTTCGTCGAGAGACTGATCTATTCATGGAAATCTGTGACCGGTGGATCAAATGGGCTGATTGTAACGAATCCTAATATATTCGGAGTCTATCTGGAAACAGATTATGAAAAGTACTACCTAATCTTGATCATCTTTATGCTTTGCTTTTGGATATACAAGAACCTGATTCATTCCGTAATCGGAAAAAGGCTAATCGCCGTTAGAGACACAGAAACAGCCAGTAATGCTCTGGGAATCAATGCTCGTAAATACAAGGTAATATCTTTTGTGCTCGCGTCTGTTTTTGGAGCAATAGCAGGAAATATGTACGGCGTTACGATTGGGTTTATTAGTGTGGAGCACTTCGATTTCTTTGTTTCTGTTTCATTTTTGGTGATGATTGTGATCGGGGGAATGGGAACGATCTATGGTCCCATTCTAGGTGCCGTGTTTGTAACCATCCTACCGGAAATTCTCAGGGATGTTGAAGACTATCAAATGTTTATTTATGGCTTATCGATTATTTTGGTCATGATGTTTTGGAAGCAAGGAATTACAGGTCTGTTTCGCAGTGCAGCATCGAGACTAAACCTAAAAGAGAAGATCAAAGCCAGGCAAGCACAGTGATTTCGTTCAATGAGGAGGAACAAGGTAATGAAGACAATCTTTGAAGGGATTAAAGTATTAGATCTTACTAACAATATTGCCGGCCCATTATCAACGGCGATGCTCGCGGATTTTGGAGCCGAAGTCATTAAGGTGGAAAAACCGAACGGCGGAGATGACAGTAGAGCATGGGCTCCATTGGTAGATGGGGTTAGTGCCTATTATCTTTGGCACAACCGTGGCAAAAAGTCGATTGTACTTGATCTCAAATCGGATGCTCACCTGGAGATTATCAGAGAGCTGATAAAGCAAGTGGATGTCGTGGTGGAGAGTTTTCGACCGGGTATAATGGAAAAGTTTCGTCTTGGCTATCAAGATATCGCAACGATTAATCCAAACATTATCATGTGTTCCATTTCAGCATTTGGCCAAACAGGTCCGTATCGGAATTTGCCTGGTTATGACTTAATTGCACAAGCCATGAGCGGAGTAATGGATGTTACTGGGGAGTCTGATGGTCCTCCTCAAAAGTTAGGCCCATCGGTTGCAGATTATTCCGGCGGATTTAATGCCTTTGGAGCGATCGCAGCTGCGCTGTTTTATCGGGAGAGGACCGGTCAGGGCCAACATATTGATGTCTCTCTTCTGGAATGTATTATCGCGGCTAATGATTACTGTGAGCCGGCTTTCATGGGGCGACCTGTCACACGCAATGGAAACCATCATTCCATGCTGGCTCCCTATGGTGTGTTTAACGGAAAAGACGGAAGCATCGTCATTGGGGTACTAAATCCCAAACTGTGGGATACTTTTACAACGATTATTGGCAAGCCGGAATTAGCAACCGATCCGCGTTTTGTCACAGCCAGTGACCGTATTGATAATCTGCCGGAGGTGATTGAAATCATCGAGCAATGGTTGGGCACACTTGATCGGATCGACGACGGAGAAAAGCTGCTCAAGGAAAACGGGATACCATGCGCAAAAGTGAAACGTGTGATTGATCTTAAAACAGATCCGCATCTGCTTGAGCGCGGAACGGTAACCGAGTTACAACTGCCTGATTCCAATATGAAGTTAACCACAAGAGGAGTTCACATTAAGTTTTCCAAAACCCCGGGCAAATTAGGCGTTCCTCCTAAACTGGGCGAACATCAACAAGAGATCTGGGAAAAATTCAACATAGACAGCAATGTAAAGTGATGCAAGAAAAGGAGAGATTGCAGATGGAGCTGTTGGGCAAAGTGGCTCTGGTCACCGGAGGAGCAAGTGGAATCGGGGTGGGTATTTGTAAGAAATTGGCTGAAAAAGGTGCGAAAGTAGTCGTCAATTACGTTGGGGAAACCTATGAAGAAAAGGCGAAGAGTTTGGTGCAAGAATTACGGGGAAGCGGGAACGATGCGATCTGGACAAGTGGCGATGTCACCAAACAAACGCATGTGGAGCACATGATAAACAGCACAATCGATCATTACGGGAAACTAGATATTCTTGTGAACAACGCGGGCATTACGATAGATGGGTTGACGCAGAACCTGGGAGTAGAAGACTTTTCCAAGGTGTTATCGGTTAATCTGGTTGGACCGTTTCTTACGATGAAGTTGGCATTACCACATATGATTGCCAATAAATTTGGCAGGATTATTAATATTTCTTCCGTAGCCGCCCTTTTTGGATTGCGCGGGGCTCCTGCTTACGCAGCATCAAAATCGGGTCTGATCGGATTGTCCAAAACGACAGCCAGGGAAGTGGCGCGGAAAGGAATTACTGTGAATGTCATCTGTCCCGGTTACATCAATGCTGGAATGACGGAGAGGGTCGAGCAGGAATATCTGGATTCGATGACACCACTTATTCCCATGGGGAAATTCGGGGAACCGGAGGATATCGGGGGAGGCGTAGTTTATCTTGCTTCCGATGAAGCGAAATTTGTTACCGGAGAAGTGATTCGGATCGATGGCGGGATTGCAATGTAATGGCTTCAATATAAAACGGCCATATGAAATCGGATCAAGCAAGTGAAAAGGGGAGGGGGGCGAATCCCCCGCCCACCATACATATCGGAGAAGTCACCTGAGTGATTTAAAACCATATATCTGTCGCATCGGCAAGGCCATGCCATGCTTAAAAAAATCTTTAGGCAAACAAATGCTTTAAAGTTTTTTTATTTCTATCAGCCACACGGCAAGTATCGTTTTGAGACGTAGGTTGGAATTCCCGATAGAAAGCAACAAAACGGGAGTCGAACGCATGTCCGTCTCAAAATAAGACGAGTCAGTACAGGAAAAAGGCTGTAATAATAGCTTGGCACAGTAGTTGCTATTTCTAGTTTACGCCGATATGTTTGGCAGTTTCGATTCTTTGGAAGAGGTGACCAGGATGAACAAGAAAGCGATATAGACAAGAGCAACAATCTTCAGGGACTGTTGTAATTGTGTTGCAGAAACTTTTGCACATCGTTCACAGATGGATAAGGAAAGGTGGAGACATATGCAGATCATCGATTTTCATGGCGATGCACTTTTTATGATCTGGAGGGCTAAAGGCAAATTGGCATATTCTAATGCAAAAGAACTGGAGACGAGCAAAGAGCGTTTATTGGAAGGTGGAGTGAAGGCACAGTGCTTTGCCATTTTTGTACCGCCTGAAGTAAAGACAGAACAGAAATTTGAGGTGGCCCTGGAGCAAATTCATTACTTTTTCCATGAGGTGCTGGGGAAAAATCCGGAAATGAAGCACATCAAGGAATGGAGGGATTTTGACCGCCTGCGCGATGGAGAAATTGGTGCAATGCTCACACTTGAAGGAGTCGATCTGATCGGAAATGACTTGCAAAAACTTCATCTGCTTTATCAGCTTGGAGTCCGATCTGTCGGTTTGACGTGGAATAACGCCAATTTAGCATGTGATGGGGCAGGTGAACTGCGAAATGCTGGTTTAACCAATTTTGGCAAGGAGATTGTTCGTCTGAATAATCAATACAAGATTTTAACAGACGTTTCTCATTTGAGCGAAAGAGGATTCTGGGATGTGATAGAACTTGCCGATTATTTGACAGCCAGTCATTCCAACTCCAAAGCCTGCTGCAATCATCCGCGAAACCTCTCGGATGAACAGGCAAAAGCTATGTTTGACAGAGGTGGAATGATTCATGTTTTTTACGGCGGGGTGTTTATCAAGAACGATAAGAAAGTAAAAATTGCTGATTTGATCAAGCACATCGATCATTTTTGCGCATTGGGCGGCGTGCGGCATATCGGGCTGGGCTCTGATTTTGATGGCATTGATTCATATATTGAACATTTGGAAAATGCTGCAATGAGCCAAAACCTGATTAATGAACTGTTAAAGCACTATTCGGAAGATGAAGTGCGGGGCTTTGCCTCCGAGAACTTTTTACGCCATCGGCCAACATTGTCAGATCATCCCGGGAGTGGAGTCGATGAGTTTTTTGATACGATCCAAAAACTGTAGAGACAAAAAAGCAAGTTAAGGGGGAAGCACATATGAAGAAGAAAACAATAAGAGCCTTGTTTTTGATCGCGCTTGCAATAAGTATCGTCCTGAGCGGCTGTAATTTTGGCAAATCGAATCAAGGGGAGAATCCGCAATCTAGCACAGGTGATGCGAAAGAGGAGCCAAAGCAAGTATTGAATATTTCAGCGCGTTCAGATATTTCGACACTGGATTCTGCCCAGGTCAGCGATGATTTTACGGTTATGAACAACATCAACGAAGGGCTGTATCGTCTTGATCAACATAACCAGCCGATAGAAGGGATGGCTTCCGAACATACGGTCAGTGAAGACGGTTTGACTCACACTTTTACGATTCGCGATGCCAAATGGTCGAATGGAGAGCCGGTCACGGCCAACGATTTCGAATACGCCTGGAAAAGAGTTTTTAAAGAAAACGGCTATTATACTTCCATGTTTGTGAAAGCAGGTATCTTGCACGCAGGGAGAATCGTGAACGGCGAAATGAACCCGGAAGATTTGGGGGTAAAAGCTGTCGATGGCAAAACATTGGAAGTACGGCTGGAAAATCCGACCCCATTGCTGAAGCTGTTATTAACATTTGTCGCATTTTTCCCGCAAAACCAAAAATTCGTCGAAGCAGCCGGCAAACAGTATGGCTTGGAATACGACAAAGTATTGTCCAACGGCCCGTTTATGCTAACGGATTGGAAGCATGAGCAAGGTTGGCAATACAAGAAAAACCCGAATTACTGGAATGCAAAAGAAGTCAAGCTGGAAGAGATTAATGCTTTTATTGTGAAAGATCCGTCTACCGGAATCAATTTGTTTGAGACGGGAAAGTTGGATCGGGTCATCATCGCTGAAGCTTTTGTTGACTCCTATCGAAACAAGGAAGATTTTATGAGCTACAGCGAGCCACGCACTGTCTTTTTACGGTTTAACAATGACCACCCGGTTTTCAAGAACAAGCATATCAGACGTGCGTTCGGAATGGCCTTTAATCGGGAAGGATTGACGAATGCCATATTGAACAACGGCTCCGAACCTTTGTACGGCGTCGTACCAAAAGGCGTATATTTCTCTCCAGACAATCAGGACTTCCGTCAACGAAACGGAGATTTCCTGAAAGGTACGGTTGAAGATGCGAGACAAGACTGGCAAAAAGGGTTAGATGAGATCGGGCAAAAAGAACTGGAAGCATCGATGCTTGTCGACGATATGGCAGACATGAAGAAAACGGCGGAATACTTGAAAGATCAGCTTGAAAGGAACTTGCCTGGTCTAACGCTAAACATCAAAGTCGTGCCGTTCCAGCAGCGCCGTCAGCTGGAAGTAGAGCGCAATTATCAGTTTTCGCTCTCGACATGGGGGCCGGACTACAGCGATCCAATGGCGCATTTGGACATATTTGCAACAGGCAGTCCGTCAAACCGAATGAATTATTCAAATCCCAAATATGACGAGCTCGTAAAACAGGCGTCGTTCGAAACTGATTTGAAAAAACGCTTTGACATGATGCTGCAGTTGGAACAGATTTTCCTCGGGGAAGATGCAGCCATTGCGCCGGTGTTCCAACGAGGTGAGTGTGTACTGCAGCGCAAAAAGATTAAAGGTCTGGTCAAGCATTCAAGCGGCCCTGAATTTACGTTTATGTGGACGACTATTGAGTAGCGTTTGTTGGCTGGTATGCCGATACTGATGGCTTTTTTCTGGAGCCGGAAACGTTTAGGGGGGGTTCGCTTGAATCAATATATCATTCAAAGGCTCGGCTATATGCTTGTCACTCTTTTGATTATCGTAACGGCAACGTTTTTTTTAATGAAGCTCTTGCCAGGAACCCCGTTCAGCAATCCTGAAAAATTGAGCGAGCAGCAGTTTGTCAGCTTAAATCAAAAGTACGGATTAGATAAACCGGTAGCTATTCAATATGCGATTTACCTGGGGAATTTAATCAAGGGCGACTTGGGAGTTTCATTCCAATTTCACGGCAGGTCAGTTGTCAGTATCATTTTGGAGAGGATCGGGCCGTCTGCACTTATCGGTTTGCAGGCTTTGGTGATCGGAGCGTTCTTCGGATCGGGTCTGGGAATCGTTTCGGCCTTGAAGCATAATTCGCTTCTGGATTACGGGTCTGTCACCATTGCCATTCTGGGCATGTCCATTCCGTCTTTTGTTTTTGCTGCTCTCCTGCAATATTTTATTGGAGTCAAACTGGGGTGGTTGCCGCCGGGACTGTGGGAAGATTACACGTACAGCATTTTGCCTTCTCTCGCTCTTTCGGTAACAGTGACTGCTACTGTAGCCCGCTTTATCCGTACGGAAATGCTGGAAGTATTGGGACACGACTATGTTCTTACGGCCAGGGCAAAGGGAATCACTGAATCAGGAGTCATCATCAGGCATGTCGTTCGCAACGCTTTGATTCCTGTCGTCACCATGTTGGGGCCATTGGCCGTTTCGATCATGACAGGGACGCTCGTCATCGAAAAAATTTTCGCCGTTCCCGGATTGGGAGAACAATTCACTTTGTCCATACAGATGAATGATTACAGCGTGATTATGGGGCTTACCCTGTTTTATAGTTCGTTGCTGATATTGGCCGTGTTTATTGTCGATCTTCTCTACGGGATACTCGATCCGCGTATGAAGTTTAAACGGAAGGAGCAGTCATGAAGCAACAAGAGTTGATTCCGACTAAAATAACTGATGATTTGTTTGTGAGCGAGCCGTACGACGAGAGCAGCAGCGAAGAGAGTGCTTCAGTCCCGCTCTCGTTTTGGAGGGAAGCTGTCAACCGCTTAAAAAAGAACAAGGGCGCTGTACTTTCCTTTATTCTGCTCCTGCTGCTTGCCTTTATGGCAGTGAGTGGGCCTGCTGTTAGCAAATATGGCTACGATGAACAGAATATCGCCCACTCCAATCTTCCTCCAAAAATTTCCGGACTGGAATGGTTAGGGTTAGATGGCAAAGACCTTCAAGGTGTCGATCAATATGAAAAGAGAAATATCTCGGAGCATCATTGGTTTGGGACAGATGAATTCGGCAGGGATTTGTGGACCAGGGTCTGGAAAGCTACCCAAATCTCCTTGTTTATAGCTTTGGTTGCCGCCGTTTTGGATTTGCTCATCGGGGTATTGTACGGAGGATTGTCAGCTTTTTACGGAGGCAAGGTGGATCAAGTGATGCAGAGAATCATCGAAGTGCTGATGGGTATCCCCAATCTCATCGTGATTATTCTGTTTATCCTGATTTTGGAGCCGGGCATCCGCTCGATTATTTTAGCGATGATCATCACGGGATGGGTTAGCATGGCCCGGGTCGTACGTGGACAATTCTTGCAATTAAAAGGTCAGGAATTCGTTTTGGCTGCGCGAACGCTTGGCGTATCGAACAGTCGCATCATTGCCAGGCATTTGCTGCCGAACGTCATGGGGCCGATCATCGTTACCATGATGTTTACGATTCCCAGTGCAATCTTTTTTGAGGCTTTCTTGAGCTTTATCGGGCTTGGTCTGCAGCCTCCGCTCGCTTCTTTGGGTGTTCTGATTGAAGACGGCTACAAGGCAATGCGTATTTTCCCTCACAAAATGCTGTTTCCGGCCGCTGCAATCAGCTTGATCATGATCTGTTTCAATCTCCTGGCAGATGGCTTGCGAGACGCCCTGGATCCGAGAATGAGAAAATAGGAAGGAGACATCGATGAATACACCGGTTCTTCATGTAGAAAACCTGCATGTTTCATTTCATACTCAAAGCGGGACCGTTCAGGCGGTGAGAGGCGTCCAGTTTTCCTTGGACAAGGGAGAAACGCTGGCAATCGTGGGCGAGTCCGGCTCGGGAAAATCGGTAACAGCCAAAACGATCATGAGGCTATTGCCCAAACACAACACGAGAGTTGTCGATGGAACTATCACCTATGATGGGGAAGATATTCTCAGAATCTCCTATCGGAAAATGCAATCGTTGCGAGGGGCAGAAATTTCCATGGTTTTTCAGGACCCGATGACATCGCTCAATCCGACCATGACGATCGGGAAGCAGCTTATGGAAGGGATTCGCAAACATCAACGGGCAACTAAAGGGGAAGCAAGACAAAGAGCGGTTGAAATGCTGCGAATGGTCGGGATACCAAATGCAGAAGAACGGATGAATGCTCATCCGCATCAGTTTTCCGGCGGGATGAGACAACGGGTTGTGATTGCGATGGCACTTTCCTGCAACCCGAAAATCCTGATTGCAGACGAGCCGACAACCGCTTTGGACGTCACTGTTCAAGCGCAAATCCTGGATTTGATGAAAGCTTTGCAGCAGCAGACTGGTACGGGAATCATTCTGATTACGCACGATCTCGGTGTTGTGGCTCATATGGCACAAAAAGTGGCTGTCATGTATGCAGGGCAGATTGTGGAGATGGGTCGGGTCGAGGAGATTTTTTATCGGCCCAGGCACCCTTATACATGGGGGTTGCTTAAATCGATGCCCAAACTTCACGGACCGCGCAATGAACCGCTGATTCCGATTCCTGGCTCTCCCCCCGACGTCGTTTCGCTTAAACGAGGGTGCTCATTTGCTCCCCGATGTCCTTATGTGATGAAGGTGTGCAAGCATTTCTCGCCGGAAGCCGAATTCTTCGGGGGAGGACATATGGCTAAATGCTGGCTACTTGACCAGAGAGCCCAAAAAAATCTCCGTCATGTCGAAGCGGGAGGGAGGGTGTAATGAGTGGCAAACAAGTTCTCATCCAGGTAAACAACCTTAGTAAGCACTTCAACATAGGCAAGAACAAAATCCTGCGGGCAGTGGATGACGTCAGTTTTCACATCTATAAAGGAGAGACACTTGGGCTGGTTGGAGAATCGGGATGCGGGAAATCGACAGTCGGTCGCACCTTGCTTCAAATCTATGAATCTAGCGCAGGGGAGATTTACTTTGACGGACAAAAGCTCAATGCGCAGGCGGGGCGGGCAGAACAGGCTGTATATAAGCAAAACATGCAGATGATTTTTCAAGATCCGTATTCTTCGCTCAACGCGAGAATGACAGTGCTGGAAATTGTCTCTGAAGGACTGCTCGTCCACAGACCGGACCTTTCCTTTGAGGAGCGGAAAGCCAGAGTGTTTCAATTGCTTGAGCTTGTAGGCTTGCAACAAAAGTACGCCAATCGGTATCCTCATGAATTCAGCGGTGGGCAACGCCAGCGGATCGGGATTGCCCGTGCTTTGGCCGTTGAACCGAAATTTATTGTTGCCGATGAACCGATCGCAGCTCTGGATGTATCTATTCAAGCGCAAATTGTCAATCTGCTGAAACAACTGCAAAAAGAGAGGGGGTTAACCTACCTGTTTATCGCTCACGACCTCTCAATGGTTAAGTATATTAGCGATCGAATTGCCGTTATGTACGTAGGGCAATTTGTGGAACTTGCAGAAAGCGAAACATTGTATCGACAACCGCTTCATCCGTACACGGAAGCCCTGCTCTCGTCCATACCGCTTGCCGACCCGAAGCTGGAGCGCTCACGCGAACGCATCCTTTTAAAGGGGGACGTTCCGAATCCCGCATCTCCTCCAAGCGGCTGTCGTTTCCGTACGCGATGCCCCAAAATAATGGACATTTGTAAAAGTGTTGCACCTGTTTTGAGGGAGGTTGAGCCTAATCATTTTGTCAGCTGTCATCTATTTAGCAGATCATCAAATTATTGATTTCGGTACTTGATTGTTCTCAAAAAAGTTTGGAAGCAAAAATGGGAGAAAGGTGATCTGGATGAGCAAGGTAGTCATGCAGGATGCAGCAGAGAAACATTTATGGAATCACATGGCGCCGTACAGTGAACATTCCAAGCCGATGATAGTCAGTGGAGCAAAAGGCAGCTGGATCACTGATTACGACGGTAACCGGTATTTTGACGGGATGTCGGGATTGTGGTGCGTCAACATCGGATACGGCCGCGAAGAACTGGTTGAGGCTGCAGCAGAACAACTGCGACAGCTTTCCTATTATCCATTGACACAGAGTCACGAGCCGGGAATTAAGCTAAGCCAGAAACTTAGTGAATGGCTAGGTGGAGAGTACAAAACGTTCTTTTCCAACAGTGGTTCAGAAGCAAACGAAACTGCCTTCAAGATTGCCAGACAGTACCATGCCCAGCAGGGACGGCCGCAGCGCCAAAAGTTTATTTCTCGTTACCGTGCGTATCACGGCAGCACGGCGGCAGCGTTGGCGGCTACAGGGCAGCAAGAACGGAAGATCAAATACGAGCCGCTGTCCCCCGGCTTTTTGCATGCTCCGCCTCCTTACTGCTTCCGCTGTCCGTTTGGGAAAACAGCGAAAACATGCAGTCTTGAGTGTGCCAGTGTGTTTGAAGAAATGATTCGCTACGAGGGAGCGGAAACAGTTGCGGGGATCATAATGGAACCGGTGATTACAGGAGGGGGAGTCATTGTACCGCCAGCTGGTTACCTGAAAAAGGTAAGGGAAATCTGCGATAAATACGACGTATTGCTGATTATTGACGAAGTGATCTGTGCTTTTGGACGGTCCGGTGCCAGGTTTGGCCACCAGGTCTACGGGGTAACAGCTGATATCGTGACAATGGCTAAAGGCATTACCAGCGGTTATCTGCCGCTCTCCGCCACGGCCGTACGCAGGGAGATCTACCAGGCATTTCAATCGGAAGCTGCGGGTATGCACTTGCGGCACGTCAATACCTTTGGCGGTAATCCGGCCTCCTGTGCACTCGCGCTGAAAAACATGGAGCTTCTGGAAAGGGAGGGGCTGATTGATGGGGCAGATCTGCTTGGCGAGTTCCTTTCCGAACAGGTGGAGCGGCTCAGACGGTTCCCGATCGTTGGTGATATACGCAGGTTTGGCTTTCTCTGTGGAATCGAATTGGTCAAGGATCTGGAAAGCAAGACGCCGCTCTCCCTTGAAGATATGAACCGGATCGTAGCTGCCTGTCGTTCACGTGGCCTGATCGTCGGGAAAAACGGGGACACGGTGGCCGGGTTCAATAACATTCTGGCGCTCTGTCCTCCTTTGATCAGCACGACAGCGGAAATCGAGATGGCTATAAATGTGTTGGAAGATGTGCTAGACATGGTGGCGCAAAAGTAACAGAGAGGGAGGAGTCCGAATCACGACGGAGCCTCCCTTTGAATTATGCAACATAATTGTGCAATTTATTTGACTGGTAAGATCGACGAAAATCACCATGAGCTGGGGGTAATTGACGTGCAGTTAATGGAAATCAAGGATTCCGTTCAGCAAATTGCTGAGGCAGTGGCGGCCATTCTCAAGATGGAAGTGGAAGTGGCAGATGAAAGAATGGTGAGGGTAGCTGGAACCGGAATGGCTCAGAAAGGAGTTCTGAGCTCCATTGTCGGGCAGTACATCTATCAATCTGTTCTCCAGACAGGAGAGGCGGCAATTGTCAAAAACCCGGGAAACCATTCCGCGTGTAAACCATGCAGCTTCTATGGCAACTGTTTGGAGATGGGAGAAATCTGTTGTCCGATCATTGTGGATGATAAAAGTGTGGGAGTGATCGGCCTTCTGGCGTTTAACGAGGAGCAGCGAAGGCGGCTGTTTCAAGATGAGGATGCCGTCATTAGCTTTTTGCAAAAAATGGCGGACTTGATCGCCAGCAAACTGCGGGAGTATCGAATCTATAAGGAACAGCAAATCACGGTTAAGAAGTTGACGACCGTGATGGATTATTTGGATAAAGGCGTCATTTCCGTTGACAATTACGATAGAGTTACCCATATCAACAGCAAAGCGAAACAGGATTTAGGAATCGTTGGAATCACTGACCAAAACGAGCTGAACAGAAAAATTCAGCTGGTCCTTGGAGTACTGCGCAACAAAGGTAATGACCTGACCAACAAAAAAATTTGTCTGGACATTTGTGGAGAGGAAAAGGAGTTTATCATTTCCCGAACACCTATTGTAGTGAACCAGGCTATCGTAGAAACGCTGATTACTTTGGACAGCCTTGACCAGATGGTGCAGATTGTACAGAACGAAGGGGGGAATGAAAAAGAGAAAGTCTTAAAGCATATTTTGGGGAGCAGCAAAGATGTGGTTCGATGCAAGGAAATGGCTGTCAAAATTGCTGGAACCGACTCAACGGTATTGATTCTGGGAGAGAGCGGGACAGGGAAAGAGTTGTTTGCTCGTGCTATCCACCAGGCCAGCAAACGCAGGAACGGCCAATTTATTTCGATCAACTGCGGGGCCATTCCGGAGCATTTACTGGAGAGCGAGCTGTTCGGCTACGACGAAGGGGCGTTTACAGGTGCGCGAAAAGGAGGAAAGATCGGAAAGTTTGAAATGGCTGACGGCGGAACCATCTTTCTTGATGAAATCGGAGACATGCCTTTGCACCTTCAGGTAAAGCTGTTGCGAGTGCTGCAGGAAAAAGAAGTGGAACGAATTGGAAGTGACAAAACGGCCAAACAAATCGATGTCCGCATCATTGCCGCGACGCATCGCGATCTTGATGAGCTGGTCAGCAAGGGGGTGTTTCGCGAGGATCTCTACTATCGGCTCAACGTGATTCCCTTACGAATTCCTCCTTTGCGGGAGAGAAGAGAAGATATTCTCGTCATTGCTCAGCACTATCTGCAAGAGTACCGGAACTTGCTTCAGAAAAATATTCTGGGATTTAGCCAGGAGACGGAAACGATTCTCACTCAATACGACTGGCCAGGGAATGTCCGTGAACTGGCCAATGCGATTGAATTTGCCGTTACAATGGAATCGGGATCACGTGTTCAACCCTATCATTTGCCAGAAAAACTGCTAAAGATGAACACAAGCATGCCGACGGGCTATCGGGCAGATAAGGAGTGGGACGAACTAAACCTGAAGAGTTTAGAAAAAAGAGTCATTGCTCTGGCGCTAAAGCGGGTTTCCTATCCACCGTACCGCAAAGAGCAAGCGGCAGGGATGTTGGGAATAAGCCGTGCTTCTCTGTTTCGCAAAATCAAGGAGTACAACATCGAAGAGAAGGATTTCTTCTCCTGATTATAGGATTTGAGTAAGAAAGCGATTGGTTATTGGAGTCTAATTTTGATATTCCTCACAGAATTGGACTTCTTGTCATGCTGCATTTTTTTAGCAAAAGTCTCATTTTGATCCTTTTGGAGAAATAGTTGCAACTGTTCAACCCCCTTTCTGCTGTAGGTGAATCGACTGGCACGCCTCTTGCTGAATAATGTCGGTACAGCTTTGTCCAAATGGAGAAAGGGCTCTTTGGTGAGGGGACATCTCCTTTCAACTGGCAAGGCGATTTGATGAGGAGGTCTTGGTTTGAAGGGATTTGAGTATTTGCAGGAAGAAATGGACCGGCTGCGTGAGAGGAGCTCGTTTCACCAGCTTGTTGAGATCGCGAGTGAACAGAGTGGACGAGTACAGATCGGAGGCAGGGAAGTTATCCAGCTTTCCTCCAACAACTATCTGGGATTGACGACCCACCCGAAAATGAAAGCGGCAGCTTTTAGGGCTATCGAGAAATTGGGTACGGGGACTGGTTCAGTACGGACAATAGCCGGCACGTTCTCCATGCATGTTGAGTTGGAGCGTAAGCTGGCAGCATTTAAACATACCGAGGCGTCGCTTGTTTTCCAGTCCGGATTTACCGCGAACGTCGGAGTGCTTAGCGCACTGCTTGACGAACAAGACATTGTAATTTCCGATGCTCTCAATCACGCATCGATCATTGACGGAATCCGGCTTACGAAAGCGGCGCGCCGCATTTACCAACACGCTGATATGGGCGATTTGGAAAAGGCACTGCAAGAGACGCAGCATTACAGAAAACGGATCGTTGTCACCGACGGCGTATTTTCCATGGACGGAGATGTTGCCCCGCTTCCTGATATTGTCGAGCTGGCGGAAATGTACGACGCACTGATCATGGTGGACGACGCTCATGCGAGTGGGGTCTTTGGCCGCAATGGGCGAGGCACGGTCGACCACTTCGATCTCAACGGACGAGTCCATATTCAAGTCGGTACACTGTCAAAGGCGATTGGCGTGCTTGGCGGTTATGTCGCTAGTTCCAGCGCCGTTTGCGAATATCTAATACAGCGGGCACGACCGTTTCTGTTCAGCACCTCGCATCCACCAGCAGTGACCGCAGCCTGCCTTGCAGCGGTTGACGTTCTTTTGAATGAGCAGGGACTTATCGACAGACTGTGGGAGAACACGCGTTTCTTTAAACAAGGATTGCAAGATCTCGGTTTTGACATCGGAAAGAGTGAATCACCGATCACACCGGTTATTGTCGGGGACGAAGCGCTCACCATGAAATTTTCCGACCGCCTGTTCGCAGAGGGAGTCATGGGGACCTGCATCGGATATCCGACTGTTCCGGCGGGAGCGGCACGCGTTCGGACAATTGTGACGGCGGTCCATACAAAAGAAGATTTGCAAACCGCGCTTGACGTTTTTGCCAAGGTGGGAAGAGAACTGAAGCTCATCACGTAGAGTTCTCTGAGTATCAGCTTTGCCGGATTACGCAAAGACAGGTCTTCACAGTTGGGGCAACAGGTCTCAATCTGCAGGGGCCATGAGGAAATCAGCAGGAAAACCGTTCAACCGGGGGAAAATGTATGGATTTACGCGGTAGGTCAAGGCGTTTTGTCGTTCCCGAGCTGGAGTCATTAAATCCGGGAAATCTGAGATGAAGCAGGCCAGAGGAATGTAACACGAACGAGGAGGAAAATCGCATGTTTGACGTGTTTCAGTTGGAATTGTGGAAGCGTTTGACGGAAGCGCCGGGCGCACCTGGATTTGAAGGGGAGGTACGGGCGATCATGAGGGAATATATATCTGCTTATACGGACGAAATCGTCTGCGACAACCTCGGGAGCATCTTCGGCGTAAAACGGGGCATGGATAACGGACCGCGAATCATGGTCGCAGGTCATATGGACGAAGTTGGCTTTATGGTCACCCGGATTACGGAGAAGGGGTTCCTTATATTTCAACCGCTTGGCGGATGGTGGAGTCAGGTGCTGCTGGCTCAGCGTGTGCAAGTAATCACGAACAACGGGCCGATTGTCGGTGTGATTGGATCGGTTCCGCCGCACGGGATGAGTGATGATGATCGCAACAGACCGATGGAAATGGAGAAGATGTTCATCGATGTCGGGATTGACTCTCGGGATGAAGCGGAGAAGTTGGGGATCCGCCCTGGTCAGCCGGTGCTTCCCGTATGCCCGTTCACAGTGATGGCAAACGGGAAGAAGCTGATGGCAAAGGCGTGGGATAACCGCTTTGGTTGTGCGCTCGCTGTGGAGCTGTTGAAGGAGCTTCACTCATCATCTGCCCCTCATTCGAATACTGTCTACGCGGGGGCGTCGGTACAGGAAGAAGTGGGGTTGAGAGGAGCGAAAACCGCCGCGCAGATGATCGATCCAGACCTGTTCTTGGCATTGGAGGCCAGTCCCGCCGGTGATACGCCAGGAATCAAAGAAGGCATGGGAAATTTGGGCGAAGGTGTGTTGATCCGGCTAATGGATCGCACAATGATCATGCTGCCTGGACTGAGAGATTTGCTCATCGATACGTGTGAACGAGAGGGAATCCCTTATCAGTTTTACGTCGGCCAGGGGGGCACGGATGCTGGAGCAATCCACATGCACGGCAAAGGGGTGCCTTCTGCAGTGATTGCCATCCCGGCACGCTATATTCACAGTCACGCTGCAATCGTCCACCACGATGATTATCATGCAGCGAAGCGCCTCTTATGCGGGGTTGTAAAAAGGCTGGACAGCGCTATGCTTGCAGCGATTCACTAGGAGCGCTACCACTCCGGAAAGTCTCGCGCATGTTCGTTCAACCCCGGGCTTTCATCCTTGTTAAAAGGGAAGAAAGGGCCCCGTTATAGGCCCTGGCAACATGAAGCCGTACTGAAATAGAGGGGAGGCGATGTGCTAACAGGTTCGATCGCTCAATAAACCCGTCAGTTGCGAAGAGTGGACTCTGATACTTCATCCTCTGAAAATGGTCTTCCTTGACGATTTTCTCCAAATTAACGAAATAATATTTCTCTTTGGAATTGACAAGATCAGGATTGGCATGATTTACTACAAGAGATGCGAAGATCAATTCAATAGCTGCGGATGAAGATTGTAGGAGAGACCAGACGACTCGTCTGGCACCGAAGGAGCAAGTCCCATAAAACCTTTGGGATTAATCTCTCAGGTAAAAGATACTACAATTGGACGTACCTCTGGAGAGCGCTTTAAAAGCCACCAACGGGGAATACTCCAAGCGACAAGGCGGAGTTAAACTCTCAGGTAAAAAGGACAGAGGAAAGGTAGATTATACGGTAATCTATCTTTCCTTCGTCCTTTTTTTGTTGGTCGATAGGAATTTATAAAAATTCCCATCGACAAAAGGGCAACTAAGGCCACGCCAAAAAGCTTGGCGTAGCCAAGTTTTTTAAGGAAAGGTAGCAAAAAGGAGGAGAACTCATGGGTTTGCAGGAGCGAGATTTTGACATTTTTTTAGCGATCGGCAGCGAACGGGCAAGACAGCAGATGACGCTGGAATTGATTGCATCCGAGAACTTCGTCAGCCGGGAGGTCATGGAAGCGATGGGCACCGTATTGACCAATAAATACGCGGAAGGCTATCCGGGAAAACGCTACTATGGCGGCTGCGAGCACGTGGATACGGTCGAACGGCTGGCCATCGAGCGGGTAAAGGCCTTGTTCGGTGCCACGTATGCCAATGTTCAGCCCCATTCCGGAGCGCAGGCGAATACAGCGGTGCTATTCTCCCTGCTTCAGCCCGGTGACACGATTATGGGCATGAATCTCTCGCATGGCGGACATTTGACCCATGGAAGCCCGGTCAGCCTGTCGGGCAAGTGGTTCAACGTCGTCGCCTACGGCGTAAGAGAGGACACACACCTGATTGATTATGACGAGGTCGAGGCGACAGCTTTGCGCGAACGGCCGAAGCTGATAATCGCGGGATCGAGCGCCTATCCGCGACAGATTGATTTTGCCACGTTTAAGCAAATTGCCGATAAAATCGGCGCCAAATTGATGGTGGATATGGCGCACATAGCCGGTCTGGTCCCGGCCGGTCTGCATCCTTCGCCCATCCCCCATGCCGACGTGGTGACGAGCACAACGCACAAGACTTTGCGCGGCCCCCGCGGCGGCGTGATTTTGACCAATGACGAGGAGATTTTCAAGGGGATCAACAAGGCGATTTTCCCCGGCATCCAGGGCGGTCCGCTCATGCATGTGATCGCAGCCAAGGCGGTTTGTTTCAAGGAAGCGCTGCAGCCGAGCTTTACTGCCTATGCAGAGCAAGTAGTGAAAAATGCCGATGTTTTAGCCAAGACACTACTGCATGAGGGCGCTGCTGTCGTGACCGGCGGGACGGATAATCACTTGCTGCTGCTCGACGTCCGCCCGTGGGGATTAACGGGAAAAGAAGCGGAATTCTTGCTGGAAGAGGCGGGGATTACCGTCAATAAAAACACCATCCCTTACGATACGGCGAGCCCGTTTGTGACCAGCGGTGTTCGCATTGGAACGCCCGCGATCACGACACGCGGGTTGAAGGAGCCGGAGATGCAGGTCATCGGGCGGGCGATCGCCATCTTGCTAAAAGAAAAAGGCGGAGCGAATGCAACCGCACAGGTACGCGATCGTGTCCGCCAGTTGACCGAATCATTTCCGCTTTATCAGTAATGCTTCGACCACTCGCAAGGAGGCATATCCATGATATACAATAGCTGCTTTGATATTATCGGTCCAATCATGGTGGGCCCTTCCAGCTCGCATACTGCGGGTGTAGTTGCGATTGGCAAGTTCGTCCACGACTTTCTCGGCGGGGAGCCGCATGAGGCCACTATCATTTTTTATGATTCCTTTTCGGAAACATACAAAGGGCACGGGACGGATAAAGCCATCATCGGCGGATTGCTCGGAATGGACACGGATGACATCCGGATCAAGGAAGCGGCAGCAATCGCCGCAGAGCGAAGCATGGCGGTGGCATTCGAATTCCGCGGAGACTGCCCGTACTACGATCATCCCAACACCGTCCTGGTAGCAGTAAGAAGGAATAACGAATCGGCGGTCATCGGCGGGGTCTCGCTAGGTGGAGGACTATCCAAAATTTTCCTTATAAACGGAAATGAAGTGGATCTCCCCTTGAATCTCGACCTCAACCTCGATGCGATCAGAAAACCGTATAAAGGAAACCATGCTGTGCGACGCATAGGGAGGAGCGAACATGAACTTCACGTCAATGAAAGAACTTCTGGAGCTGTGTGAGCGGACGAAGATGAGCATCGCCGATGTGATGCTGGCGCGTGAAAGCAATCAATCAGGGCTGCCGGAGCATGAAATCATCGAGAAAATGAAAATTCGCCTGCACAAAATGAAAGCAGCGATCGATCAGGGCGTTACCGACCATTCGCAGGCCCCCAGTGGAATTTCCGGAGGGGACGCGTACAAGCTGGAGCGCTATCTCGAACAGGGCAAGCACCTCACGGGGAATATCGTCGCAGATGCGATGCGGTTCGCGTTTGCCACCTCGGAAATGAATGCGCGGATGGGCATTATTGTCGCGACGCCGACCGCCGGATCGGCTGGCATTTTGCCCGGGTGTCTGTTTTCCCTTCACGAGCATCAAGGCTATACGTTCGAGCATCTGGTGATGGGGCTGTTTGCAGCCAGTGCCGTCGGCTATGTCATTGCCAACCGCTCGTTCATCTCGGGAGCAGCAGGAGGATGCCAGGCTGAAGTCGGCTCCGCGACCGCGATGGCGGCGGCCGCGATTGTCGAAATCAAGCAGGGCACGCCGGGCCAGGCCGTTCACGCTGCAGCGATCGCGCTCAAATCCATGCTCGGGCTGGTGTGTGATCCGGTGGCCGGCCTTGTGGAAGTGCCTTGCATCAAGCGCAACGTCATCGGTTCGTCCATTGCCTTTTCCGCAGCAGATATTGCCTTGGCGGGCATTGAGAGCCAGATCCCCTGCGACGAAGTGATTGGCGCGATGTACGAGATCGGTAAAAAGATGCCGCGGGCGTTCAGAGAAACCGCTCTCGGCGGACTTGCCGTAACACCGACAGGGGAAGCGATAAAAAATCGGATCATGAAATAGAGACGGGAGGAGAACAAAATATGAAAAAAGTCGTAGACAATTGGCTGTACAGCAAGGAGCACGAATGGGTGGAGGTTCTTGGTGAGACGCGAGTGCGCGTAGGGATTACCGACTTTGCCCAGCATCAGCTGGGCGATCTCGTATTCGTGGAAATTCCCCAGGTTGATGATGAAGTCGTCGCAGATCAAACCATGGGTACGATTGAGTCGGTAAAAGCGGTATCCGATTTGTTTTCCCCCGTCAGCGGCACAGTTGTCGAAGTGAACACTGCGCTTTACGACAATCCAGAGGTAATTAATACGGATGCTTTCGGGCAAGGATGGATGATCGTCATTGAGCTGAGCAACCCCGAAGAGCTGTCAGGACTCCTCGATGCGGCACAATACGCGGCATTGATCGAGGAGGAATAAACGTGAACGATCGCTATCTGCCGATGACCGTAGAAGACAAGGCAGAGAGGCTTTCGTTTCTCGGTATTGCGAGCGTTCAAGACTTGTTTGCGTATATTCCCGACAGTGTTTCGCTTTAAAGGCAGCTTGCAGATACCGCCGGCGCTTGCCGAGCCCGATACAGTCGGTATTGATAGGGGGATAAAAAGTCATACGTTAGCCAAAGCGATCGGTGAAGTGTCTTGGTATCAGTTTCGCACCATGCTTGACTATCTTGTCCGAACCTCGAAAAAAGCAGACCAAAGCTGGAGGATTTACAGTTTTGGCCTGCTTTTGCTGTTCGTTGACTGAAACAACAGGAATAAATGGGAAATGTATGAAATTTTTCTTTATTTTTACCTTCGGACTTATGTAAAGTGAAAAATAAAAGGAGTGAAGATATGCGATTTTTTAGCCTGTTGTGCAGTCTCATTTTGATAATCGTCGGGTGTAGTAATGAACAACTAAAAGAGGATCAGGTATTAGCAATGATCACGAATTTGAAAAAGTCTCAGTACGAACTTCAGAGAGACACGGAAGCCGATGATGCTTATTCGCATATTCATGAAAAGATGCAGCCCTTCTTAACGGAAAAGGCATATAATAGCCTGTTAACAAACAGAGATGCTTTTACGACTGTGGAAGCTTTCCGGAAAGGGTACACAATTGAAGTCGGGAAGATAACAATTGATCAGATAAAGGAAGATAAAGAACCCGGTTCTCTTAGCGTTTCGTACACTCTCGAGCTTACGTTTTCCTCGTCTGCGAAAAATGTTGTCAAGACTGTCAAAGCACAAGCGACAATCATTAAGGCCGGGGACACATGTAAAATTGATCGAGATTGGGACAGTTTGACTGCAAAAGAAGTTGAAACCCTAGAATAATTTCTTCGGGCAATGATGCGGGCTACTGACAAAGCCGCTCTGATCTTAAGCGGCAGGGCAACGATTTCAAACGCCCCTATGTGCAGCAATTTCTCGACATTGGTCGAATTCTCGGCGATCAGGATGTTGTTTTCAAACAGTATCTTGTGTACGGCAAAAGGGTATTTGTCCGGCGACGGCATGTCCATACAAACCCAACAGGTTTATGCTAATCATTGGCTATCCATATTATTGATTTAACCCACTTGGCACAACGAACACACCATGCGTAGGCTAGCAGGAGCCTATTTCCATTTTCTCTGGTTTTTCTATCGCGTTCACACAAATTGGTGGCTGTGCCATTCAGGAGCGCCCGTACTGTAAAAATACAATCCCCTGCACTTATACTGCAAGGGATTGTGTCCGTACCTCTATCACTGAATAATCCGCTTGGCTCCCCAATAGTGAGCATCGTAATACGGATCGCCAAAGAAGCTGCTGATCTTGACTTTGCGCTCGCCGCCTTTTGTACTCGCTTGCAGCACCTGATTGTTCCCCAGATACAGGGCAACATGTGACACGCCGTCTTGATACGTGTCGCTCAGGAAGACCAAATCCCCTTTGCGAAGCTGGCTTTTGGAGACGGATGTCCCCATCTGGCTGATCATTGCCGAGGAGTGGGGCAGGTCGTACCCGTGTTGACCAAATATGTACTGGATAAACCCGGAGCAATCGAGCGCGACATAAGGCTGATCGCCGCCGAATACGTACGGTACGCCCAATTGTGTTTTCCCAGTGGCGATGATGGCATCCGCTTTTTGCTCCCACGATTGCGTCTGCTGCGTTGTCTTGGGAATCGTCAACTTCGATCCAATCAACAGGTTAGTCGGTGTTACGTTTGGATTGGCAGCCATCAAGCTTGAGAGACTTACGCCGTAATTCTTGGAGATTAGCCAAAGAGTGTCATTGGTCTTGACTGTGTATTGATCATTAGTAGCTGCTGACGCAGTAGAGGCAAACATGATCCCGGCTGCTAACATCGAACTAAACAGTATGACTTTTTTCATTTGCACCCTCCAAGTTGTGAATGATAGGCTTTCTTTCCATAAAAACCATAGTAGTAGGGTAGCATTATCGCTTAAATCTAGTAAACCAACAATTTTTAACATAATGTGGGGAATAATGGATTCTCCCGAAAACAATAGCAATCTTTTTCATCCAGCCAAGAAATCGGCTTGGATGCCTGGTTGTAGGCTACTTTTACTTTTCGTACTTCCGGCGTCTTGGCGCCCGCAGCGGATGTAGTGCCGGCGGTTGCAGCGTCGGTAGCCGCTCCTGTCGTCTGTCCCGATCCGCATCCGGCTAACAGCGCTGCCGCTGCCAAACTGATTGCGACAAAACTTGAGCTGGTTTTCATCATCCAAATCCCCTTTTTTCTTTGAATTTGTGTAAAAAAAATAGGCCCCATAAGACGCGGGCGAGCCGGTCCCAGGGAGCCATTGGATGTCCAGTAGGCGAATCTTTTTTTTCTAAAGATTAATACGTATTCTGATGTGTAAAGTATGAATTGCCGCGAAAGCGAAAATTTTTTTCGCAGCGGCCAGTCTACGGCGGCTGGATTAAGGGGAGAACAATAAAGGGGGTCGCCGGAAGAATATTTTTCGGAACAAATTGCGAACGTTTGTTCCTGTTTGTATAATAATAATACGTGGAGAGCGGCCCGAGCGGACTCGCATGTTGTAGATTCGTCCCAAATTCTTCATGTGGTTTAACAACATTTCGGTGTGGTGATGCAAGATGAATGAACCGCAAGATCTGCTTCTCTCCTGGGTAACCTGGCATCAGGCGTGCATTTTTCTCAAGCAAGACATCATGCTGCTGGAAGCTCCGTCGACCGACGATGTACTGAAGCTGCCCGCCGGTTACGCGAAGCTGTTCCGCTTTCTCGGCAATGCTGCCGCGGGGATGGAAAAAGCGTCGCAATACGACCTGCGGAAAGCGGGAGTACAGGTTCTCGGCAGCAAAAAAGACCGTGACGAGTACTTTGTCTTTTGGCGTCAGCGCGGCAAGACGAACTTGTTCCGGATCGATGTCGACAAGCTGCAACGGGAAGTGCAGCTCCGCCTGGATGACCTCGCCATGCACATGTTTGATAATCCGCCGCTTCCGTAAAGGCAATCCCGGCAAAGCGCTCCGGACATAAACAAACGCCTGGCTGATTGTCCCTCCAGGCGTCTGTGCGTATTTGATCGCTGTGAATTATTTAATGCGTCCGTATTCAGACAACTGGGCGAGCAGGTCGATAAAAGAATCCAGTCCCATAAATGCCTGAAAGGCGATGAGCGGCAGAGAAACCCCGTAGAGCAATACTTCACCGATAATTTTAAACATTGTTTTTCCTCCTTTTTCTCTGAAAACGTTTTGGCGTTCTTCAGCAAACAGGATGCTTGGAAAAACAATGCATGGGGTTTCGGATCACCGTCCAGGCTGGATCGAATCCGGAACAAATGCAAGCCGTGCGGGTTGACCGGATAGCGCTCGATTTGTACGGGATTGATATTTGGGCAATAGCTGAGGTTCGATTCGATCGTTTCTTTCAGCCGATCTACCCTGACCCGGCTGATCACCAGCAGCGGAGCGATAATCCCGAAGATAAACGTCAGCCAGGACATGACTTCATCGAAGCCAAACGAAAACGAAAACAGCACGTCTTCCATCATATGAAGTCACTCCTTTCTAGCATGTATCCCGAAAAAAAGCCGGTTATCGTAATGTACGACTGGACACGTGAAAAGTTTCCTGATTTTAACTTCTTTTGACGTCAATTACTTTGCCTCTGGAATTCATGCGGGTGAAAAAGCTTATATTGTATGGCGGTTATATGATAGTAACAGCAACCTAATTGCTACTCGAGATTATGGACCAGGAGATGTTGATAAAGGTAGCTCAGTATCTTTTTACAACTTAAACCTTGGTGGAACTTACCAAATAATATGGGAATCTAAGACAAACAACTGACTCCACACTATTTTTCTATTTCCATTATTATCTATAGATTCTACTTTCCTCAGATCATTCAAATGGTAATTAGATTTTATAATCGAGTATTTTTGATGAAGAACATGCTTCTCATTCGATCCATCAGAATATGTTAGTACCACTTCGCTGAATTTTTCATCGTTCTGAATAAACCCTAGAGTATTATTAGAGGAGCCAGTGTGTTGCATAAGCATCTGAAGAGGAATGTCTTTATCTGAATCTATGTGAGTATCATGAATGACTCTTATTCCTCTCAATTTGATTTTATATAAGTAGGGGTAGTAGCCAGTTACACCCTTAACGTGGTGAAAACTGGCTGTTTTTGTGTTATGAAGTCCTTAACATTGTAAATCTGCGTTTTGCTGGCGATACCCCATTCAGGGCTTAGCGGACAAAACCCGCACTTTGTTAGCGGTACCCCTTGTTGAAAGAAAATAAAATATTAGACTGAGAAAATAAAGTTGTAGACTGACGCCCGTTGGTAAGCTAACGAGCGGATTAGATTAGCAATCTGTAAGAAACAATCCGAACTGAAACGTCTTAAAATATAGTTTATGAACAGAGATTGGAGGGCGTTATCGAAATGGCTAAACTGATCTACGCTGCTAATGTATCTTTGGACGGTTACATTGAGGACGAGCGCGGCAATATCGAGTGGTCGATCTCCGATGACGAGGTGTTTGCGGTCTGAACTGACTTCCAGCGGCCGATTGGCACCTACATGTACGGGCGTCGAATGTACGAGTCGATGGTGTACTAGGAGACGGCTAACATCAAAATGAACCCGTCCAGCGGCGATCAACCGGAGGTAATGCGGGACTTCGCGCAGATTTGGCGAGCTGCTGAGAAGATCGTTTATTCCCAGACACTTCAGTCAGTTTCAAGCGCCAGGACTAGGATCGAGCGCGAATTCGATCCAGATGCGATCCGGAGGCTGAAGGAGTCTTCAGGAGCCGACATTACGATTGGCGGCCCCGAGCTTGCTGGGCAGGCGATGAGCGCGGGACTGATCGACGAGTGTCATCTGCTTCTTAATCCGATCGTCTTGGGTGGAGGTAAGCGAGCATTCAACCTCCGCATGCGGCTCGAGTTGCTCGGTGAGCGCCGCTTCCGATGCGGAGTTGTTCAGCTTCACTACCGCGTGATCGTCTGACTGTGACACTCGAGTGAAATTCAAGAGATACGTTTTGGGGCTTACTTTAATCAAGTGAAATTACGCAAGCCGGAAGTTATGGCAGCAGTCTAATTTTCAAGATTCACGCTTCCGAATCAAGTAGACCGATGAATTCCCGGATCGGCTTTCGTCTAAATAAACGAAGGCATCAATGACAACAAACCAATTTGACGATGAGGTGTTTAAAAATGGCATTAATGTCCACATTCACGAGCTTCAATCTGCCTGTAAACAACGTAGAACAATCGAAGGCGTTCTTCACCGGACTCGGATTCGAGCTCAACCCGCAATTTCCCGAGAACGAGACTTCGGTAGCCATCGTGATCGGCGACAACCTGCAGGTTATGCTGATCAATCAAGCATTCTTTAATACGCTCACGGAGAAGGAATCCGTCGATACGAGCAAGTATGCGCAGATGACGATCGCATTGGCCTTCGAGAGCCGGGAAAAGGTCGATGAAATCGTGAATACCGCGGTCTCCTTGGGCGGGAAATTGCACGCTGAACCTGAAGATCATGGGTTCATGTATCATTGGGGCTTCGTGGACTTGGACGGCCATCTGTGGGCCATTAACTACATGAACATGGATGCGGCACAAGGTTAAGGCTAACGGAGAGCACGCTCGTACTAGGGTTCAAAAAGAAAGACGCCGGGCATCTTCTCCGGCGTCTTCTTCGCGATGATTAGTTTTGTTCGGTATAGGCTTTGAAATTGTCCATGATCGCTTGCCAGCCTGCTTGCTGGAACTCTACGGGATTGGAGCTTTCCGCGTCGAACGTTTCAATGACCTTCGTCTCATTCCCTTGATCGACGAAAGCAATGTCTCGGTATCCTACTGGAGTGCAATCGGCATCGCATGGGGACTTAACCGTCAAGCACTGATTTTAAGGTTGAGCCTTTAAAACATTCCAATAAATCATACCTCGATTTACCCGAAAGAAAAATAGCATAATGTGCCGTTTGCCGTCACGGCAGCGCAAAATCGTCTGCAAC
>CAMIVR010000023.1 GCA_946402065.1 uncultured Brevibacillus sp. | reverse complement strand
GGAAGGCCTCTTTTCAATTTTCATTACCTGTTACTGGATAATCAACACGCCTGACTTCGGATAGCTTCATCAAATAGTAACACTCTTCCCGCGACATATGATCGGCCATAAGTGGTGACAAGACGCCCAATTGTTCATTATTTAGCCGCATTTCTCGCAATTCATGGAGAAAGGCCTGGAACAGCTTGATTTCCATCTCAGCCTGGTGGTTAAAGCGCTTGAGGGCAGGGAAATCCTGCAAATTAGTCCGGAGGTATCCGGCCAATTCAATTGCTTTTTGATAATAATGTTGAAACTGCTTCGTAAATTGATTGCTTTTTTGCAGATCGTCATGCTCCACCATATCAAGCTCTGAAGTGATGGAAGCAGCATGCCCGACAGCATCAGACAGCCACAGCAGATGATGATGAACAGGGTGAAATGTCGGAACTCTGTTAGTGGAAAGGTATTTGTTCAAGATTCGCTCATATTCTTCCAGTTCATTCACCATATGGCTTAAAAAGGTTGGCGGAAGGCTGATGGCAATCTTGTCAACGAGGTGTCGCTTCAGGAGATGAAGTTTAAAGTCGCGCAGATTTTGCGTTAGATTGTGTGCCTCCTGGGTGAGCGATTGAAGGTCTTCTGCGGAAAGATCCTTGCGCGCGTAATCCAGCAAGTTGTCGAAAGACTGAATAAAGTAGTTAGCTTGCTCAATCTCTTTGCCCTCTGTGGGAGCCAGCGCTTGAAAAATAAACCGGGCGTGATCCCCGAGTATTTGCAGCCAAAATCGGTGTTCAAACAAAATATCGTTTTGCAAATCGTGATTCACATCGGTCCCCTCCCTTGTAACACTCCAGAATATGTGCTGATGCCCAAAAGTGTGAGTAAGGAGGGAATCCCTATGTATCGGGAGACGCGGGTTTCCTGTGCAAGCCGCAAAAAAACGCCCGGGACTTCGAACGGTCCAGTTCCAATTCATCTCAATCAGCCCTTTCATCTGCTCTGAAACCCTTGGTTGCTTGGGATCCGCAGGTTTTTCTATGATCGCCCGAACTCCGAGGTAAGTTTTAAAGGCAGTTATTACCAATAATCGAAAAAAGAATAAATAGCACGGTATATTGATTATGGATTGCTAGAGAACAAAAACAGTTTCAGGAGCCTAACATGGACAAATTAACGAGCATTGATGATCTAAAGCAAAAAGTTCAACAGTTTTGCGAAGAAAGCAGTTCCACAATGCGAAAGATCTTGCAATCGGCATTATTACGGAGTCGTCCGAACCAGCTCTCGAAGTATTTCCGGGTCGTGCCTCGTTTTGCAGGACTTCCATTGTCGAGATTGTCCGCTTTTTTTGATGCATCCCTCTCACATTTTCGTATAATGTGAAAGAGGTGATCGAATGCACGAGAAGATTCTCCAGCATCTGAAGTCCCAGAAACATACAAAAATCACACTGGGTCAACTTGAAGCCTTGGCTGATCCCGACATGACCTACACGTCCTTTCAACGAGCCATACAGGTTTTGCTGGATGGCCGTTACCTGATACCAATCGACAAACACGGGACAAATGGGAAATATCCACCGCTGCCGCTTACCTTTCGCATCGGAAAATCCGTCATCACAAAATCCTTGAGGCAAGATATTCAGGCTGCACAATTGCGTTTCCACCCGACGATCAAGCTGGACGCATATTTTTCTTTATCCGAGATGAGATGGAAAAAGGATGTGCCCTGCATCGAAAGGATAAGTGACTATCTCACACGCCATGGATTTCCAAAGGAGGAAGCGACTGCACCCGAGCGGTCCTTTCAGCTCGTCGGCGACGAAAAATGGGTGGATGAAAAGGGCGGGAGGAAGCTCCTCGAGACGATTGGCGTATGGGATTTGCTGAGAATAACGGCGCTCCCGGACCCGCTGATGCTGGCCGTCAACGTGGCGCAATTCCGGGAAAGCGGGCGTCTTTACCAACATCTGATCGTCGAGAACAAGACCACCTTCTACGCCATTCAGCCAATCCTCCCATCGCTGACTTTTGCTACCTTGATTTACGGAGCCGGCTGGAAAGTGGTTTCCGGCCTGGAAAACTTGCCTGGCCAGCTCGGTTTGGGCACGGAAGATCGGCACCATTTTCAGTATTTTGGCGATTTGGACCATGAGGGCTTGGCGATCTGGCATTCGCTGTTTCAAAAATGCAAGGCAGTACCGGCAGTAAACATCTATCAAAGCTTATTAAGCCAAGCGCCATCGGCGGGAAAAGCGACCCAAGCCGTCAGGGAGGATGCTGTCAGGCGGTTCGTCGCATTTTTTCCTGACGGGGACGGGGAGCGTATCCGGAACATTCTCCGGGAAGGGCAGTATCTGCCGCAAGAAGCGCTTGGGGCAGAGATGCTGCGGGAAATGGTAATACAGTCCTGCGCTGGCAGCAAGAGAAGGGAGGAGCAGCATGGTGGACGATGACCGGCTTGCCGGGATGCTGGAAGGATACAAGGAACGCATCCAACGCCTCGCCTTGTTCGATCCTCTGCATAAACTCGAGGCAAAGCGGGAGAAAGATCGTCAGGATCGTCCTGTCGATTACTTTGGACTCGGTTTGCTTGCCTTGCTGTTTTTCTTTGAAAATATGCTGATCCGAAACAAGAAAACAGGAGTACAGGAGCTTGCCGACTATCTGCAACAGATGAATAAGGGCGAGCTCGACCTCGACAGCGAAGGCTTTGGGAAAGTAGCGAGGTCGATTATCGAGGCATTCCGGCCGCCGAGCGGCAAGCGCAACTCCCGGACCTTCTACAACTGGGAGACGCGCCAGCTGGATCAGGTGGAGTTCTCCATTCTAAAAGCGGAGCGCGGGGATATTGCCTCGAATAAACAATACTACTCCCTCGATGAACACGGTCTGGAACTCGTCTTTGCGACAAAAGAGTTTTTCCGGGAGTTCCATCTGTCGATCAATCAGCTGCTGCTGCGCAAGCAATTGGAAAAAGGCGAGTTCGTCGGAGCGCTTCGCCAGATCAGCGAGATGCGTGTCGACGTCGAAACGCTGCAGGAGCGCATCGTTCGCATCAAGCATGAGGTGCAGCGCAGCATCGTATCGGAAGAAACCTACCTGCGCTACAAGCAGGTGATTGACGATATTCATTTACGCCTTGCAAGAGAGCACGAGGAGTTTAACGAGCTGCAAGGGTTTGTTGATGAAACGAAGGATCGCCTGTTATACGAACGAAAGGACGGCAAGGAACAGAAAGCGTACGAGTATATTTTGCGGATCGATCGTGAACTGGGCGAGGTTCATTTTGCCCATACCCAGCTGTTAAAGAATAGCATTGCCTTGAAAACGACTGCATTGGAAGCGGCTCAGGAATCGTTGTATCACGTCGCGATGCAATCGTTTAACTTTGATCAGGAAATCGTCTCCAGGCTCGTATCCACGCCTCTGCCGCTCGAAACGACAAGAGTGTTGCTGGAGCCTTTCCTCGCGCTCGAACAAGCATCTGGCTGGTCGCCCCTGGCAGTGTTTGAAAAACAACGGGTGGGCGCGGCCCAGGAAGAGGAAGAACAAGCGGATTTCGCAGATGCCACGGACGAACAGGAGCAGGCCCATCACCTGGTCCAGCAGGTGAATTTTGGTAAAATCATGAAGCGGATTCGCGCCATCATGGGAGAAAAAAACGAGCTGGCGCTTGCCGAAGCAGTTGAACATTTACAGGCGACCGGCTGTGCGCATTGGCTGGAGCATCGCTCATTTTACGATTTCTGGATGCTGCTTCATCAGCGATCACCTCTGCAAAAATCAGGAGAGGATGAGGACAATCACATTTTCAAAGAAGTGCTTGACCTTCTCGAGCCTGGTGAAGCAATCAGCGTGACAGAGATGCCGGATCTTTTGAAAGTAACCGAACGCTATGAAATCCAAAATATGATGTTGCGCAGGGAGGTTGGCAGCGATGTATGACAACGATCAGGTACTTGTCGCTTTCCGGCTGTATAGCCTGCTTAGCCGGGACGGTCAGGCCGATTCCGAGAGCATGCGGCAATATGTAGCAAACGACATCATCAGGGGGCTGGTTGACCAGTTTGCCCAGGAGGTTGACTGTACGGTTATTCCTGCAGGGGACAAGCTGTATCTGGTGCCGGTCGCGGTCGCCTCTCCCTTTCATATCAAAAATGCCACCGTGAAGAAGGAGTACCTTTCCGCGAAAGCGAAAAACATCGATCTCTACATGATGTACATGGCGATTCTCGTGTTGTTCGGGGAGTTCTACGACAGCTATCATTCGCATGAAACGACGCGGGACTTTATAACGCCGGGCACTTGGCTGGAGAGTATCGATGCCCGTATTCAGGCTTTGAAGGAACACAGTTCCGAGGCTTTGGAAGCGCTCGACGCGGAGTACGACTACAACTGGAGTCAACTGGTGGAAAAGTGGGACGCGATTGACGACTTGCGGGAGTCATCCCGGCAACAGGATGGGCGGACCAACAGCAGGCTGGGATTTTTGTCTCTCGTACAAAATTTTTTGATCGACCAGGAGCTCGTAGTGGATCTGGGCAATCAAGAGATCACTCTCACCGAAAAAGCAAAAACGGTTGTCCAGCGCTACTATATGGACACCGAATACAACCGGGGGATCCTTGAATTTCTCTTTTCCCTCGAAAGACAGAAGGAGGGAGCTTGATGCCCGTTATTTCCAAAATTCGCTTTACCAATGTCATCTACGAGGGCGGCAGCAAGCGGTACAATGACGATCTGTTCCTGTTTGACGGCCATAACGCTGCTATTTTGCTGGAAAACGGCGGAGGCAAAACCGTTTTTATTCAGACAGCTCTGCAGGCCGTGCTGCCGCATAAAGATATGGCGGGTCGTAAGATCAGGGAGACGCTGTCGTTGGCGGGGACACCTGCCCATATCGCGATTGAATGGATCGTCAACGATTCCCCGCGGCGCTATGCATTAACAGCAGTCACTTTGTTTCTTCAGAACAACGAACTGGATTCTTACCGCTATGTCCATGAATACGAAGAGGGCAGCGCCCATTCAATCGAGCACCTCCCATTTGCCAAAGAAACGGTCAGCGGCAAAAAGCGCCCGGCGGATAAGGGGGAGATGCAGGAATACTATTCGTACATGAGCTCCCAGCATATGAATGCCCGCACGTTTGCGACGATTAAAGAGTACCACGCCCATCTGGAGACACACTTTCAGATCATCCCGAGTGAATGGAACAATATCGCCATCATTAACGGTGCAGAGGGTGGCGTGGAGATCTTTTTTGACAACTGCAGGACGACCGACCAGCTCGTCTCCCAACTGCTGATCCCCACTGTGGAAGACGCGATGAACGGCAACAGCGGCGAAGCGTTTGCAGAAATCTTTGAAAAGCAGCGGGAACAATTTAAGCAAAGCAAGCAGCTGCGGATGCAAATCCAGGAAAGCAAGCTGCTGGAAGGGCAAATTCAGCAATTTAGCCGGGTATTTGCGCAATACGACCAGGCTAAGACGCTGTTTGACCAGGAAAAAGTGTGGATGAAAGCACTGTTTAGCCATGCGCGAAAGGAACGGGCAGACGCGGAAGATGAACTTCGCAAACTGGCAGAGCAGCTTGCTCAAGCGGGAGAAGCGCTGCAGATGATCGAGCGGAAGAAGGCCTCGCGGGACATAGCCGTACAGGAAAAAGCGCTTCAGACAAGCGTAGCCGAGTGGCAGAGCGAAAAGGAGCAGCTGGATGAAAAACAGCGTGAATACGATGGGCTGGAGCTGCAGCAGTATTCGCTGGAACACGCCAAATACAAAGCAAGACGGCAAGCGGCGGCAGAAAAGCAAGCACTGGCGGAAGCGCAGCTCAAGAGCCTCGATGAAGAGCAGGAGATGGCCCACATCATCGACGATGTCGAGCGAACCAAGCGCGAGATTCGCGGATTCTACGAGAATGCGGAAAAGCTCCTGAAGCAGGACGAGTTCTTTTTGCGCAATCAGCGGGAAGCGTTGCACGCCAAAAAGAAGCAGACACAAGCCGAAATCGAGCAGGCCAGAAGCCAAACGGAAGCAAAAAAACAAGCGCAAGCGGCGGTGCAAAGCCGGCTTGAGCAGACAGCCGCACAGATGGAGCGAATAGCCAGTAAAATTCTCGACAACCCGCTGCAGGAAAGCGTCGAAGCGTCCATCCCGATCTGGCAGGAAGAGATAGACAAAGCCCTCGCCAATCAACAGCTGTACCAGCAATACATCCATGAGTGCGTCAAGCAGAAGGAATTCCTTGCCGAGAAACTGGAGCAGATGCGAAGGGACGTACAGGCGCTTCAGGAGCAAAGCAGTCACTGGAGCGGCAAGTGCCAGGAAGCGGAGCGGCAGCAGGAGACAGTGCTCTCGGCAATGAAGCTTGCTTTTCCACGACTAGGCTACCTTGATTCGCTGTATACCAAGCAGGAGACTGTCATGCAGACGGCGGCGGACAAGCTCGCCTTGCTCGAGCGGGAGAAGGAAGAGGCATTGCAGCAGGAGCGGATGGCGACGAGAAAGAGCGATGATTATCGGCATAGCACCATTTTTCTGGCTGATCCGGAGCTGGAAACGCTCGTCGCCAGGTGGAGAGATACGTTTCACTACCTGGAAACGGGGACGCAGTTTGTCCAGGAAATTGTCCCGCAAAGAGATGTTTCTGTCGACACCCTGTACGACCGGTTTCCGTATTGGGCGGCCGTGCTCATCACGACGGATGCTGAGACTGACCAGCTGGTGCAACGGGTGAAAAGGCACGCGGAGCAACTGCGCAATCCTGTTTTTGTGTTGAGTCTGCAGGAGGCGAGGGGATTGCTCGAGGCTGCCGGGGAGTACCCGTACCAATTCAGAGAAATTATTCCCAGCCATTGGCAGGATAATCTCAATCAGGATCGGTTTGAAAGTTGGAAGCTCGCAATCCGCAAAAAAGCCGAGGAAGTGGTCCAGCTTCGCAGAAACAAGGAAAGAGAGCTTCAGCAGTTGCTCGAGCTGAATAACTTGCTGCTGAACTTCTATTCCTACTATCCACAGGAAGATTATCGGGAATGGCTCAAACGGCGGGATGAGCTTCTGGAGAAAATCAGTTTATTCCAGAAAGAGATTGACCAGGCGACAGAGGCTGTCAAAAAGTATGAGCGGGAATGGGTTTCGTACAAGGATAAACTCGCTTACGAAATGAGCCGGGAGCAGCATCTGGGCAACCGCTTACAAGAGGCAAAAGAATACATCCAGCAAAAAAAGCAGTGGGAGGATGCCAAGAAAGAAAGCGATACGCTTGTTGGCGAGATCGATTTGTGCCAACGAAATCACGCCGCGCTGCTCAGAACGCTGCATTCACTGGAAGGTCAGGAAGAGGAACTGCGCAGCGAACTGGAAGAAAAGCGGGGAGAGCTGGCAAGGCTCCAGGGGGAGTGGCTCTATCAGCAAGTGCAGGCTCTCTCGCCGCTGCCACCGCAGTTTTCCCTGGAGCGATTACGAGCAGAGCTTGAGGCCCTGCAGGCTCTTTTACGCGATCAGCAAGCCAGCAGAGCGGAATGGGAACGGCAAGTGGAGCTGTTTCGCAAAGAGATCGACGATTGCGAGAAGGCGATGGAGCTGATTTACGCCAAAGCAAGCCAGCCGCTTGACCAGGAAGCGCGATTCCCGCTTGATGGGGATGGGCAGTTGCAGCGTCTGACCGGGAAATTGGTGCAATTGAAAAAAGTGCTGTCAGCACAAAGAGACATTGCCGAGCGGCTTAACAGCAAGGCAGCGAGTGAAAGCAGCCGACTCGCCTTGATGCAGGAGAATTTTGCGAAACAATTTCCGGAGAGCGAAATCGATGTATTTGAAGGCGATCTGGACGAGGTGCGGGTACATCTCGAACAAGAAGAGGCGTCAACGCTGTCCAGAACAGCCTACCTGCGTGAACAGGAGAAGCTGGCCCATCATGCAGCGAGAGAATTGGACGAGGTGCTTCATAAGCTGGAGATCAAGAACGGCACCTATTCGTTTTTGACAAGCGATGGGCAGGGAGTCTCTCTGCCGGAAGCAGACGTGCTTGCTTTCCCCTATCAGCGAATGGGAGTTGTTCAGAAAAGACTGAGGGAGCTGGAAGAAAAGCACGTCCCACACAGAGCGGGAATTCAAGAAGGTCTTATTCGAAAAAGACCGGTTCAAACGCTTCTGCGAAGGCACGATAAAAAATGTAAAATTGCGCGATACTGCCTTGTCCGGCATCGAAAACAAACGTACGTTCACTGAGGTTGAGGGGTGGGCAAGCAACATGAGCAGGACGATTGCGACGAGCATTCGCGTGCTTGAGGACCATCTGCAGGGACGAGACAAAGAGCTGCAGGATTTTATCACGATCGTGCATACGCATCTGCAGCGCATCGCCGTCGAGCTGAAAACGATTCCGAAAAAGACGAGCGTGAAAATCGAGAGCGGCTGGAAAGAGGTCTACCACTTCCATGTGCCCGAATGGAAGGATGAAGTCGGAAAACAGCTCCTTCGTCAGCATGTTGACTGGATGCTTCAGCGCTTGGACGGGGATGAGTTCAAGGACCTGCAAGGCAAAGACGACCTCGGGAAAATCAAAAAGTTTATTCATACTTCGCTGCAGTCCAAATCGCTGCTCGGCATCGTCATGGGAAGTGACAGCATCCGGGTGAAGTGTCGCAAGGTAAGCAAGGATGGCAAAGTAAGCGGGGCGCTTTCCTCCTGGGAAGAGTCGAACAAATGGTCCGGCGGGGAGAAATGGAGCAAGAACATGACGCTTTTCCTGGGGATTCTTAACTATTTGGCAGAAAAGCGCCAGCATCTTGTCCAAAACGGTAAGCGGAACCGGGCGGTGATCGTTGACAATCCGTTTGGAAAGGCATCAAGCGAGCATGTCCTCGATCCGGTCTTCTTTATTGCCGACCAGCTGGGATTCCAGCTGATTGCCTTGACAGCCCACGCAGAAGGGAAATTTATCCGCGATTACTTCCCTGTTGTCTACAGCTGTCGCCTGCGGGAATCCGTCAGCGGTGACGTGCTGATTATGACAAAAGAGCGAGAGATCAGGCAAGCTTACTTCCGCGATCATGATCCGGTTGCATTGGTTCGGCTGAGTGAGCATGAACAGCTCAGTCTGTTTTAAAAATTTCAGGGTTTAACGGATGATCTTGACCAGGGAGGATACCGCTTTATGATCGAACAATGGCTGCGCGAATCGAACTATACGGTCGTATTTACAGGAGCGGGCATGTCTACGGAGAGCGGGCTGCCGGATTTTCGCTCTTCCCTGCAGGGCATGTGGAAAGACAAGGACCCGATGAAAATCGCCAGCACGCACGCGCTTCGGCATAATCGCGGCGCCTTTGTCGAGTTTTACCGCATGCGCATAAAAGGCTTGGCGGCATGTGAACCGCATGAAGGGCATGCCATTCTGGCTGCGTGGGAGCAGTCCGGGCTCATCCGGCATATTATCACGCAAAATGTGGACGGTTTTCATCAGCGGGCAGGGAGTGGGCATGTGACCGAATTGTACGGGTCGCTGCGTACCGTGCACTGTGAGCAGTGCCAGACGCGTTATCCGGCAGATACGTTCCTTGAGCCGGATGGGGTGCAGTGCGCTGCGTGTGGCGGCACAGTCAGGCCGTCCGTGGTTTTGTTCGGGGAACATTTGCCGTATGCGGCATTGGAAACGGCCGATCAGCAGATTTCGCGGGCGGAGCTGTGCATCGTCTTGGGGTCATCGCTGCAAGTAAGCCCGGCCAACAGCTACCCGTTGATGGCAAAGAGAAATGGTGCGCGTGTCGTCATCGTCAATATGGAGCCGACGGAAATGGATGACATTGCCGATATGGTTGTGAACGGTCAGAAAATCGGTGAATTTTTGCAGCAGTGCCACCGTCAAGTCTAACGCATGTGAAAAGAGCAGGTGTGTCTCATGCACCTGCTCTTTTCAGCTCGCTGGACTTGCCGAGCGTCATCGTAGTGACGCCTCCTTGCATACATTGCATAAGCTCCCTCCTTTGGCTGGACAGCAGCGAAAAATGCTAGCTCTTGTTCGCTCGATGCATTCGTTGTATTCGCTAGAACCCCTGTAGGGAAAACAAAAAGCACCCTGGCGAGGGTGCAAGATACTAGAAGAGGAAATTGATTCGTTAGAGATAAGCTCGTTCGCTTACTTATTATTCTATTTTGCAAATGAGGAAAGCTCGTGTAATTCATGCGAAAAGTCTGAGGAAATTGCGGATAAATCCTGCGTGATCAGAAGGCAAACACTTTTTTCCCCATGACGTGATCAAGCGGAATGACGCCAATGACCCTGCTGTCCATGCTGTTGTTGCGATTATCTCCCATGACAAACACATGCTTTTCGGGAACAACGACCTTTGCATCCGGCTGGTTGACCATCTTTTCCTTGATGTATGGCTCGACTAGCAGTTGGCCGTTCCGGTACACCTGATTGTCCTTAAATTCCAGTACATCACCCGGTTTGCCGATAACGCGTTTCACCCAGAACGTGTGTTCATCCTTGTTTCCTGTTACGAGCATGATCAATGGATTTTCCCGGAGATCGTCTTTAAAGGTGCGGGTGCGTTCGACGCGGCTGTCGATGACGACGATATCGCCATACTCCGGCATGGTCGAGAGGGTATGAGATATTTTGGACACGTAAATGCGCTCGCTGTCATACAGCGTCGGGTCCATCGAATGGCCGTCCACTTTAAATGGTTGCAAAACAAATATGCTAATGAGCAGGGCAAGAGAGACCGAGATCCCAATCGCTTTTGTCCAACCCCATAGTTCCTTTACCAGTTTCATCCTGATTCACTGCCTTCCTGTTTGGGGTGTTTGGTCCATTGAAGCGAACCAAGCCGATTTTAGTAGAAGAGTTCCCAAATATGAATACGTGTTTGCAAGCACTTTCGTTTCAAAATTTGGTTATGAGTGCGCATACGGTCTGCCACGCTCCAGCTAGGAGGAGCGTGGCCAGCATCTACCTAAGCGTGCTGATCAACCGTGAAACGTATTGTTGCTGCTGTTCAGTCATTGCCAGAAATACGATTTCAACCTCGTAAAACGAAGCGGACCGAACGTAAAACTTGGTGATGCCGCTGCTGATGAGCTCTTTGTGCAATAGCACAGCAGTTCGGGCATCCATCCGAAAGCTCGCAACCTCTTCCATTTTCTCACCTCCCCCTGCTAAAAATTAGCAAAAGAAGGAAAGATCAGAAATAGGAGAACCTGCATGGAAAATCTTTTTCCGCTGCATGCAAGCTGAACGTCCTAAGCTTTCGGGACGGCGCTGTTGCTTATTCTACCACCCAAAAAAAGAGAGCACCTTCTAAGGATAGCGCTCTCCTATACCGCCGAACAGCTTATGTACAAAATCAAATTGCCGCACAGGCAAATCAGGGATCACGATGGCGAGTTGGCCTTCTTTGAGCGCCAATCCTTGGGTTGGATCTTCGACGGCATAGGGAATCCCGACGGCATCCAGTGCTTGTGTGTAGTTGGCGGCATTGTCCCAGTTCGTTACGTAATAAAACATTTTGTTTTCCACAGAACCACCACTTTCATTTTTGACATATTATTGCCCGCTTCGCGTACAAAAACGCACCCTATCTAGGGGTGCGCGTGAAAAGAGGGGATTATCTCGAATGACGAAAGGCTCGTTCGACTAAGAATGATTTTACTGCACACTTGTGGAAGACTGATGGAATTCATTCGTAAAGGCAAAGGAAAAATCGCTTCGGCGGAGCGGTCATTATGTCGTTTCTTTTTCCGCTGCGACCGCGAAAGCAGCAATAGCCGTAATCCTGGCTTTGCCTTATCCTACAGCTAGAGAACGCCCATCTGCTTTTGGCAGTAGCCGCTAGGTGGGTTATAGAAGCAATGCGATTCCTTACCACGAAACCCCACATGCAGGCTGTATGTGGGGTTATTTTCCGTTTCTTCCTCTATGTAAAAACACTCCGGATGGGCAGTGCAGCCTTGCGGAGTGTACTCGCACGATCGCAGCAGCGGATTAAAAGAACTTCTGCCTGTCTTGTTCTTCCTTCAGCAGCTCTACTGCCTCTCTGAATCGCAGGGAGTGAACGATTTCGCGCTCGCGTAAAAATTTCAAGCTATCCTGTAAATCCGTATCGTCAGTCAAATCAATGAGCCATTGATAAGTAGCCCGGGCTTTTTCTTCAGCGGCGATGTCCTCGTACAGGTCGGCGATCGGATCGCCTTTGGCCTGAATATAGGTGGCCGTCCACGGAACTCCGCCGGCATTGTTGTAGAACAGGGCGTGGTCATGATTGGCAAAATGGGCGCCTAAGCCTGCAGCTTCCATTTGATCAGGCGTCGCATCTTTGGTCAGCTTGTATACCATCGTGGCAATCATTTCGAGGTGTGCGAATTCTTCTGTGCCGATATCGGTAAGCAACCCGATTACTTTATCCGGAATGGTGTAGCGCTGATTCAGGTAGCGCAGGGCAGCAGCCAGCTCTCCGTCAGCCCCTCCGTACTGCTCTATCAGGAATTTCGCCATTTTGGGGTCGCATTTACTGACGCGCACGGGGTATTGCAATTTTTTTTCGTATATCCACACGATGTGTTCTCCTCCTCACAGGTTATACTTGCCAGGGCCAGGGAGTGTCGGTCCACTGCCAGGGAAAATTGGAAAGGCTATGGCCAAAGTGCATCAAAGGCCCATAGCTGGCTTCAATCTCGCAAGCGACCTTCCTGCGCAGTTCACTGAAATGGTTATACTGTTGGAGTGCTTGTGCATCCCCTTTATGGGTGTCGAGAAACAAATTCAATTCCACCAGGACAAAGTCCAACGCTTGCAGTTCCTCCAGCAATTGATAGTAGCGCTCGTCGATTGGTGCTGTCTGATCGCTCATTGATATCCCCTCATTTCATTCCATCTGTGGCTTCCATCATACGGACTGTAGAGTGCGGGCCAAAGAACCCCCACTCGCAATGCCTCGTACGGGGCGAATTGCGGCAAGTTACTGGGCTGGAATCCCATGTATAAGTTGGGGGGAGTGGAATACCATTTGACCCGGATAGGGGGACACGGATCGAAGGGACCTACAAACGGACGCCATGCCTTGAATTGAGAATTCACTCAATCTGCCTCCTTTTGGGTGGTTATTTACCTATCCATACACTGTACGTCTGCCCCGGTTTGTTGGTGTTGGGTTAAGGCCTATTTGCTTTGAAAACTTCGAGAGGGAGAAGGCAGGACGCAAATGGCGTGCTCTTCCCGTCGACACCCATATGAAAGCCCCGCAACCCATGCAGGCACTCGAATGAACAACATGTCAGATGCCGGATACAGCTGGTGATCATCAGAAGCTCTCTAGTAAGCAACATTGTGCTAGTAAACCCAACTATTCTCCATAGTCCCATTGTCAAAAGGTTATTATAATTTTCATTACGGTAGAGGACGAAAGCGGGGAGTTTTCCAGAGCCGCAGTGAAAGCGTTTCCTTCCGTAAGCAAGTGAAACACAACAGTGAAAAGGGGGAACATGATTGAACACACATCATACGCAATCATTTCTAATGGATGATGCTCCGTTGAACAAATTTCATCTGAGAATTACCGCTCTCACCTTTGGCTCCAACTTCTCGGATGGATATGCCCTTGGCATCATCGGCATGGCGCTGACGCTGCTTGGCACGCCAATGAATCTGAGCCCAATGTGGAATGGTCTGCTCGGGAGCTCGGCATTAATCGGGCTCTTCATCGGGAGTCTGCTGCTCGGTTGGCTGTCGGATCGAATCGGCAGACAAAAGATTTTCCTGGCGAACTTCGTCATCATCGGAGTCGCTTCCCTCTTGCAATTCTGGGTCAATGATCCGGTCACGCTGTTCGTTTTGCGGATTTTCATCGGTATCGGCCTCGGCGGAGACTATGCCGTTGGGTCAACGCTGCTCGCCGAGTTCTCGCCGAAAAAATACAGGGGCTTCTTGCTCGCATCCTTATGTGTGGTATGGACGGTTGGATACGTCGCTTCCAATGTTGTCGGTTTTTATCTGGAAAAAATGGGCCCCGATTCTTGGCGGTGGATGCTTGCCAGCGCTGCCATCCCTGCTTTTATCGTACTGATCCTGCGCATCGGCACGCCTGAGTCGCCAAGATGGCTGATCAGCATGGGACGCAAAGCAGAAGCAGATCGCATCGTCAAGAAATACGTTGGGCCGAATGCGGTGATCGAAGACACGGTTCATGCGCATCAGAATATGGGTTTTCGCGATCTATTCAGCAAAAGCATGTGGAAGCGGACGACGTTTGGCAGCTTGTTTTACGTATGCAACGTCATCCCCTACTTTGCGATCTATACGTTCCTGCCGATCATTCTCAGCAGCATGGGATTTGAAGAGAATTTTCTCATCGACATGCTGTTGAACATCTTCCTGCTGCTCGGCGGTATAGCCGGTTTGTGGCTGATGGAAAAATTTTCGCGAAGAGGGTTTACGATCTACACGTTTGCAATTCTTGCCATCACCCTGTTTCCGCTCGGGATTGTGGATAGCAAGTACCAGGTTTTCCTGATCATCTGCTTTGCCGTGTTCACGTTTGTCATGTCGGCCGCTGCCAACCTGACGCTCGTTTACCCCGCCGAGCTCTTTCCGACAGAGATTCGCGCTTCCGGCGTAGGAATGGTCACAGCAGTCAGCCGCATAGGGTCGGCGGTCGGAACGTTTCTGTTGCCCGTCGTGCTTGACGGCTATGGAGTAGGGGTGTCCATGATCGCCATGACGCTTGTCTTGGTGCTCGGGGTGATTATCTCGGTAGCCTGGGCGCCGGAAACAAAAGCGCTGGCTCTCAATGAAGCGAGCAATCCGCGCAATGATGGCGCGCAACCGCTGGGGGAAGTCCAGAGTTCCCTGCATGCAGAGTAATTCCAGATTCCTCTCGATCTCTCGAGCCATTGGAGAAAGAGAGGACTTTCGCATGTAAGATGAAAATGCACAAAGGAGTTGAATGTTCCACATGTCAAATGATACGCGCCTGCATCCGTCAGAACTGACCGAAGTGATTCTGGGGGATGGTCCCATTTCGCTTGAAGAGTTTCTCGCAGTTGCCCGCTACAAGGCAAAAGTCTCCTTTTCCCAAAGCTACCGCGAGCGAGTAAGGGCATCGCGCAGCTTGATCGAAACCTTTTTGCAAGAGAACCGGCTCATCTATGGCGTTACGACCGGGTTTGGGGATAATGTCAGCAAAGTCATTTCTCCGGAAGATGCCACTACTCTGCAGCACAACATCATTCGCTCCCACGCGGTTTCGGTCGGCGAACCGTTGGAAACGGAAGTTGTCAGAGCCATCCAGCTCATGATGCTGCTCAATCTCGGACAAGGCTATTCCGGCGTTCGCCTGGAAGTGCTGCAGCTGATCGCAGATCTGTTAAATCAGGAGATCACCCCGTATGCCCCAGGCGAAGGATCTGTCGCCTATCTCGCCCCGGAAGCGCATATGACACTCGTACTGATTGGGGAAGGGAAGGCGTGGTATCAGGGAGAGCTGCTCGCCGGCGAGGCGGCTCTGCACAGAGCGGGGCTGCAGCCGGTTTCGCTGGGCTGCAAGGAGGGGCTGGCGCTGATCAACGGGACCACGTCTGTCACCGCGATGGCGGCGTTAGCGCTCTACAATGCGATCCAAGTCACAAAGACAGCCGATCTGGCGGGAGCGATGTCTTTGGAAGCGTTAAAAGGTACGATCAAAGCTTGCGATCCGCGCCTTCATTCCGTAAAGAAACACAAGGAGCAGGCGAGCACGGCAAGAAACATCGTCAGCATACTGGAAGGCAGTGAAATTGCCGAGAAATACATCGATCACCGCTTGCAGGATGCGCTCAGTTTGCGCTGCATTCCGCAACTGCACGGGGCCTGTAAAAAGACGTTGAAAGACGCCCGGGAAACGATTGAACATGAGATGGACTCCACTGGCGACAATCCGATCATTTTTCCCCAGGGGGATGACGGCGTGGCCTTGATGGGCGGTAATTTTGACGGCACCTTTGTGGGTATCTCCGCCGATGCGATGAGCATTGCGCTGGCCAATCTGGCAAAAATGTCGGAACGGCGAATCGACCGGCTGGTAAATCATCATCACAGCGAGCTGCCCAGCTTCCTCGTTGCAAATCCGGGATTAAACAGCGGCTATATGATTCCGCAGTATACGGCGGCAGGCCTGCTCGGGGAAATCAAGGTGCTCTCCCATCCTTCCACTGTAGACAGCATGTCGACGAGCGCCAATCAGGAAGATCTGGTCAGCCTTGCCTACTACGCTGCCAAAAAAGCGTATCAAATCTCCAAAAAAGTCGAGTACATTGTGGCGATTGAATTGATGACGGCAGCCCAGGCGTTGGACTTTCACAAGCCGTTGAAGCCGTCGCCGATCACTTCCGCCGTCTGTCAGAAGATCCGCAGCAAGGTGCCAACGGTTGAAGCGGACCGCTATTTCTACACCGATATCGAGAGCATCCACGATCAGCTGCATCATGGTGAATTCGTCAGGATTGTGGAAGAGAAGATTGGGGACCTTTGCTTCTGATCAAAAATACGCTTAAGCAGCTTCGCCTTGTCAAAGCGCAAAGCTGCTTTCTTGCTTTGTGAGCGCGAACCATTCGGGATAAAATAAAGAAACTACTATACGTGCATCTTGGATACACGAGATCGAAACGAGGAGACAGCCCTATGAACCAGAATCCTCTGCATGCCGCTTTTTCACACTTGCTGCTCACAGGAACGTTTGTCCATGAATTCACCTATGAAGAGATGCAGCAGGCGTACGGGGTTACGGTCAACCCGCGCCTCATCATGCTTGTCTCCGTTGACCGTTATCCCGATTTGGTTGACGGAAAAGCGATCGAGTGGAAGATCGAAATCGGCCAGAGCTTGATGAGCGCAATCTGTAAAACGGTACAGGTTCCGTTTACCTGGCTGTGGATTGAGGAAGGTGTCGTGGCCTTGCTGTTGGAGCTTCCTCCGCAAACGGAACAAACACCAGCAAACAGGAGCGCTGTGCAGATTGCCAAAGCCATCCAGAAAGAAACGGACGCTGTGAGGATTTCCGTCTCGATTGGCATCGGTACGCACTATGATGATCCGGCGATGTTGCAGCATTCGTACGAAGAAGCGATGCAGTCCATGATCGACCGGTTTTTCCAGGGAAACCGGATGATCTATCCTTATGTGAAAAAGAAACAGCCGGAAGCGGCCGCACAAGAGACAACGACTGCCTTCAAGGACACGCTCGAGAAGGAACGCATTGACCTGCTGGCACTGGTGCATATCGGCGACGTCGATGGCGCTGTAGCCGTACTGCCGGCCATTTTGGAGAACGTGGCCAAAGCCAATCATTATCACGTCAGCAGGTTTAAATCCGAAGTCGTGGACCTCGTGATGATGGTGTCCAGGCTAGTGCTGGAGTCAGGCTTTAGCGCGGAAACCATTTTGGCGGAAAATGCCCACTTCATCCAGGAATTGTACCGCACCATCCGCTACGACAAATTTGTCCGGAAAGTATGCAATTATGTCCGCCAGTTAACCGAGCAGGTCGTCTTGACGCAGAGGCTGGACGTTTCCCCGATCGTTCGCCAAGGAATACGCTATATCAAGGGACATTTGAATGAGCGCATCATGCTGGAGGACGTAGCACAATATTGTTGCCTGAGCAAGTATCATTTCAGTCATTTGTTCAAAAAAGAGGTAGGCGTAAGCATCGTCGATTTTATCAACAAGCTGCGCCTTGAAAAGGCCAAGTACTATTTGGAAACAACGGATTTGACCGTGCAACAGATCGCGAACAAGGTAGGCTTCCAGGATGCCAACTACTTTAGCCGGATGTTTAAAAAATCAAACAGGCTGAGTCCGTCGGAGTATCGTTCAGCAAAATTGTGCTAGATTCAAACAAATTCGGCTAGATCATAACGGCAGAACATCCGGTAAGATAGGGGTAACAAAAACAGAAACAGTGTAAAGGAGGGTGCGAATTGAAACAGATCGATTTGCTTCATCCGCCCGAGATGATTCGCCGCTCAAACTGGCGGGATCGCTTCGAGACGAAGGTATCGCAATGGCTAACCCCTTGGGATGGGGAAGCCGCCATCGATATCGGCTTTATCGGTGTGCCTCTCTCCAAGACATCCATCAGCATTTCCGGGGCTTCGCTGACCCCGAATGCCTTGCGCGAGCTTTTTGCAAACGTTACCACCTACAGTATCGATCACGATGTCGATTTGCAGGAGCTTGCTGCCTTTGACATGGGCGATATCCAGATGCATGTGACCGACCTGCTGCGCTGTCACGCCAACATCGAACAAGGACTGACGAACGTCTACGAAGCATTGCCGGATCTCTTTCCGATCATTGCCGGCGGTGATCATTCCATTACGTGTCCTTCGGTAAAAGCGTTTAAAAGAAAAACAGGCGGAAAAGTAGGAATCGTGCAAATCGACTCTCACATGGACGTGCGAAATCTGGAGGATGGCGGTCCGTCCAACGGTACCCCGATCCGGGGGTTAATCGAGTCGGGGACGGTCGAAGGCAGGCACATCGCCCAGATTGGCATCCACAGTTTTGCCAATTCCAAGCCGTATCGCGAGTATGCGCTGTCCAAGGGAATTACCCAGTTTACGGCGCGACAGGTGGCCCGCGAAGGCATTGAGCCCTTTGTGACAAAAGCGCTGGAGATTGCCGGAAATGGCACGGACGCCATTTACATCACTATCGATATGGATGTGCTCGATCAGGCCTATGCACCGGGCGTTCCGGCAATGGTCCCGGCCGGGATGACTTCCTGGCAGCTGATGGATGCCGCCTTTATGCTTGGCCAAAACCCCAAGGTAAAAGGATTTGACATCGTCTGTGTCGATCCGCTGCAGGACCCGCGCAGGGCGACTGTAAGAACGACGCTGCATGTGATCTTGAATTTCCTGGCTGGCTATATGAAACGAACCGATAAAGGGGAGAACAATCAATGACACAATCTGTCAAACGAGTCATCCGCGCTCCACGCGGCACCGAAATAAGCGCAAAAGGCTGGGAACAGGAAGCGGTCCTGCGAATGCTGATGAACAACCTCGATCCGGACGTGGCCGAACGTCCTGAAGATTTGGTCGTCTACGGTGGAATCGGAAAAGCGGCGAGAAACTGGGAATGCTATGACAAAATCGTCGAATGCCTAAAAGAGCTGGAAGCAGACGAAACGCTGCTGATTCAGTCGGGAAAGCCGGTCGGGATGTTCAAAACCCACAGGCATGCGCCGCGCGTACTGCTGTCCAACTCCGTGCTCGTGCCTGCCTTTGCCAACTGGGATACGTTCCATGAGCTCGATAAAAAAGGCCTGATGATGTACGGGCAAATGACGGCAGGAAGCTGGATTTACATCGGGACGCAAGGGATTTTGCAAGGGACGTACGAGACGTTCGCCGAGGCAGCCCGTCAGCATGCAAACGGCACGCTGCGAGGAACGCTTACCCTGACAGCCGGACTTGGCGGAATGGGTGGCGCTCAGCCTTTGGCGGTTACGATGAACGAAGGGGTTGTCATCGGTGTTGACGTCGATCCAACCCGCATCCAGCGGCGGATCGACACACGCTACTGCGATGTGATGGTCACCGATCTGGATGAAGCGTTGCGGCTGGCGCGTGAAGCACAGGCGAAACGGGAGCCGCTTGCCATCGGCTTGGTGGGCAATGCTGCGGAAATTTTCCCTGAATTCGTCAAGCGTGGAATCAAGCCGGACTTCGTCACGGACCAGACGTCGGCCCACGATCCGCTGAACGGATACGTCCCTGCCGGGTACACGCTGGAAGCGGCCGCAGAGCTGCGCAAAAACAATCCGAAAGAGTACGTGAAGCTTTCCAAACAATCGATGGCGACACATGTGCAGGCGATGCTCGACCTGCAAAAGCTGGGTTCCGTCGTGTTCGACTACGGCAACAACATCCGGCAGGTCGCTCTCGATGAAGGGGTAGTGGATGCCTTTGCCTTCCCCGGCTTCGTCCCGGCGTATATTCGCCCGCTCTTCTGTGAAGGCAAAGGGCCATTCCGTTGGGCCGCTCTGTCCGGCGATCCCGAGGATATTTACAAAACGGATCAGCTCGTACTCAAGCTGTTCCCCGAGAATGAGCATCTGCGCCGCTGGATCACGATGGCCAAGGAAAAAATCGCCTTCCAGGGCTTGCCTGCCCGCATCTGCTGGCTGGGATACGGCGAGCGTGTGAAAATGGGGCTGGCGATCAATGAAATGGTGCGCAATGGCGAGCTGAAAGCGCCGATCGTCATCGGGCGCGATCACCTGGATTGCGGTTCGGTCGCCTCCCCGAACCGTGAAACGGAAGCGATGAAGGACGGCTCCGATGTGATCGGCGACTGGGCGATTTTAAATGCGCTGGTCAACACGGCTTCCGGTGCCAGCTGGGTGTCCGTCCACCACGGCGGCGGAGTGGGAATGGGCTACTCGCTGCACGCCGGCATGGTTGTGGTGGCGGATGGTTCGAAGGAGGCGGAGGAAAGACTGGCTCGCGTACTGAACACAGACCCGGGCATGGGCGTGATCCGGCATGCCGACGCCGGTTATGAGCTTGCCATCGAAACGGCGAAAGAGCGCGGCGTACGGGTACCGATGCTGGACATTTGAGGATTCGGATAAAAAAATCATGCGAGGTGTCCGGAGTTTTTCGGACACTTCCTTTTCGAGGTGAAGACAGGTGGGAGACAGAATTGATTTGCTTGTGCACAACATCGGCAGGCTGGTGACGATGCAGGGAGGTTCCGGGCCGCGGACGGGCGAAGAGATGACGCGGGTCGGTGAAATCCGGCAGGGAGCGATCGCCGTGGCGGACGGCAAAATCTTTGCTGTAGGCGAGGAGGCGGAAGTCCGCGCCCAAATAGCGGGGATGCCTGTTCTGCGCGAGCTTGATGCAAGAGGAAATCTCGTCACGCCGGGGCTGATCGATTCGCACACCCATCTGGTACATGGCGGGTCGCGCGAACATGAATTGGACCTAAAGCTGAAAGGCGTTTCTTATCTGGAGATTTTGGCGGGGGGCGGGGGTATTTTGAGCACCGTCCGGTCGACGAGGGAAGCCACTGAACAGCAACTGTATGCAAAAGCGAAAAGAAGTCTCGATACGATGCTTTTGTACGGGGCGACTACAGTGGAAGCGAAAAGCGGGTACGGACTCACGCTGGCGGACGAATTGAAGCAGCTGCAGGTGACGCGTTCCCTGAACGAATCGCATCCCGTCGAGCTCGTTTCCACCTTTATGGGCGCACACGCCGTCCCCGTGGAGTATAAGGACCGGGCGGATGAATACGTCGAGCTTGTTGTCAACGTCATGCTGCCGGAAGTAAAGCGGCAGGGACTGGCGGAGTTTTGCGACGTGTTTTGTGAGCATGGCGTGTTTACCGTCGAGCAGTCACGCAAAATATTGACCGCCGCCAAAGAGCTTGGCTTCGGAATCAAGCTTCACGCGGATGAAATCGAGCCGATGGGCGGAGCGCAGTTAGCCGGGGAGCTGGGCTGCATTTCGGCAGAGCATTTGCTCGCCGCCACTGACGAAGGTTTTGCCGCCATGCAACGGGCGGGAACGGTAGCGGTGTGCTTGCCGGCCACCTCCTTCAATCTGCGCCTGAAAACCCATGCCCGGGCGCGGAGAATGATTGAGCTGGGCGTCCCTGTGGCTATCTCGACCGATTACAATCCGGGCAGCTCTCCGACGGAATCGATCCAGCTCGTCATGACCCTGGGCTGTCTGAATCTGGGACTGACACCCGAGGAAGTGATAACGGCCGTCACGATCAACGCCGCTCACGCGATTGGCAAAGCCGATACGGTAGGCAGTCTGGAAGTCGGCAAGCAGGCCGATCTGGTCATTTTCAATGCAGAAAATCTGGCCTATCTGCCTTACCACTTTGGCATCAATCACGTGAATACCGTCGTCAAAAAAGGGAATCTAGTCGTCTCAGAAGGAAATCTCGTGTACGAAGCAGGAAAATAGCCGCGATGCTCGTCTGCCCTCGCCTTGCGGGGGCTTCTCTGCGTGTTGCCCTGAATTATTTGAAACCGAATGGGCTGACAGACGTATGAATACATAAGAGGAAAAGGGGGAAAGGCATGGAGAACAGTACAGTAACAAAAATGAGCCCGAAAATGGGCACTGGCAAAGTGATTACAGTTATCATTATCGTTATCATTTTGGCCTTTTTGGCAATGCAATCGTACACGATTATCCAAGCGGGGTATCGCGGCGTCGTGCTACAGCTTGGTGCAGTCAGACCGGTTGCGCTTGATGAAGGGCTGCATTTCCGGATTCCGTTTGTGCAGACGGTCATTCCGATGGAAGTGCGGGTGCAGAAATCCGAGACGAGCCAAACAGCCGCATCGCATGACTTGCAAAACGTCTCGACGACGATTGCAGTCAACTATCACCTCGATGGCAATAACGTCAACAAGCTGTACCAGCAAGTCGGTCTGGAATACGCTACCCGGATTGTCGATCCCGCCATCGCCGAATCTCTCAAAGCGGTTACGGCCCAGTATTCGGCAGAGGAATTAGTCTCAAAGCGTTCGGAAGTAAGTGCCAAAGTGAAAGATGTGCTGAAGCAAAAACTGGCAGTCTATAACATCATCCTCGATGAAATCAACATCCGTGAATTCAAGTTTAGCGACGAGTACAACCGGGCGATTGAAGCCAAGCAGGTAGCGGAGCAGCAGGCCTTGAAATCCAAGCTGGACCTGGAACGGATCAAGATTGAGAAGGAACAGGAGATTACGAAAGCACAGGCGCAAGCCGAAGCGCTGCGACTGCAGAAGCAAGAAGTTACCCCGGAATTGATTCAACTCAGACAGATTGAAGCGCAGCTGGAAGCGATTCGCCGCTGGGACGGCAAGCTGCCGAACGTAACCGGTGGAGCGATGCCATTCATTAACGTCGACACGAAATAAGCACATGAGCGCCCCTGACGGTGGATAGCTCATGACAAGACCAAGCACCTCTGACGCTAACCAAGTCATGAGGTGCTTGCCCATTTACGATGCCGAATGAAGATTGTCCATTGCCGGTTGATAAAACGTGCATACAATATGGTAAAAAACCTGGTGGGGTGGGCGGTGTAAAAGGAGAAGGGTATCGCTTGAGAGTACGATGTTGGGAAAAAAGGGTGTGGACAGGATGGCAACAAAAGGAATTGACTGTGCGACACCGCTCAATCAGTCTACAGCCAATACCTTGGCAAAAGAGGGGATGGCCTTTACCGGGCGGTATGTCGTTCCCGAAGGCTATGCAAAACGGTTGACTCTCCCGGAAGCAGACGCGATCAGTCAGGCAGGAATGAAAATCGTAACGGTTTATGAAACGACCGCTACGCGTGCTTCCGGGGGAGCTGCCAGCGGATCGGCAGATGGTGATGCAGCCTTTCGGGAAGCGAAGAAGCTGGGCCAGCCGCCGGGTACCGCTGTCTATTTTGCGGTTGACTACAATGCGCAGCCAAAAGATTATGACGCGATTGAACAGTATCTGCTCGCTGCCGGGAAAAAGCTGTCCGGCTATGAGGTAGGGGTGTACGGGTCCTTTGCTGTAGTCGAGGAGATGGCAAAGCGGGGTGCGTGCAAGCGATTCTGGCAAACGTATGCCTGGAGCAATGGAAAGGTGTCGTCTCGAGCGAACATTTATCAATATAAAAACGATCAAAAGCTGGCGGGAATTACCGTCGACTACAATGAATCATACGGTGGGGAAGGGTGGTGGAGCACGGTGGCCGCAAATCAACCGAATCCGGACAACCCGACGGTGCCAAAAGACGCCGCGCAAAAAGTGATTGACGTCCTGGGCGCGTTGTATATGGCAAGCGCCGATGCAGATGTACGGGCAGCAGCACATTTTGCTGCAGACGCCTTGCGCGACGCGGCAGGCATACTTAAAAATCCAGGCTGAACCGGCATAAAATGACGCTTTTCACCAAGCGGACAGGGTAAACATGCAGGAACACATTTGCTCGGACGACATATGATGGTAGCAAGCAGGATGGAATATAATCCTGACGTTATGCAATCGCTATCATCATACGAAAGGAAGTGTATGTCATGTTCTGGGTCGTCTGGGCTGTAGTAAGTTTGGTTGTCTGGGTGCTCATGAACTACTTCACGACAGGCCAAGCGGCGGGCAAGGGCTGGTGGGCATCCCTGATCGTCACCTTAGTGGGTACCTGGCTTGGCACGTTTCTGTTGGGTAGCTGGGCGTGGGTCGTCGCCGGGTTCAACGTAATCGCCGGAATCATTGGCGGAGCTGTCCTTCATTGGCTGTGGGGACTGTTGCGTAAAAAAGTGGACTAATGCATCCAGCCTGATTTGCGTCATTCTCATCATGGATCGAAAACTGTCTGTTGCGATTTGCAGCAGACAGTTTTTTTGCGTATTGAAAAACAGCCGGTCAGCATCCCGCAGCTGCATGCATCATTCGGACGCCGTACGTGACGACTCCTTTATCACGGAAAGGCTGGTTCACACTTGATACTGCTTGACCAGTTCGGACGATTCCTGGGCCATTCGGCTCAACGATTCGGCAGAGGCCGCCAGTTGTTCCATCGCCGTCAGCTGTTCGCTCGAAGCCGTAGCGACATGTTGCGCATGGTCTGCGGACAGCTTGGCGATGGCTGCCGTCTCGTCGATCGAGGCGGATACTTGCTCAGAGCTGGCGGACATCTGTTCCGCGACTGCCGAGCTCTCCTGAATCTGCTCGGCAATGTGAGTGATTTCGTCGGCGATCCGGGCGAACGTCTGACCCGCCTGCTGTACCGCTTGCAGACCGGTGTGGACTTCCTGGCTAACCGTGTCCATGGCAGCGACGGCCTTGGCTGTGTCGAGCTGAATCTCCTGGATCAGGTGTGCGATTTGGCTGGCAGATTCGTTGGACTGCTCGGCCAGCTTGCGCACTTCATCGGCCACGACGGAAAAGCCGCGACCTTGTTCCCCGGCACGGGCGGCTTCAATCGCTGCGTTGAGCGCCAACAGATTGGTCTGGGAAGCGATTCCCGTGATGATTTCGAGAATGTGAGCGATTTCCTGCGAGCGTTCTCCAAGCGATTTGACGACGGTGCCCGAATGCTCGACAGACGCTTTCATCGATTCCATTTGCGAGACCGCTTTTTGGATCGAGGCGCTGCCTTCCTGCACTTCTTTGGAGGTGACGAGAGAGACTTCAGACACGGTCGAGGTAGATTCGGCGATGCGCTGGATGCCACTGGCCATTTCGTTGATGGCAATCGAGCTTTCCGCGGTACCGTTGAGCTGGTTGATCGCGCCGCTGGCCACTTCCTGAATCGTCGTAGTAATCTGGTTGACCTGTTGCGAGACTTCCTCCACGCTGGCCGAGAGCTGTTCGGCGGTGGACGCCGAGTGTTCGGTATGCTCCTGGATTTTTTGGATCATCGTCCGGTTTTGCTCGACCATTTCATTAAAATGGACGGCCAGGTCCCCGAGCTCGTCCTTTTGCTTGATGGCGAGACGAACCGTCAAATTCCCCCGGCTTACTTCCTTCATGCCGGCAACCAGCTGTTTAATCGGCAAAAGCAGCTTGCGCATGACGAAAAATTGGAAGAAAAACACGACGACTAGGGCGATGGCGAAAATAATCAAGGCGGTTTTGATCAAGTCCATCTGGCCTTTCGCTACCATGCTGGCATCCTGGTCAATGCCAAAAACGGCGATGACCTTGCCTGACTCGTCGATCACCGGGACGAGCACGCTCAGCCAGACGCCGATGGAATCCGTGTATATATCGGTACTAAACGGGCTTTTGAAGTTTTTCGCCTTTTCGACCTGTTCGGCAAAGAGCGGTGATGTTTCAAAATAATCGCCGACTTTTAACCCTTCATCCAGCAAATGTTGCGGAACCGCGGCCATGAACAGTTTAACCCCGTCTGTTTTGTCTGTGTCGATAATGTAGGTTTGGGCGATTTTCGGATTGAGCGCACTGAAGTCGTTCAGCTGCTTGATCAAGCGTTGCTGCGTCTCACTGTGCACATCGCTGTTCGACAGGCTGTCTTTGATATCTTTAAGATCGAGGGTGGAGTAGGCGAGCTTGGTAAAGCCGAGAGCCTGGTCGTTGAGTGTGGCTGCCAAGAGGTTGCCCTGAATTTTGTAGCAGGCAAATGTAAGGATGACGCCAATCAAAAAAATGTTGAAGCTGGATATGAGCAGGTTCTTTTGAAAAAGGGAAAAGCGGTTGTTCGATGTCCGAGCCATGATAGGTATCCTCCTGTAAAGTATGGTAGTGCCTCTTTGAAACGTTATATGCTTCAGTCGTTCGCTGCGTATTGGAACCGATTGAACGTCAGCCTGTAACATTGGAGAAGAGACATATTGCCGGAGAACAAAGTTCATGCTATCTAGTTGTCGAACCTTCTTTATGCAAACGCATCAAAATTCCTCCAATATGTGCTATACCCAATAATGGAAAACGGATAAACCTAAATAATGTCACTTTTGTCATCGCTTGAATAGTTGGAAAATAATCCAGGAGGCGACTTTCAGCGGATGCCCACCCCATGCTTCAGGGCCTGTTTGGCGATGACGGCCAGTTCGATCCGCTCCAGCGTTTCGCAATATGTATGCTCGATCAGGCCATTGGATCACGCGGTTTTCCAGATAGCTCTGCTCATTGATGATCATGCCAGGGGTCAAGAGTGCCTGGATCGGGCTGACGCCATACGTAATGCCAGATAGCCTCCATAGAGCAGGAGACGCCTTAGTACGGGAGCAGATGAAAGAAATCGCGTAAAGATGGTCAACATGTCCGTTCCTTCTCGTCGAACGCTTTCGCTTGGTGGCGAATACAGTAAGGATAGGCGAATAGCTTGCACGAAAGAAGGGATACTGTGATGGACCTGCTTGCAAACATTGACGCCGAAATCGAGCGGATCGTACAGATTTGCCAGCGCGATCAAGCCCCTGACGGCTCCTGGCGCTACTGCCTGGAAAGCGGTTCGCTGCCGGATGCGTACATGATCATCTTGCTCCGTTCGCTCCAGCAGGATGACGAATCACTCATCCGCAAGCTGGCGGAGCGGATTGTCGCGATGCAGGAGGCGGATGGCTATTGGAAGTGGTTTCCCGATGAGGCGGACGGCAATCTGTCTGCGACTATCGAAGCGTATTACGCGCTGCTCTACTCTGGCTATGTCCAGGCACGCGATCCACAGATGCAGCGTGCCAAGCAATTTATCCGGGCCAAAGGCGGTCTGGCCAAGGCCGGGATGACGACCAAAGTGATGCTGGCGCTGACCGGGCAATACCCGTGGCCAGCCGATGTTCTGCCTGTAGAAATGATGCTGGTGCCGCGCATAGCGCCTCTCAGCTTCTACGATCTGGTCGGGTATGCACGCATTCATTTCGCCCCAATCCTTATTGCCAGCAATCAAACATACGTGCTGAAAACGGCGCGGACTCCGGATTTGTCTGACTTGACGCTGAGCGGTGTCCCCAACGATTGGGGCGAGTTCCAGCTTCCCCGGCTGACAAATATGGTGAAACATGCGTTGTCGCAACTTCCGCTCCTTCCTCCCTACATGCATAGTCTCGCATTGAAGCAGGCAGAACAATTTATCCTTGAGCGCATCGAGCCGGATGGAACATTGTACAGCTACTTTACTTCGACGTTTCTCATGATCTTTGCGCTGCTCTCGCTCGGCTACAGCAAAACCAATCCGGTGATCACCCGTGCGGTCAGCGGCTTGCGAGCGATGGCGTGTGCAGCATCCGGCTATACGGATGTACAGGAAGCGACGTCGACCGTCTGGAATACGGCGCTGCTCTGCGACGCATTGCAAAACGCCGGTGTCCCCAGCACGACTCCAATGATCCAAAAAGCAGGCCAATACATACTTTCACGCCAGCAGAATACGCTCGGGGACTGGACCTGGCACAATCCGAACACACTGCCGGGCGGATGGGGATTTTCCGACAGCAACACGCGAAATCCCGATGTCGATGATACTACGGCTGCACTGCGGGCTATCCGCAGACTCGCCAAACGCGATGCGACGTATCGTCAGGCATGGGATCGCGGGCGGCAGTGGGTCTTGTCCATGCAAAATGGCGACGGCGGCTGGCCTGCTTTTGAGAAAAACACCAACAAGAAAATCCTCACCTGGCTTCCGTTGGATGGGGCGGACACCATAAGCATTGACCCGTCGGCGGCAGATTTGACGGGGAGAACCCTGGAATACCTGGGCAGTGATGCGGGAATGAGACTTCCGCATCCACAAATCAGGCGGGGCGTGCAGTGGCTGGTGGAGAATCAGGAAGCAGACGGCTCCTGGTATGGCCGCTGGGGCATCGCTTATCTGTACGGCACATGGGCGGCGCTCACCGGCATGATCGCGGTGGGCGTGCAGCCAGATGATCCATCTGTGCAAAAAGCCGTGCGCTGGCTAATCGAAATCCAGAATCGGGACGGCAGTTGGGGTGAGTCGTGCAACAGCGATATCCGCAAGCGGTATGTGCCGCTCGGCCAAGGGACGCTGGCCCAGACCGCTTGGGCGACGGATGCGCTGATTGCGGTCAACGCGCAACCGACAGCGGAAATCAGGCGAGGAATCGAATTTTTGGCCAACAACGGGACGGCTCAAGGCTGGACGACGACGTATCCGACAGGTGCGGGACTTCCTGGCGGTTTTTACTTCTACTATCACAGCTATCAGTATATTTGGCCGCTGCTGGCACTGGGGAACTACAGAAGAAAGTATGCAGGGGAAACGACGAAGCCGACGGGTTAGATAACTGTCCGCATTGTGGACGGTGCTGGTTGTTTTTCATGCGTTCCTTGCGCCGTCCATCTGCGGTCGATGATCCATTCCGTTCCGGTGACAAACGAGGATTCGTCGGATGCCGGATAAAGCACACCGTAGAAAAATCACTCAGCCTCCAATGCAAATTTGTAAATATTCCAACAGTAGTGTACCATAGAAAAAGATGGAAAAAGAGGAGGCTGTGTTATTTTGAACAGACAATCAAAGTTAGCCATTGGTTCTTTTCTCTCGATTAGCATGCTGTTCACCTCCAGTGTCAGCGTATTGGCCAGCGAAGCGCCGACAGCCGCGCCTGCGGCGAAAAAGCCGGGGGACAAGACATTGCGGATCAATCTCGTAATAGATCCGCCGACACTCGATCCGGCCTTGGCGGACGACAGTACGTCCGGGGCAATTGCCCGAGCTGCCTTTGACGGGTTGACACGGATCGGCAAGGACGGCAAGGTGCACAATTCGGTAGCCGAAAAAGTAGACGTTTCGCCCGACTTGAAAACCTATACCTTCCATTTGCGCAGCTCCCAATGGAGCAATGGCGATCCGGTAACCGCCTACGATTTCGAATACGCCTGGAAGCGGGTCGTCGATCCCAGGACGGCAGCCAACTACGCTTACATGATGTACGCCATCAAGAACGCAGAACAGGCGAGTCGCGGGGAGGTCAAGCTTGACGAAGTGGGCGTCAAGGCGTTGGATGATCGCACCCTGCAGGTCACACTGGAGCAGCCGACACCGTACTTCCTGGAGCTGACGGCTTTCCATACTTATTTTCCCGTCAATAAGAAAGTAGTGGAAGCCAATCCGAAGTGGGCTGGCGAGGTAAAGACGCTGGTCGGCAACGGTCCGTTCAAGGTTGAGGCGTGGGCGCACAGGGACAAGCTGACACTGGTTAAAAACCAGAAATACTGGGATAAGGACGCGGTCAAACTGGACCGGATCGAAGGGGCTATGATTGAAGACGAAAACGTGGAGATGTCCATGTTTGAAGACGGCTTGCTGGATTGGGCCGGTCAGCCGCTGGGGAATTTGCCGCAAGATGTGATTCCCGTCCTGAAAAAGGAAGGAAAGCTGATCACGCAGCCGTTTGCCGGAGTGTACTGGTACAAGTTCAATACGGAACAGGCCCCGTTCAACAATGCGAAAATCCGCAAAGCATTCAGCTATGCGATCAACCGGCAAGCGGTGATTGACAAAGCTGCTTTGAACAATCCGCTGCCTGCGACCGCTGTCGTGCCGCTGACCATGACGCTGAAAGACGGGGGCTACTTCAAGGACAATGACACCGAGACCGCTAAGAAGCTGTTGGCGGAAGGGATGAAAGAGCTCGGCATCAGCAAGCTGCCGCCGATTACCGTCTCCTATAATACCAGCGAGAGCCACAAGAAGATCGCCGAAGCGATTCGCGACCAGTGGAAGCAAGCGCTCGGCGTTGAGGTGAAGCTGGAAAGCACGGAGTGGAAGGTCTACCTGGAAAACATGCACACAGGCAACTATCAAATTGGCCGGTTGGGCTGGCTTGGCGACTTCAACGACCCGATCAACTACCTGGAGATGTTCGAGTCGAAAACCGGCGGAAACAACGACACCCGGTGGGAAAATCAAAAGTATCAGGAACTGCTGAAGCAGTCGGCGACAGAGGCGGACGCTGAGAAGCGCAAGAAGCTGCTGACCGATGCCGAAGCGATATTGATGGACGAAATGCCGGTGATGCCGATTTACTTTTATAGCGATGCATTTGTGAAAAAAGAGTACGTCAAGGATTATGTGATCGACGGGCTGAACTATATCGATTGGAAATGGACGAGCGTCGAGTAAGTGCAAGAAAACAGCGGGCTCCAACGTCGCTCGGACAAGCAGTAACAACTGAACAAGTGGTTGCCCGCATGGACGTTGCAGGGACAGACGAATGATAGATTCGGTCTGTCCCGTTGCTTTTGAACACGGCTGTGACATGAGGGGGCAGGCGGTTCCTTGATCAAGCAGAAGACAAGTATCCCGGCCACTGGCAAAAAAGGGTTCTCATCAATCACACCGAATGTTTTAGTGAGAATCAACTGAAGGAGGATGGAAATGAAACTGCTTGCCTTTCGCCATCACGGCCACGAACAAATCGGGGTTCGCCTGGAAGCGGGGATTTTGCCGCTCGCATCACTGGGACTCGCGTCAGATCTCCCTGCAACCATTGACGAGTTGCTGCGCAATCCATCCCTGCTTGAGAGCGTACGTAGCAAACTGGCGCAAAACGAAGACATGTCCGCACAGCTTGTGGCTGAAAGCGACGTGGAAGTGCTGCCTTGTCTCGCCAAACCGGGAAAAATCATCTGCATCGGCTTGAATTACCGCCGTCATGCCGAAGAGACGAATATGCCGATCCCGACAACGCCGATTGTCTTTGGCAAATTCTCCGACGCAGTAGCGGCTCATCTTGATGTGGTGCCGCTGCCGAAACAGTCAAAGCAGGTTGACTACGAAGCGGAGCTTTGCATCGTCATCGGGACAAAGGCCGAGAACGTTCGTAAAGAAGACGCCCTTCGCTATGTGTTCGGCTATTGCAATGCCAATGACGTCTCCGCACGCGATTTGCAAATGCGCACGAGCCAATGGCTGCTGGGCAAAACATGTGCAAAGTTTGCCCCGATCGGACCGTATCTGGTCACTGCCGACGAAGTGGAGAATCCGAATGACTTGCGGATTCAAGCATTTGTCAACGGCAGACAGGTACAGAACTCCAACACGTCTGACATGATCTTCCGCTGCGATGAGTTGATCGCCTACTTATCACAGCATATGACCCTGGAGCCTGGCGACATCATTCTCACAGGCACACCCGAAGGCGTCATTCTCGGCTTGCCGGAATCCGAGCGCCAATGGCTGCAAGCAGGGGACGAAGTAAGCATACAAATTGAGAAGCTGGGCGTTCTGACGAATTACTTTGGACACCGGACATGAAACGAGCAAGGCCGCGTGCGGGATGATTTCCCAGGCATGTGGCCTTGTTCGATGCTGACCATTCGCATGCAGCAGTGGCCTCAGGATGCACTGCCGCTCGTCACATGCTCCCGCGACTTGTCCGGAATCGGAAACAGCTCGCTCAACTTCATCGTCCGCCCGGCCTCATCCTTATACACGATGTGCTCCCGCGTAAACCGCTTGGGACTGTCAAGCCCTGCCGCTGCCGCCAGGGCAAACAGGGAGGCACGCATGCTGATGATGTAGTTCATCACGCGCCATTTCTTCTCTTCCGGCACGAGCGCATCCTGGTATTTCGGGTCGGTCGTCGTCACCCCGGCCGGACAGCAGCCGGTATGACACTGCAGGGCCATAATACAGCCGTTGGCCATCATAAAGCCGCGAGCCGAGTTGACTGCATCTGCGCCAATCGCCAGGGCGATCGCCACTTTATCCGGAGTGATCAGTTTGCCTGAAGCGAAAATGGCGAATTTGTCGCGCACGCCGAATTTGTACGCCGTGTCCACTAACGTGATCAAGCCGGGGATGAGCGGCAGGCCCATGGAGTCGGCCATCGATTTGTAGGTCGCGCCGGAACCGCCTTCACCGCCATCGACGGTAATGAAGTCGGGATAGATGTCCATGCGCACCATAGTGGCAAAAAACTGCTCCAAACTCGCCTGCTGGCCGATGACGATTTTGATTCCGACAGGCTTTCCACCTGCCTCCTGCAAGCTGCGAATAAAGCTGAGCGACTCTTCGGCGTTTTTCAGGAACGCGAAGCGATTTGGCGAGTTGATCGTCTTGCCGATCGGCACCTTGCGGACAGCGGCAATTTTCGCGTTTACTTTTGAGCCTTCCAAATGCCCGCCGCGGATTTTCGCCCCCTGGGCAAATTTCAGTTCAAACGCTTTGATATGCGGCTCATTTGCTTTTTTCACGAACTCGTCGTAGGAAAAGTCTCCGTTTTCGTCGCGAAACCCGAACAGTCCGGGGCCGATTTGCGAGACGACATCTGCGCCTGTGGCGAGGTGCTCCTGTACGACGCCACCCTCGCCAGTATTGATCCAGGAACCGCCTGCCATCTTAGCGCCGCCGCCGGTCGAGAGGATGTAGTTTTCCCCGACAGAGCCGTACGAGGTTGCAGATGCGCCGAACATTCCGCTTATGTACCAGGGGTGCTTGCGGCTTCGGCCGACGACGATTCTGTCCTCATCCGGATAGAGCCATGGGGGGGTCTGGTCAGTGACGACTTTTTCCTTGCGGCTGAAAATCCCTTCATGCTCAATCACGTACTTTCTCGATTGCACCTGGTCGCCATTTTTGACCCGCAATTCATCTGTCAGCAGCGGAAACATGCTGTTGGCAATGTAGTAGCCGGAAGTGTCAAAATCCCGCTTGCCTCCGAAACTGAGCAGATCGCTGCGATACTTGGCAGAGTAGATCAGCCCGATGAAGTCGTAGCGGGAAAACGGTTTTCCGGCGCGATCATCGTCGAACCAGTACTGACGGAACTCCGGTCCCAGCTTTTCCAATAAATATCGGATCCACCCGAGAACGGGATGGGAGCGGATGATCGAGTGATGCGTTTTTCTGCCGTTGATCCGCAAAATCAGCGTGAGGATGAAAAGGGCAACCAGGGCGAGTACCAGTACAACACCAATAATGGAAAGGACGACTAACACGACTTCTTTCAACATCCAGCATTCCTCCTTTTTCCTTCTCCTATCTTAATCATTGTAACCGTACAAATCTAGTGAATGATGCAACAATTATTAGAAAACTTGGCTTAGCCTTAGTTACTAAAAAAAGGGACGTCCTCCTGCCAGCGAGCTGCGGCAGGACGGTGTCCCTTAACTCTTGGTTACCTGGAGGCTGGAAGGCTCCGCTCCCTAAGCAAGGCCGAACAGATGAACCATTCCATAACCCAGGCAAGCGAGCAATACAGAACCGATGAATCCGGCTGCAAACGACTTCATACCGAGGCGGCGGAATGTGACCAGGTCGACATTCAAGCCGAGTCCGGCCATCGCCATCGCGATCAGCATGTAAGCCAGCACGACGATGTCGGAGGCAATCGCGGAAGAGATGATGCCGAGCGAATTGATGCCGCTGACGACGAGGAAGCCGAGGATGAACCACGGGATCGGGAGCGACTTCCACGATGCTTTGGAGCTGCCGCCATGTTCATCCCGGCTGGAGCGATTCGCCCAGATGCCGATCAGAATCGCGACCGGTACCAGCAGTGCGACACGCGTCAGCTTGACGATGACGGCCATGTCGACGGCATCGTTTCCGCCCGGTGCGGCAGCGGCAATGACGTGAGCGATTTCATGCAGCGTCGCCCCGGAGAAAATGCCGTAGCCGAGCTGGGAAAAGCCCAAAACGGGGAACAAGAACGTGTAGATCAGGGTAAAAATCGTCCCCAGAATTGCGACCATCGCTGCGCCAATGGCCGTTTCGTCATCCTTTGCCCTGATCTGCGGAGCGATCGCGACGACGGCTGCCGCCCCGCAAATCGCCGTCCCACAGGCGGTCAGGATGCTCAGGCGCTGTTCGACTTTGAACAGGCGAGCCAGCCCGTACACGACAGACAGCGTAAAGACGATGACGATCACTGCCATGAGAAAGACTTTCGGGCCAGCGTGGACGATATCCATCAAATTCAGCCGCATCCCGAGCAGGATAATGCCGAGACGCAGCAGCTTTTTGCTTGAGAAGTTCGTACCGGCCACCAGAGACTGCGGCACCCCGACGGTCGCCCGCCAGGCAATACCGATCAGGATGGCGATGACGAGCTGGCCCATAATGCTGAGAAAAGGAAACCCGGCCAAATATTTGGCCACCAGGGCGATAAGCAAAGTTAAGCCAATCCCGATGGAAAAGCCGAGGTATTGTTTTTTGTTGTTTGCTCCGGCGAGTGCTTGCGCCTGTGACATGGTGTCTTTCACTCCTTGCAATTTAGCTTGCACGCGTGAGTGACCGTTGTACCTGATGGGGCATGTAGGAAAAGCTGATGCGTACAACCGGTTCAATCAGGTGCGATATCATCTGAAAAAGGAACATGCATGCTCTTTATGCTTCCACTATAGAAGCCTCCGGATCGGATGTGAAATACCGATCTGCTATCTTTAGCATTAGAAAAACTAATGATTGGTAAACGGAGGAAGCTCTCTGGCAGTGGGAATCGTCTGCGGGAGCTGTCTGTTCCTTGTGAGGGACGGGAGAGGGTATATGATCAGGCGAAAGGGCAAAGAAACAATACGTCATGAAAAAGAGGCGCGTGCCAGAAAGCACATGCCTCTTTTAGAATGATCTGCATCGCTATAATTTTGATCGAGCCGCTTAATACTCCACTTCTACAGAAGCGATGACGACGTAGGCGAGATCGCCACCTAAAAGCGCGCAGCTAGTTTTTTCTTGTTTTTTTTACAGTGTAAGATTATGATAATGTCATTGAATTCTTACGATGTAAGAAAAAGGGGCGATACGATGAATCAAGCCGTGATTGCGCAAAACAAGCAGGCCGTGAGAAGGTTTTTTGAGGTCATAAACGAAGGGAAGCTCGAATTGTTGCGGCAGTTCATGGCCGACGATGTCATTGATCACAACAAAATCATCTACGGCGAAGCCGACGAGCCGGGAGCTGCTTTTGACGGGATTCGCCAGCAGTTGGCGGCGCTTCACCCGCTGCATATGCAGGTGGAGGAGTTGGTTGCCGAAGACGTTCGCGTGGTCGCCCGCATTACCCAAAGCGGAGTCCATTCCGGCCCGCATCCGCGGATGCCTGAACCGACACACCGCAGCTTCCGGAACGAATCGATGTTACTGTTTACGCTGGAAGCGGGCAAGATTAAAGAGATTCGCGGCGTCAGTGACCGCCTGGGACTGTTTTTGCAGTTGGGCTGGGATTGGCCGACGGTTGACTAGACAGGATCAGGGAGAGGAAGCATCATGGAGCGTTTGGATCGGGAAAAAATGTCCAGAGAGCGCATACTGGACGCTGCACTTGAGCTGGTGGACCGCGACGGTATCGCAGGTCTGTCGATGCGCAAGCTCGGTGCCGAGCTGGGCGTCGAGGCGATGACGCTCTACTATTACGTGCCCAATAAAAATGCGTTGCTCGACGGCCTAATCGAGCGGGGGGTAGCCCATACATTTACGGCGTTTTCAGAGCTGATCGGCGAGCGGGCGGATTGGGTGATTTGGCTTCGCGACTTTGCTGTAGCGCTTCGGCGCGAGCTGTTGCTCCATCCCCGGTTGCTGCCGCTGATTGCCACACGACCGGCGATGACACCCGCGGCCATGCACGTGGTCGAACGCATTGCTGCTGCGCTTTGTCAGATCGGGTTCAGCCCGCAGCGTGCGTTTCACGTGATCAATACCATTACGACATTTGTGATTGGACATACGCTTGCCGAAGCAGGGGCCACGCCTGGTCACGAAGGGGAGGTTGACGATCTCGCTGAACTGCAGGAACGGCTCGACTCCGGAGCGTTCCCCTGCTTTCAAGCTGCGGTGTGCAGTGGGTTGGGGCAGGCCGAAGACCATCAATCCCGGTTTGACTTCGCGCTTGATGCGCTCTTTGCCGGAATGGCGATGCAGCTACAAGGACCGCCGCATTCAAGTGATGAACAGGCTGGCTGCTGAAACAAGGTGATTTTCGCCTAAAGGCGGACGAAGCGAGAACCGTTTTTGCACATCATCCGCGAATTTGACCGCGCAGGCAAAATCATCGCGTCGATTTGTGTGGGGGCACTTCCGGTAGGAAAAAGCGGGGTACTGACTGGCAGAAATGCTACGATCTATCATTTGAATGGAGCAAGAAGGCAGACACAGCTCGCCGCTTTTGGCGCAAACATAATCGGCGATGAACCGATTGTCGTCGATATTTAGAACTGCTTACATCCAAAGGGAATTGTGCTCATGTAAAGAAATGGATGGGGTTTTCAGAAGGGAAAGGATAACGTACGAGCAACCACAAGCTGCATTTCGGGGCCGCTTGTTCGTGTGGCGGTGAAGCCTCGCTATTCTTTTCGCCCGTTGATTTGTCCAGTCACTAGAGAGAGAAGGGGAATGGGCTTAGCCCTTTGCTAAGCTCGGTTAGGAGGAGCGGATCCAGACTCCCCTGACCTCCTGCAAGCGACGCACCAGATGACCCCTTCTCTTTATTACTCTCTCCCCACCTGACAGTTCGGAACTAGTCCTTTTTCCACTGAGCCGGCAGTTTATTTCTGTTTAGGCAAAAAGAGATCAACAATACTTAAAAAGAACTCGCAAATGCCGACGAACAACTCGTTGAGCATGCAGCATCCCCCTCCTGGTATTTCCATTGTATACGGAATCATGCAGGTTCAGGTTTCACATTTTTTATCGCCCTATCATGCAAAAACGATAACGAAAATCGCGCCGTTTCCAGCGTTTTTGTCAGCTTGCCTTTAATGGCTGCGATCTCAATCGGTCCGATTATTCTGCTATCCCGACTATTGTTCCGATTGTCCCCGGGCACAACAATTGGTCCGAAATCTTCTGTCAGGTTCCTGGCATCCGTATGAGCAGCAGTTTTATTGCTGATCGTTTGGGCTTTTTTGGACATACTATGCCTGTGAGGTGGTGGCAGGGTGGAGAAATCAATCTACTTTCTCGTCTCCTGGCGTGATGCAGCCGAGTTGACGCGCAAATTGGCCAAGAAAAAACTGCGGTATGCCATCAGGCAGCTTCCTGACCTGCAAGAGCTGGCTTTTGTATTTCCACACGTAAGCCTGAGCCAATACGTCTATTTGTACATTCTGATCGGCAGAGAAGGAATGGAGTACCGCGCCTAGCAGTTGGCTATCACGCAGCACTCCATTTCTTTTTGCTCGCTATTCGCTCGCATCCTGTTTGACGTTAAAGCCGATGCGGCGGGCCGGTCGGTCAGGCTCGTCTTTGTGAACTGCCATCAAGAGAAAGTTTAGCTGATTGATATTCTGGACCAGCTCGGCTTTTTTTCCGTCGACAAAGCCAAAGAAATGCAGCAGCGACGGATTGCTGTAGCCGATTGCCGTAACGTTAAACAGCACGGACTGGCCAAAGGAGGCCAATAAAAAGGCTACCTCATGGTTTTCGTCGAGGGAGGCCTCAAAGGCGCGAATCGACTCCTTGAGAATCTCATACTGATAGTCAGCCAATTGGTAATCTCTTTCGGTTCCCTCCCTGGATGGATCGGGAGGAGGCACATCGACAGCTTGAACGAGGTCGAATGAATTTTTTTGCTGTTCCATATGGTTTATCATATCAAAGTAATTTTGCAAAAGACCTCACCACCTTGTCCATTTTTTGAGGGAATATTTTTGCTTGTCTGTATGTTTGATCATACCATTCAGACAAGCAAGTGGAAAGATGGTGCGTACTACCAGGCAATTCATTCTCCTGACATGAAAAGGAATGCCGGAGGGTATATGCGAATAAGTAAAAAAAGCGAAAGAAAGCGAGGGATTCCTGATGGAAGCAAAAGCATTGAACGAGCACATTCAGCGTCACATTCGCCCCAATACGTTCCCCGTCGGCATCAAACTGATCAAGGATGCAGCGGATTTACCGCCAAAAGCGAAGCGGCCCAAACAAGACATGGGGGTGGAGATCACGATTTGCCAGGCAGTGGCGTTTGCTCGCCGATACGGCTGGGTGATTGCCATGAACGGCGAGGATCTGTCCTGTCCGATCGCCCAGGTGGCGTTTGGCTATGAGGAGGCTCTGCCTTACTACACAGAGGGCAATCTCGTCTGCGGGATGTACACCGAGTCTCAGGAGGCAGCCGTACGTACGGAGCTGGATGTGCCCAAGTTAACGAAGGAAGAGAGCGGCTATTATGTCTGTTTTCCGCTTGACCGTGCTCCGCTTGCGCCTGATGTCGTCGTAGTTTATGGCAACTCGGCACAAGTCATGCGGCTGGTCGCCGGGATGCTGTACAAGCGCGGCGGGTCGCTGCCATCGACGTTTTCCAGCCGTGCCGACTGTGCTGACATCGTCATTAAACCGTTGCATACGGGTGAGCCGCAGGTTATCGTGCCGTGCTACGGTGATCGAGTGTTCGCTCAGACGATGGACGATGAGATGGCGTTCAGCTTTCTGTTCAGTGACGCTGATGAGCTTGTCTATGGCCTGGAAGGGACGCATCGCGGCGGAGTGCGCTACCCGGTACCTGCATTTTTGCGCTACCAGGCGGAATTTCCGAAAACCTATCAGCAGCTGAACGCCCTGTTCGCCGAAAATAAAAGCGAATCGTAGAGAAAAACCAGTGGTACAATGGAGTTACGGAGGAGAACAATGATGACAACACAGATTAACGCAAAACGGTTGGAACAGCATATCCTGGAGCTTGCGCGAATCGGCGAGACGCCTGAGCAGGGTGTTTCCCGCTTTGCCTTGACCGGGGAGGACAGGGCAGCACAAGATTTGGTCACGACATGGATGCAAGCAGCGGGAATGACAGTCAGGCGCGACCACTTCGGCAATCTGATTGGACACAAGCAAGGCAAGGATCCGACCGCGCCTGTCGTGATGCTCGGATCCCATATCGATACGGTCCCGAACGGCGGCCGATACGACGGGACGATTGGCGTGCTTGGCGCGATCGAAGTCGTTCAGACGATACACGAACGGGGTAGCGAGCACGATTGTTCCATTGAAGTGGTTGCGTTTTGCGATGAGGAAGGCACACGCTTTCCGGGAGGGCTGTTCGGCAGTCGCGGTATGGTCGGACAACTGAACTGGGATGAGTTTCACATAACAGATGCAGAAGGCATTACCCGCCTGGAGGCGCTCCGCTCGTTTGGGCTGGAACCCGAGCGGTATCGCGAGTCTGTTCGCGGCCCCGGTGAAATCAAAGTATATCTGGAAATGCATATCGAGCAAGGGCCAGCCTTGGAGGTCGGCAATCATCCGGTCGGCATTGTTAAAGGCATCGCGGGACCACTCGCTTTGCAGGTCCGGATTGACGGAGAGGCTGGACATGCCGGCACCGTTCCGATGAAGATGCGCAAGGATCCGATGGTTGCCGCGTCTGAAGTGATTTTGTCGATTGAACAGCTGTGCAGTGAAGATCCCGATGCGGCTACAGTGGGCACAGTCGGCTGGATCAAAGCGGAACCCGGCGGCCCTAATGTGATTCCGCAAGCGGTGGAGTTTTCCGTTGATATCCGCGATATTGACCGGGACAGACGCGAGCGTGTGGTCAGCCAGCTGAAAGCGCATATTGCCGAGACGTGCGAGCGGCGTCACCTTCAGTACCGGGTGGACGAACACCTCAATCTGGCGCCAACACTGTGTGCCGAGCACGTCACCGAAACGATGGCGAGCATCAGCAAAGCCATGGAACTAGAGGCACCCTTGCTCGTCAGCGGTGCCGCACACGATGCGATGTCACTGGCGGATATTACGGATATCGGCATGATCTTTGTCCGCTGCCGCGGGGGAATCAGCCATAATCCGCTAGAGTGGGCCTCGATAGAAGACATTCAGCTTGGCACGCAGCTGCTGCTCGCAACAGTGTTGCATTATTCGCGGAAGCAGAAGGAACAGACCGATCAGTTTGGGCAATGTGCGGGAAGCTCTTGCTCCTGAATTCGAGCAGGGGCTTCCTTTTTTCCGCCCGTGCTGCAGACAATCGTGTGGCAGCCAGTTGAAGAAGAAAAAGGATTCTCTCCAAGCTCTGGCTAATTTAAAATGGTGGAAAAATGCAGACAAGCAACCCCTTGCACGAGTCTTTGCAAAAGGGGCAGCTGTGGGAGAAAGCGAGGCCATGACATGCAACAGACGTTGGAAGATGTAAAGCAAAAAGTGTTGGAATCCGCAGAGCAAGCGGGCGGTACATGGGGAATTGTCGTCGAGGATTTGGACCGTAGCGAGAGTTTTGCGCTCAATTCGCAGGAGGTGTTCACTGCCGAGAGCATCATCAAGGTACCGATCATGGCTGCCGTCTTTGCGGCGATCGAGCGCGGGGAAGCAAGCCTCAACGATTACCTGACGCTCAAGCAGGAAGACATGGTCGGCGGTTCCGGTGTACTCTTTCGCATGTCAGCGGGCATCCAGCTGCCCGTACAAGATTATCTGACGCTGATGATCATTCAGAGCGACAACACCGCGACCAACATGCTGATCGACCTGATCGGAGCCGAACAAGTCCAGCAGACGATGGCGGATATCGGGATGAAAGACAGTCGCTTCCGCAAAAAATTGATGACTTATCCAGCCGGGATTGCCGAAAAAAACGTCATCACCGCGGCAGACGTCAACCTGCTGTTGAAAAAGCTGACGACAGGCGACTACCTCTCCCGGCACGCCTGCGAGCAAATGATCAACATCATGAAAAAACAGCAAGTCCGCAATGGCATCCCTGCCTATCTTCCCGAAAGCGACTCGCCATTGCTAGGCGGTCAACCTCTATGGGAGCTCGCCAACAAAACGGGCTGGGATACCGGCAGCCAGCACGATGCGGGCATCTTCTTTGCCAATCAGCGGACCTTTACCATCACGATCCTGTCAAAGGATGTCGATGCGCACGTCGCCCTGGACACACAGGGCAAGATCGGCAAGGTGCTGTACGAGTACGCCGTTTCCAACCGGTAAAGCAGTACATGCAGTCCGGGGCTGTCGAAATGACAGCCTCTTGTCGTTACCAGATGGCATCCCGATAAAATTCGTCCATTTTTTCCTGAGCGCGTCGTTTTTCTTCAAGCAGAATCTGCTTAGTCGCTGCCCAGTCAACGCTCGCGACTTGCTCCATCGTGATGTGACGCTCGTCCATTATGTTCTGGATGAGCCGCCAATCGTCAGGCGCGTCGTATTTTTCGATGCCGCCGCCGATCAATCTGATCTCGTGCAGCAGTTGCTTGATATCCTCGGGTATCATGCTGCCACTCCTTTCATGCTGTCTAGTTACATGGTTTCCGCAGTCGAGTCATTTTATCCCAAACGACGTGCTTGGGAAGACGGATGAAAAAACATAAAAGGCTAACCAATTAGTGGTTAGCCTGACTGTTCGTAGTTGTAAAAGCTCATGCGGCCTGACCTGTTACCAGTCAACAAATTTGATGCGCTGTACAGTGACATCCACCTTTCCCATCGGCGCTTGCAATTGGATCGTTTCATTTGCAGAGCGCATGAGAACTTGTTGGCCGATCGGGGACAAGAACGAGATGCGCCCGGAATCAGGATTGGCCGTTTCAGGGAAGCAGATGGTGAAAGACTCTTCCATCTGATCATCTTCGTAAAAGAGCGAAACTTCGCACCCGATCAATACCTTTGGCAGGGTTGACGTGTTTGCTTCTTTCAACTCGGGTAATAATGCCTCTACGGTAGAGAGATACTGATCGATAAATTGAACTTCTTTTTGCCGGTTTGCCGGCGGAATATGACGAAAATACGTATCGATAAAGTCAAAGCGCTGCTCATCGAAAAAAACGAGCTGCTCCATCAGACGACTGTGTATGGAATTGGACGGACTATGGCTCAAAATACTCATCTCCTATCTTTTGCGGGATTGGTTTGTTGCAATTGCGGACAAGCGTTAACACTCGCCAGGGAGTTCGCCTCAGTTTCATCGTGATCTACCTCCATATAAATAATGAGGCCCATGCCAGGTAGCACGGAGCCTTAGTATCAGTGTATGTAATTTTTGAGAGGAAAGCAATTGGCAAAGCAGCTTACCACGTATAAAGAAAATGATTGTCTTTCAGTTCGTAATGCAGCACGTATGGTTTTCGATTATCGGTCCGCTCAAATATCAGGTTGTTGTTCACCGGATCGGCGGTAATCGCGTTGACATCAAAGATCGTCATTGGGGTAGAGGAGCTTTTCTCAGTGGTAAGGATGATTTGGTTCGTACCTGAAGCTGTATGGAACACGCCCATGCTTTGCATCGTAAAGTACGCTACCCATTGATTATCCAGCCACACGACCTGATCGATAAAATAACCGGGAAACACCTGTGCGATTGGAGTGTAGTCCTTGTTGTAAAAACGGATATTGGCCGAGCTGTACAGACCATCTGCATCAATCAAGGCAATCGTCAGCTTGTCCGGAGAGAGGATGCCGTGCTCTTTGGCCTTCTCAACCTTTTCTTTTTCGTAGGCGATCCGTTCTTGCTCTTTCAGCAGGATCGCATCGTCCGTCGAGAAAATTACATTCTTTTTGCCGCGCAGCACATCGAGGGCATGTGGAGGCCAATCATTGCGGTAAATCGTCAAATTCGCATCTTCGTCTACCCCGTCATAAGCAATTCCGCGGGAAGGGTACTCCCAGGCATACGAGCCGATTCCGTGCAGATGGTGAGTGAAGTCCGGATTCCCCCAGCGCTGGAAGAGCGAAAAGTCTCGGTGATCCATCGGGAACGAAAGCTTGTCGGCGTAGGCCTGCAAATTTTGGGCAGCGTCAATCAGTTTGTCTACATCCGTGAGCTGATCACGCCGGTAGACGGAGATTTCCTTGATCTTGTCGTTGTCAAAGGTAAAAAACAAGTAGTAGCCCGTGTACTGATACCCGACGAGTTGATTGGCCTGATCGTGAAAGGCCGGATTCCCCAGCTTGCCGGTCACCTCCGGCTTGGTCGTGCTGGTGGTAACTCCCGGGACAATCTCGCCTTTGTAGGAGCGGTCAGCGATCAAGGCAAAAACTTTCTGGTTGTCATCCAGCTTGATTCGAATTCCGCTTGGATAGTAGTCAAATGCGTCGATTTGTTTCACTGGCTTGCCGAACAGGGTGCTGATCGCGTCATGACTCCAGTGATTCGCTGCAAAGTAATCGACCAGTTTTTCCTTTGCAACAGGGGGCGGATTTTCAGCGTCACTGTTTGCGGTAAAGGCAAACAGTGCTGCTCCTGCCGCCACACAAAAGATAAGGAGCAAGTACAGTCGGTTTTTGTGTTTCACGTCAAGTCCCTCCCGAATCGAATGCTTACTAAACGCTATGTAACATGTATGACGGTATACATGGGGAAATTGTTTCACAGTCAGATGTGCTTCCTTTCTTGCTACGGACATTGGTATGTGGTAAAATGAATCAATTCATAAATTGAGCTAACAGATTCACATACACTGGAGCATTGTCACTTTTAGCTTAACATGAGCTCTGAGGTATGTGTTTTTTTAAGCCAATTCTTTTGGATAAAATTTACATGTGTTGGAGGTTTTTTTGTGCAAACAGGAACAGTAAAATGGTTTAATGCAGAAAAAGGATTTGGTTTTATCGAAGTGGAAGGCGGCAGCGACGTATTCGTGCACTACAGCGCCATCACAGGTGACGGCTTCAAAACCCTGGATGAAGGACAGCGCGTTCAATTTAACGTAACCCAAGGAAACCGCGGACCACAAGCAGAAAACGTTGTAAAACTGTAAGTATAAAAAAACTGCTCGTCAACCGGGCAGTTTTTTTTGTTTCAATCGAATTGATTTTCCACTTGAAAAAGGACATGAGATGCTTTATTATAGAAAGGTACTTGAACTGGCCCCCATAGTTAAATGGTATAACAGATCACTCGTAATGATCAGTTCGTGGTTCGATTCCGCGTGGGGGCATCGTGCAAAAACCTTGAGAAATCAAGGTTTTTTGTTTTGGTTTGAGGGGGAGGGGTGTCTTTTGGTCACAGATTGGTCACAAGGTCACTTTGGTTCACGAACTCGGTTTTCATGATTTTGTAGGTGGCTTCGGCCACAGTGTTGTCGTATGGACAGCCTTTCATACTGAGGGAACGGCCGATTTCAAACGTCCCCAGAAGCTCGTCTATCTTTTGATTTTTTAAACTCGCTGCCACGGTCCGTATGAAACCACTGAATCTGACGTAAATCGCCCTGTACCGTCGCAAAAGCGCGGGAAATCAGAGTAGCGTCATTGATAGCTACAAAAGGGATTTACCCTGAATAAAATATCGTTTTTATACGGAGGGAGTATGTATGAGTAATTTGCCTGTTTATGAACATGTTGAAAAGATTGTTATACCATCCAATCATGGAGCAGATGTGAATTATATTGTGTTATGGTTTCGTTGATTGGAAAAAAGACGGTAATTTAAAGACAGCGGTTTATGTATTGATGGAGTATAGGGGAAGAGTGTCATATTCTACACCTCCACATATTACGACTGACAAAAACTCAGATGGAACAACAGATTTTGAAAAAGTATTGGCTGCTATTAACACACGCAAAGTAAAGTATAACTTATAATCTAATTGGCATTTCATCATGATAGAAATCAAACGGAGGCTGACATACGGATGAATACAGAGGTTCAATGCCCTAAATGTGGAGGGAATGAGATAGGCAAAGGGAAGCAATCTGGACATGCAGTAGTAACTCCCGTTAAAGGGTTCTTTCTGACTGGTTCAACTGTTATACATGATATTTGCCTAAAATGTGGATATATTGTAGGGAGTTATGTAGAAAATCCATCTAAATTTAAAAGGTGATCAAATGGGGATATCATAGGCAGGTGAAACTGATGGGAAGTTTATATTTTGGTGGTGTACCTGGAGTTTATAAACTGATTGTCTGGCTGGTTGTTTTATTTGCTCTGTTGGTGCTAATTGAGAAATACATACCAAGATTTTTGAAAGGAATATTTAGAATGGTCGTTGCTCTTGGAGGTATTTATGTGTTAGCTCTATGGCTGGACTTCTAAATAATGTTGAATGAATATTTATATTATCAAAGGTGGTCGATTAAGTTTCGGCTATTTTTTTGTTGGGACTTTTGAATATTTAGTCTATTAAAGTGATAAAACACTTCTATTATACTGCTCATGTTATTTCACGATAACGATACAGCGATATTCCCTGTAAGCTGAAACTCTTGAAAATACTGTGTTTTTGAACATTGAGTTTAAGTAAAAGTGCCTGTATCCCTTGATTTATAAAGGTTTATACGATGTAGTACCCCGATGCATGACGATAGATACACGAAAGATAGTGTTCTTAAAGAACCTCAGTCAAATTAAGAAAAGCCCTCACATTAGAAAGTGAAGGCATTAGCAATTGATTCGGCCATTTCCTTTGCTGTTGGGTTAGCGTAACGTCTAGTGACATTTATGTCTTTATGACCTGCCAGCTTAGTTCGTGGTTAGATTCCGCGGGGCATTATGAGAAAACCTTGAGAAATCAGGGTTTTTTAGTTTTGGAATAGGAAAATAGCAGGCGCATCATTGCCTGCCTTTTCTGACTGGGTCAGAGAATAGTGGACGGCCTTGCTGGGGCACGCCGCATCAATTGATTAGTCTGATTGAAAAATTGAAACAGCGCAGTCTGGGACAAGAAAATAAAGTCCTGGACTACGCTGTTTTTATTGAACCATCGATACCCGTTCGTTCAAGCATTATTTGAAAGTGTCGTTATACGTAATTGGCCCATTACGATGTACAATGGTCAGAGTCTGTCAAGAAATTTGTGTAACCTAGTAAAACGTACTCTAGCAACTGCCCGT
>CAMIVR010000022.1 GCA_946402065.1 uncultured Brevibacillus sp. | reverse complement strand
GGGTTGTACGTATTAATCGAAGTGCATCTGGAGCGTTCAGAAGAATGGCTGATCGAGCGCGCTTCCCGTTATGGCGTCAAGGTGTATCCGACTTCCCTCTACTTTGTGAAAAACGTTTCCGACAACCCCATTATTAAACTGGGGTTTAGCAATCTTTCCAGTGAAGACATCCAGCTTGGCGTGGAGCTGTTGAAAAAGGCTTGGTTGTAAAAAACGCCCCGTCATCGTTAGTGGTCTAACAATGAACGGGGCACAGCGATCAAGTACCGCAATACGTTCGATACGGACCGGCTGACGGCTCAGGCAGTGTGCTGTATTCCTCTTGCTTGGGAGTGTGTGCGTAGGGATGTGAAAGAACGTCGAGCAGCCGTTCCATCACACTGTAGTCCGCTTCGTTCACGGCGGCATTCAGCGCTTCCTCGACCCGGTGGTTGCGCGGAATGACGGCGGGGTTGCTGTTACGCATCAACTGTTGCGAGGCGTTCGCTGATTCCGGCACTCTGCCCAATCTCGCCTGCCACTGCTCATGCCACTGCGAAAATTCCGCTGTGCCAAACAGGACTGTCTCTTCCGGTTTGCCAAATGTTAACGCGCGGAAGGTATTGGTGAAATCCGCTTGGTGCTTCTGCATCATGGACAGCAGGTTATCAATCAAGGATACATCCTCGGCCTCTTCGTTACACATCCCCAGCTTTGCCCGCATTCCCGAAAGCCAGTTGCGGTTATACGTCGTACCAAAATCGGCGAGTGCATCCTCGGCTATTTTAATCGACTGCTCCTCGTCGTCGTGCAGCAGCGGCAAAAGGGTTTCGGCAAAGCGCGCGAGATTCCACATGGCAATGCGCGGCTGATTGCCATAAGCATAGCGCCCCTGCACGTCAATGGAGCTGAATACGGTAGCCGGATCATACGTATCCATAAAGGCGCAAGGACCATAGTCAATCGTCTCCCCGCTGATGGCCATATTGTCGGTGTTCATTACCCCGTGGATGAACCCGACGAGCTGCCATTTGGCGATCAGCTCAGCCTGACGCTTGATGACTTCGCGAAGCAGGAAAAGATAGCGGTTCTCTTCTGCCGCAACGTCTGGAAAATGTCTTTGCAAGGTGTAATCCGCGAGAGTCCGAAGCTCCTCGGGTGTGCACCACGCGGCAGCGTATTGAAACGTACCGACGCGGATATGACTGACCGCGACACGGGTCAGAACCGCACCAGGCAGCTCTGTTTCGCGGATGATCGTCTCACCCGTCGTCACCACCGCCAGACTTCGGGTGGTAGGAATCCCCAGCGCATGCATCGCTTCGCTGATGATGTATTCGCGCAGCATCGGGCCAAGTGCCGCTCGGCCGTCGCCGCGGCGGGAGTATGGCGTTCGCCCTGAACCTTTCAGCTGAATGTCAAAGCGCTCGCCTAGAGGGGTAATCTGTTCGCCAACTAACAGCGCCCGCCCGTCCCCCAGCATCGTAAAGTGGCCGAATTGATGTCCGGCATAGGCCTGAGCCAGCGGCATCGCGCCCTCGGGAACCTGGTTGCCGGCGAGCTGCGCTACACCTTGCGGGCTTTGCAGCACTTCACTGTCCAACCCGAGGGTTGCTGCCAGCGTACGGTTAAGCACGCTCAACTTCGGCGAGCCGACAGGCGTTGCGTTCAGTTGCGTAAAAAATGCTTCCGGCAGCCGCGCATAGCTGTTGTCGAAGTTCCACCCTGGCTCAATCATTGCATTTTTTTCTGTCATTGTATGTATCTCCTATTTTCGTTTGTCTTTTTGATGCACGGTTCTTCAGTTCGCCTTCTGCGTTCCATTTCATGGATTGGCAATTTGTTAATAGCCTTCTTCTATTATTATATCCTTTTGCTCATGTCATGCCGACAGTTTAGCTGTTGGTTCGATTTGTTTCCACTTGGTATGTTTTCTTTCCGTTGATCTCAGAACCTTTCAAGGATTTTCTGATGTTTCGTGCTTTTTCCCTTTTGGCATACATTGTGCAAGAATACGCTTGCAAACTTACATGTATGAGGTGAATCGCGTATGAACCACAACCAAACAGCAAAAAAGCAAGGCCGCTCCACCGTCGCTATCCATGCAGGCTATGATACTGATCCGCATACCGGGTCCTTGGCAACCCCGATCTATCAAACCTCGACGTTTGTGTTTCCCTCCGTTGAGGCAGGCGCAAGACGCTTTGCGGGCGAAGAGTCAGGATACATCTATTCACGCATTGGCAACCCTACCGTGCAAGTGCTGGAAGAAAAGATGGCGGCTCTGGAAAAAGCCGAAGCCGGACTCGCTTTCGGCTCGGGAATGGCAGCAGTCTCTGCCGTCCTCATGGCTCTCGTCAAGACAGGTGATCATATTCTCGGAACGCAAGGTCTCTATGGCTGCACCTATGGCTTGCTCAATCTGCTGAAACAGCGGTTTCAGGTCGAGTACGATCTTTGCGACATGACGGATGAGGCAGCGATTCGCGAACATCTGCTGCCAACGACAAAAGTCATTTATATTGAAACTCCGATCAATCCGACCATGAAGCTGGTTGACTTGGGAATGGTCGCAAAAGTTGCCAAAGAGGTCGGCGCCTGCGTCGTGGTTGACAACACCTTTATGTCCCCTTACTTGCAGCGCCCGATCGAACATGGCTGCGACATCGTCATTCACAGTGCGACGAAGTATGTCGGCGGGCACGGTGACGTCATCGCTGGGATCGCTGTCGGCCCGAAAACGGTCATGGATGAGATTCGCATGACCACGCAAAAAGATATCGGCGGCATCCTGGCACCGTTTGACGCCTATCTGCTCATTCGCGGGCTAAAAACCTTGGGTGTCCGCATGGACCGTCACTGCGAAAACGGACAGAAGGTAGCGGAGTTTTTACATCGCCATCCCAAAATAGCCGCCGTATACTACCCCGGTTTGCCCAGTTTTCCGCAGTATGAGCTGGCAAGCAGGCAAATGGACGGCTACGGGGGAATTATTTCGTTTGAGCTGAAAGGCGGGCTGGAATCGGGAATTCGCATGATGAACAGCGTGCAATTGTGCAAACGCGCGGTTAGTCTCGGCGATGTCGACTCCCTGATTCAACATCCGGCGTCGATGACACACGCGGTCATTCCGGCTGAAGAACGACGGAAAATGGACATTACAGACGGACTCATCCGCCTGTCTGTCGGGATCGAGGATGTAGAGGATATCATCGACGATCTGGATATGGCGCTTTCTTATGCTTGAGCTTTTTCGCCTGGTACATATCGTGCCAGGTTTTTCTTTGTACTCATCGTGCAACCGTGGCAGCGGTGGTGGCGAGGGGAATCGCCAAGAAGAGAACACTCCGCAAGTGACAGCGCCCAGGGAGTACTCAAGGCCGACTCCGCTCAGCCCCCCAAAAAGTGACGTGGTCCTTCGAAGCTAAGCAATTTCAGACGATTTTCCTTTATGTACGAGTGGAACCTATCCATCCTTCTCGTACGTTGATTCTGATCAGTCACTCAGCGAGAGAGAAAAGAGGAATGGGCTTAGACCTTTGAGACGTTGGCTTAGGCGGAGCGGAGAAAACGGCACAGCTTTATAGACCAACTCTACATTGAATGCTCATCCTCGGAATTTTGGCCGACGTGCCGTTTTCGGAGTGGAGCCGGACTCCCCCGCTTCCTGCAAGCGTCTCACCAGACGCAGCCCATTCCTCTTTTCGCTCTCCCCCACGACAGCCCGGGACAAGGTTCTTTTAACAAGGGCTTGGAGTAGCCCAGTTTTCTAACTATGATAAACTAAGACAAAGGGAAATCGAAGCGCTTTCGCTGAAGGTGGGATGACGTTGAAGGGGATTACGCTAGAAATCAAGGGTGTGAATCGGGTCGGCATTACATATGAGGTCATTGCGTGCATTGCCGCCAACCAGCTGGATATCATCGGTATGGAAGTGCGGCCGCATTATATCTATGTAAAAATTCCGCACGTGCCACCTGACCAGATCGCGGCGATGGTCGAGACGATTACACAGGTGGCGGGCATCGAGCAGGTGACTGTGGTCCCCTATCTCCCGGCCGAAGAACGTGAAAATCGCATCCATACGATCCTGACGACCGTATCGGAAGGAATTCTGCTGGTGGACGACAAGCTGCGCATTACGACCATTAACCGTGCCGCTCAAGCGATGTTGAAAATGGAGCCGAAACAATTGCTGCACGGCTCGATCGAAACACTGTGGGGCGAAGCGGCAAACGAGATCAGGCGATGTATGCAGGAGGCCGTTGATCTGCCGAGCGTTCCAGTAAGCATATTGGTAGCGCAAAGCATTCCGATGACCTTCGTCTGCAGTTACCATCCGATCATTCCTGCGGAACAAAGGGAACAGCAGGGCGTCGTCATCGTGCTGCGCGACAGTAAACAAATGAATGAGCTGCTCTCCACTGTACAAAAAAGCGAACGATTCACGTTTGATGAAATCATTCAGCAGAGCGCGAACATGAGACAATGCATTGAGACTGCAAAGCGGATCGCCAAAAGCGACGCGACGGTCTTTTTACAAGGAGAAAGCGGTACAGGCAAAGAGCTGTTTGCCAAGGCGATTCACTTTGAGAGCAATCGGGCTGCGGGGCCTTTTGTTCCCATCAACTGTGCAGCGATTCCGGACACGTTACTGGAGAGCGAGTTGTTTGGGTATGAACAGGGAGCGTTTACAGGGGCATTAAAAAGCGGCAAGCCTGGTTTGTTTGAAATTGCCCAAGGAGGCACACTGTTTCTCGACGAAATCGGAGATCTGCCCCTCCATTTGCAGGCGAAGCTCCTGCGCGTCCTGGAGGAACGCAAGGTTCGCCGCTTGGGCGCGAGCAAAACGATCGCGATCGATGTGCGGATTATCGCCGCCACGAATCGCAATCTGGCAGACATGACGAGCAAAGGGCAATTTCGCGAAGACCTGTATTATCGCCTGCACGTCATCCCGATTCTGATCCCTCCACTGCGGGAGCGAAAAAGCGACATCCCCATGCTCGCACAGTTTTTTATCCAAAAAGTATGCCGCACAATGAACCATGCGACCTTGACGCTTTCCCATTCCGCCATTCGCACCCTGCAGGCCCATCATTGGCCTGGAAACGTCCGAGAGCTGCAAAACGTATTGGAGCGGGCCGTATACCTTTGTCCGGGGGATGAGATTCGAGCGGAGCACGTCTACCTCGATGTACAGCAAGACCCTCCCGCCCATGAGCACTTGTCTGCCCTAACGTCGTCCAATCTGCTCCGGGAGCAAATGGATGCTTATGAAAAAGCGCTTTTGTCCGGCGCATTACAAAAGCATTCGTCCATCAGGCAAGCTGCCGTATATTTAGGCATTAGCCATACGGCGGTCCTGCAGAAAATGAAAAAACACGGATTAGCTCATCGTGAATAGGGTCAGATCGTGGGAAAAGTGGCTTCGTTAGCGGGTCGATCTTACATCGCGATGGGAGCCAATCGGCCAAAGTATAGCAGAGTGTTGCTTTACTTGAAATCGAAGCACAAAACAGGCTATCCTAGGTGAGATAGCCTGTTTCTTTCCAGAGCTTATTTATAGTACGAATCGATGAGCGGAACCATATAAGCGGCATTCTTAGCGACTTGAAGGTTAACCGCTACCGTCTTGACACCGCCGATATCGACGACAATCTCTTTCAGCCCGTCTTCCGGAGTAATGGTTCCCACATCTTGAAGCAGAGCATTTTGATCCAGGTCGGAGATTTTAACATCTGTCAGGTTCCCGTCGATCGCGGCAATTTTCAGCACGAGCTTTTGATACTTTTTATCCGGCGTGAAGAAGAAGGATGGTCCTCCGCCATCTTTCAAGCGCTCAAAGATGACTTCCTGATAGTTTTTATCTTTGTACGTCGTCTGTTTCGGATCTTTAGAGTAGTTGGTATTGTGGAATTTCTCGTTTTTCACAGGTGTGCCGTTCACTTTTTCGCCGACAATGACCTCGTTGGTCTTTGGATCGGTTGCGACAGGAACGTTAAGTGCGTTGCCAATTCCTTTAACCGGTACGTAGACATTGCCATTGTACGTGATCGGTTGAAGAGCAAGCCCTTTGTCATCATTGAATTGAGCTACCTTGCCATTCACGCGAATCTTCAGATCACCATTGAGATAGGCTTCAATCTTCTTCAAATTGGCGCCTGCATATACTCCCGTACTGATGCCTGCCAGTAAGGCTACAGTGGTGATGGAGGCAACTAGAGCCTTTTTCATTCCAAATCCACTCCCATTTTCTCTGATTGTTAATTGTAAATCTCTCGGAATTTTACAGTTATATCCACAAAAACTTTATATTACTATGAGATCAGTGTCAATAGTTCGATAGTTATGACGATCGGAATACAATCATGACCATAGACCTTATGCGCTCGTGGTTGTTCACGCGCAGATGCCCGGTATCGCAATGGAGTTCAAGCCGGATGTTGCTCGTGTAGTAAACAAAGACCAGCCCAAAACACGGGAATCATGTGTTTGGGGCTGATCTTGATTGAGTCCAGGAGCGTCAAAAGCTGCCTGTCCACAGCTTACGGATTTTCTTTCTGATATGATGCTACCCAGGCCGGAAATCCATGAACCGCTACACCTTTAAAGCCTTCGTATGTTTTGAGCTGGTCTTTCGTGATGCGCAGCTCATCATCCATCTTGCGGGAACCTTCTTCGTAGAACGTGGTCTTACTGCCTTCCTTGCTTTCGGAGATATCTACGCCGACGATCACCGATTTTCTTAAGGCAGACGCCTCCTTCACTACGTCGAGCGCATTGGCGATGATGCCGTCATCCCCCTGGGCAAAATCCCGATAGTCCATTAACACAAGCGTATCGAACCGCTTGAGGATCCATGTACTCAGGTAGTAGTCCTGATAGCCGGGAATTTCAATACCGTTGATCCAAAAAGGCAAGTCGAACGCGATTTTCAACCGGTCGGACGAATGGATTTCCTCTGCGACGAACTCCATGTTGGATAGCCATTCTTCCAGCGTAGCGTTCTTGTCGTCCTTCCACTCAGGCAAGAGGTACGGCTCGATATCCAGGTGAATTCCGGAAAACCGTTCCTCTTTATTTACGTTTACATTGTAGCTTTTCACCCATTCGATAAACTCCTGAATGGACTGGCGGTTGTCTTTAAGCCCCCAGCTCGGGTCGCCGGCTAGTGCTTCTACCCGGATCCCTTTTCGGGCTGCCGCTTTGATAAACAGCGCGTATTCTTTTGCAGGTACTTTCTGACGGTCGATATACAAGTAAATGTCGGTCACATCGTTTTGTTTGGCGAAGGCGATAATTTGTTCCCGCTCGCTCATGATCGTCGGCGTATCCCAAATCCACGTACCTTTTTGCATGGGAGCGCCCTGTGCGAAATAGGCTATGAGCAGTACGGCGATGATGCCGGCAATCCCAAGCGCCAATAATAGCAATCGCGTCTTCTTTTGTACAGATTGTAATGAAATGATTCGTTGTATTCGTTTGATAGGATTACCCCCTTATTCATAGAAGATTCCAGTAGTAAGGGAGGTGTTGTGCAGTAAACCCTCAATGTTTCAATCAAGCCCCTACATGTACTTTTACTTTCCGTTCGGTTTTGCCGAGGCCCGTGCCTAGTTTATAGATGTTGTCGGATTGGATGTCGGCAAAAGCATTGCGCGTATCGATGATCGGCACGCCCAAATCTGCCAATTCCTGATACGGGAAGCTGCGGTGGTTGGTGATCAAGACCATGCAGTCATATTTCGCAAATGCGTTGCGATCGTATTTGACAGATTGCACAATATTTCCGTGAACGTCCTGAAAAGACGTGGCATACGGATCGTAAAATTGTACCTTTGCCCCGCTTTCCTTGAACAGCTCATAAATTTCCAGGGCTGGTGACTCGCGCAGATCATCCACGTCCGGCTTGTACGCCATGCCCAACAGCAACACCTGCGAATTGCGAATGGATTTGGCGTACACATTCAGGACTTGTGCCGCGGAATGCATGACGTATTCTGGCATGTTATCATTGATCGATTGGGCCAGCTCGATAAACTTGCTGTAGAAGCGGAATTCCTTTGCCTTCCACGACAGGTACATCGGATCAAGCGGAATGCAGTGCCCCCCGATGCCAGGCCCCGGATAGAATGGCATGAAGCCAAACGGCTTGGTCGACGCTGCCCGAATGACCTCCCATACGTCAATCCCCATCTTGTCGCACATCATCGCCAGTTCATTGACGAACGCGATATTGATGCTCCGGAATGTATTTTCCAGCAGCTTGGACATTTCCGCTACTTTTGGCGAAGAAACAGGAACGACTGTTTTGACGACATTGCTGTAGAGCAGCACGCCCAGCTCCTTGCACGCTTCCGTCGTACCGCCGATCACCTTTGGCGTGTTGTACGTGTTGAAGTTGCGGTTGCCTGGATCGACGCGCTCCGGCGAGAAGCAAATGAAGAAGTCCTCTCCTGCGGTTAAACCGAGCGCTTCCAATTCCGACTGTATCAGCTCTTCCGTTGTTCCCGGATAGGTTGTGCTTTCGAGGATGATCAGCGTGCCTTTTTTGATATAGGTTTTGATTTCGTCCACGACACTTCTGATGAAGGACGTATCCGGGTCCTGATTTTCACTTAATGGTGTAGGAACACAAATGCTGATCGTGTCCAGCTCGCGAATCACACTGTAATCGGTCGTCGGGATAAACGTGCCGGAATTGACCGCTTCCGCAACGACGGTGCCGGGAACATCCTGAATGTACGATTCGCCGCGTGACAAGGATTCCACTTTTCGAGTATCCAGATCGATGCCGTAAATGGTGAAGCCGCCCTTTACCATCTCCATGGCAAGCGGAAGCCCGACATAGCCGAGGCCGATGACGCCAATCTTGCCTGTCTTCGTCTGCAGTTTTTCTTTTAACGCCTGATAGTAATTCATCCTCTTCATCTCCACTCACCAAGTTTTTTGATTCTCCACTGAAGTTCAGAGATTGAAAAAGGCTTTGTCACAAAATCGATCGCTCCCAACTCAAACGATCTGCTCAGATGATCGGTTAGCTGCTTACCGGTCAGGACGATCACCTTTCCCTCGTCCGGGTTGATCTTTTTGATTTTGTCGATCAATTGGTAGCCATCGATGATCGGCAGGTTTAACTCCGTAATGACCAGATCTGGCCTTATTTGTGAATACTTTTCCAGTGCTTCAGCGCCATCCTCGGCTTCATGCACCTCGTAGCCTTCCAGCTCCAGATGCAAGCGAACGAACTCGCGAACGACTTCGTCCGTATCGACAACCATGATGGAAGAAATCGCTTGGTTTGCCGGATGCTCGACAAATAGCCGGACTTCCTTCTCCGCCCCGCGGGCCTCTTGGGCAAGCTCGACCAAGTGCGACACCGTACGTTCGGACGGTTCTCCGCATTCCGGGAAACTGGCCACGACCAATTGCCCCTGAAGCAGGTTCTTGCTTTCGAGAAAATCTTTTACGATTAAGGAGAGATAGTGAGTCTCGGCAAACTTGTAATCCTCCAAAATCATCGCAAAAATCAGGGTGTGATCGTCGAAAAGATAGGTGGCTGCCAGCCCCTCTTCGCTTTTGTTCACGAACGATTCCAATTGATCCAATGTCTGTTGATCGATGTTGGCAGCTGGGGCCAGTATTACTCCACACGCCTGGTGCCGCATACTGCGGGTCAAGTGAAAAAGCTGCTGGAATAATTCACCAGATCGATCCCGAATGAAAACCGCCATGCTGACCACTTCCTTTCATAGACTGGTTATTTATTGAAATTGGTTCTGACCATTGTTCCCCACGTATTGTTGTTGCGCAAATAGTCGATATGGCCGAGAAATCTCCACCATACGCCGATTTGGCGATAACCGAGGAACATCAAGAAGGAATACAGCAGCATCTTGTTCAAATCACTGATTCTCGGATAACGGCTGAAGGCTGTTTCCTCGATAAACAGAGCGCCGAGACTCAGAATGAAGCAGGATAGAAAGTTTACCAGAGCGAACACAACCAGTGTTTTCCAATCGGTCATGTTCAACAGCCAATAGCCGAGAATCGCGAGCAACCCGGTAATCCGAATGTAAGGGTTCAAGGTCTCGAAAAGAATGTTGTACGGCAGCGTCAACAAGCCAAAGACTTTGTATTTCGGACGGAACACCATATGGATTCCTTCCTCGATCATATTCTTCAGATTTCCTCGCCCCCACCGCTTCCGCTGACTGCTGAGGATACGGTATGTATCAGGCGCTTGCGTCCAGCATACCGCATCCGGGCAAAACGCCACGCGATAAGGGATTTTATTCTCAAGACAGTAGCGGTGCAGCTTAATGACGATATTCATGTCCTCACCGGGATAGCCGCCCCGGTAGCCTTTGACGGCAATGATTTTGTCTTTTTGGAAAACCCCGAAAGCACCTGATACGATGATCAAGCCGTTAATGGAGCTCCAGCCGATCCGCCCACCGAGAAACGCTTTGATGTATTCGACATTTTGCAGGGCAGGCAGCAATTTTTGGGGGAATCGGACGTTCTTGACGATTCCGTCTTCGACCGTGCAGCTATTCACGATTCGCACGTTCCCTCCGACCGCTACGGTATCTTCGGGATTTTCCAAATAAACTCTGGCAATTCGCGTCAAGGCGTCCTTCTCCAACAGGGAATCCGCATCAATCGTGGAGATCAATGGGTAGTGGGACAGGTTGATCCCGGCGTTTAACGAGTCCGCCTTTCCGCCGTTTTCCTTGTCGATGAAATAGAGGGTTGGGTATTGCGGGTTGTAATAAATCCCTCTTACCGTCTCCGTTTGGATATGATCTGCAACGATCGGATTGATTTTTTCCAGCTTGAATTCCTCGAGCATCACGTTGAAGGTGTTGTCCTTGGAACCATCGTTGATGACGATCACTTCATATTTCGGATAGTTCAGGGCCAAAAGCGACCGGACGTTCTCGATGATCGTCAGCTCCTCGTTGTAAGCCGGAACGAGCAAGGATACCGGCGGAAGATGCTTGGAGCCTGACAGCTTCTTCACCTGGTTGTACCGAATTCCCCGATTGAGCGGGAACGTCTGGCGAATCGAGAGCGCGAAAATCACATAGTAGATCAGTGTAATCGCAATGACGTAGTACACGGCGAAGTAGCCGTACCCGAGCAGGAATTCTCGCAGGAAATGCAGCCATGAATCTGTCTGAAGGTAGTACTCGATGAACTTCATTCGTTTGCAATCCTCCTATGAACTAGACGACACGATGGATTCGTTTTTGTTTGCCAAGCGTCTTTTCGTAGGCGTACAGCAGTGCGTTGTAACGGGTCAGCATATCCAGATCGTGAAGCTCTGTCGATAGACGCTTGAGCTCTTCCTCGATAATCCCTTGGATACATTCACCCTGCGGCTCCCCCCACAGCTCCAGTGCACCTGTGCAGAGAGCGGCAATACCTGGTTGGCCAAGATCGATTAAGCCGATCGCACTGGCGTAAACCACACGCTTATCCTGATCCTTCAACGACTCTTTCAGCGTGCTTCCGTAAGATGCGTTGCGGAAGGCAGCGATTGCCTGAATCGTCAGGAGACGGATATCGCCATTTCGATGCTGCAGCAGCCGGTTCACGACGTGTTTCGGAATGAAATGGGAGGAATTCAGGTACAGCTCTACTGCTCTTACTTGAATTTGTTCATTCTCATGCTCAATCAATTGGTAAGCCGTAGACGCGACGCTTGGACTGCTGTATTCCCGCAAGCCGGTTAAACCGACCATGATCATCGTCGGGTGTTCATCGTGAACGAACTCGGCAAAAAGGGCATATGGATCAATCGTCGACTCCTGGATGATGTCTACCAGCAGATCGTAGAACCCTTTTTCGTGTTTTAGCAGGCTGCGAACCATTTGTTTGACATCGTGCTCATCTCGGGCACACTTTGCCACCGCGCGAGCGATGACGAAGAGCGCGGAATCGTGCTTATGCTGCCGCAGCATTTTTAGCAGCGAAGGAATGGCCTCGCCTACTCTCATGCACCCCAAATGATAGGCAGCATCGACTTTGGCGCGATAGGAACGACCATCCAGACGCTGCAGGTGGTACCGGATAAATCCCAGGTCCTCACAAAGCAGCGTAAGCTTTTGGCGCTGCCGCACGTCGGTAAAGGATTCAATCATGTCATTCAGCCGCTCTTGGAGAAATTGACGATCGGTCTTGCTCACCTGGACATTGGGCAAGCGCAATCGCTCTTCGCTGTGGACATGGGCTTGGATGTAAACCAGGTAGTCCTTGAATTTGCTCTGGAATCGTTCGGATGCTTGCATTTCCCGGACATTCTTGAACTTCTGGACGTAGACGACAAGCATAAAGATCAGGTTTACTGCAGCGAGAATATACAAGATATTGATCGCTGCGTTGATTGAGGTATTCACACAATAGGCTCCTTCCTTTACTCCCACCTGTAAAAGGATAGGCATTCGAGCCTGGCGACTGCGGCTTACGCTCGAATGGTTTTATTTCTTTACGGGTTGATCGGTTTCACGCATTGCTTTTTGCATAATGTAGTAGCTCATCTTCGGACGTTCAACGTAGTTCACGTCCTTGTCTTCCCAGCTCTTCCACGTGTAGAGCGGCAGTTTTGACACCGGGTACGGATTGTTCCCTTCCAGGCCGATCACTTCCTTGCTTTGCATGTTCACGATCCAGGGGACAATGCGAATCCCATCCACGATGGATGATGCGAATTGTCTGCCGCTAAGCTGCTCGTAATTGATCACGCGCTTGGAGCTGGGATCGCTGAATCCGAGCAGCATCCAAGGGATACGAATCTCCAACACGTTTCCTTTCGCCTGCCACATCGCCTTGGAATTGTAATCGGGTTGCGCCGGATCGCTGTTCCCTCTGAGCAAGGTCCCAACGTCCACATCCTTGAATGGATGGGCCGAACGGGAATCGGGATATTCCAGCAGATAATTCACGACCAATTTCCATGGGTTGAACACGCCGGAATCATCTTGCATGTCTTTGCTGTCCAAGGTTGGATTTGCTGTTTTTCCGTACGAACGCGTATGGAAATCGTAGTTGGAAGCAATCAGCATTTTTCCCTGGTTTGCATCCGACAGCTCCAGCAAGGTTTCCAGTCCCTCGTCCAGCGTTTTGCCATAAAGCTGCGGCGCATGGCGATTGCCGCCTTTCTGGGTATCCATTCCGAAATAAATCGCCTCTTTGGAAGGATCGAACGGTTCGGACAGCTTTGCCATGAGATAGAGATAGCCCTCATCATGCGTTACCCACAATTCATCAAAGCCCTTAATCTGGCGATCGATTTTTACCTTGTCGTCATCAGCAAGCTTGTCCCAATCGGTGGCGTCTCCATCGATGTGAATTTTTTCATCCTTGCTTGGATACATGCCGAGAACGCCAAAGAACGATTCATTGGTCAAGGTGTTATACCAGTAAGCACGCCGGTCGGGAATGTCGTATCGCATCGTGTTCCACGTCTTTTTAAACCATTCGTCCTGCCAGGTAAACAGGATGGCACCAGAATACCCTTCTTCATGGATCTGGCGGAACATTTCCGCATCCATTTCCCCTTGTTCCTTCTCGTCATGGCCACCTTGATTGCGGCCGAGCATGCCCATATGAGCGATCCCCTGGGAAGACGGTACGCCGTATTCCGTAATCATGATCGGGATATCCTTGTGGTACTCTTTCAATTTATGGAGATAGGTTTTATAGCTATCGATTTCTCCCTTGTCATTCTTCAGCGTCTGGAATGACTTATCATACGTAAAGAAATCCGGATAGTAGGGATAGACGTGATAGGAAGCGAAGTAACCGGCATCCCAGTTGACTGGCGCTACATGGGTCGGATCAACGCTGACCATATCTTCTGCTACCAGCGGTTCTCCCGGATGTGCGATCGGATCCGTCGTCACCCAGTTGGAAAAAGCGATCGGGTGCTGCCAGCCGTGAGCGGCCTCTGTTTTGGCGGTAATGTCGACCATTTCCGCCAACCACTTTTCAAATGGATTCGCACCTGGTTTGCTTTGGAAATACGCACCTTTGTAATCGGGGACGTCGGGGTGCTTTTTATTCGTATCCCTGACCATCACGGGATCCCATTCTGTTCCGACAATCCAGCCTATCAGATACGGGCCGGCATTAAAGACGTATTTTCCGCTTGCCTTGCCCGAATGTTCTACCTCTTGAATTTCGGCATTACCGTACACGGCTTCGACCGCGTCTGCAATTTCTTTGGAAAACTTCTCCTTCAGCGCTGGATCGAACGCATCTTTGCCTGCGATCAACTGCTCTTCCGGACTCCACACGCCCTGGATAAAGAACAGCGGATTGTCCTGGTGCTTGGCGTTGTAACGAACCAGACTCTCGTAAAACTCCGGTTTTAAAATGGTATAGACACGAATGACGTTGGCACCCATGTCCTGAATCATTCCAAACCATTTCTGATAATCATCGCTTGAAATCGCCAATTCTCCGGGAAAGTGTCCGGGAATCGTCGCTCCCATATTGACTCCTTTGGCAAAATAAGGCTTCCACGACTTGTTGGCATATTCTTCTATCTGAGAGCCGTTCGCTTTAAATTTCACCTGAACTCCCGGGCGAATTTCCGTACTTTCCACATTTGCTGTAGGTGGCCATAACAAGCAGACGGTGACTGCAGCTACGATGACTACAGCCAGACCGAGCTTGGATAGGCGGCTTTTGAACATGTCTTCATCGTATCCTTCCTTTGATGTTTCACGTGCTTGCATTCATGTTTTCAAGACGTGTACTGTTTCCTGCGCTTCTGCCAACAGCTTCCCGTTACATATACAAGAACCTGATTATGTATCAGAGGATTTTGCCAAATCCTGATCTACCGGAGCCTGAATATGTAAAATGCAAGAATCGAAAGGCTGAGTCAACCGAGGCGATCCGACCGTGTCATACGTGGCCGATTACCCCGTTATTCAGTTGGCATACGGGAATAGATGGATTCAAATCCATCTGCGAAGCGATCCACGACAGGTGGCAACTGCAAAGGCTATAGCTTGCTCAATATACTGGAAATGTTACGGTATTTGTGAGCGTTTGTCTTTAAGCTATTTATGGTATCGTTGTAATGATTTAACAGTACGGCAGCAAATCCCCCATCCTGCATAGTGGCGAAACGGGCTAGAAGAAATATACAGTATACGCGCCATACCTGATATTTTATAATGGCGGATACACATTGAAGTCGGATGTCAAAGGTGATTGTTAACAGAAGAGCGCTGGCTCCTGTCCGGGCGATTGTGGAAGGACTGGACGCCTCCGTCGAATGGAAGGAGGGCAATCAGACGATCTGGATTGCCAATCGGATTGTCAATCCGACAGCGAAGGATTTTAAAGGCCAGGCGACCCGTACTGGCTGCACACCGCTGTTGCCGTAACCAACGAGATGACGTTCGACGAGATCAAACCGCAGCTGCTGCAGCAGATTCTCGAATACGTGAATCACCTGGGCAGGCAAAACATACTGCCGGTAAACACGATAGACGGTTTGACGATCAGGGAAATAAAATCAAAAAGGAAGATTGGTAGCTGATGCCAATCTTCCTTTTTTCTATGAATTACTTCCACCATTCATCAAACGGCGTAACGGGCAATTCCCGCTTGTGCTACGCAGCTTTATAACGCTGTTAATAGTTGGCTTTACAGGACATCCGCCTTTTACCGATACAGTTTGTTGCGCTTGATGTACTCGTAGCAGCGATCAGGCATTAAGTACCGAGGTTCGCCGCCTCGTTTCAGCTCGTCTCTGATGTAGCTGGAGCTGATTTCCATCGCCAAGCCTTTATCGATTAAGTGGAACGTATGGCCGTCGTCCGCATTGCGCAGGATCGGTGATTTGCTGATTGCCGCAAGCATATTGATGCCATCTCTGGCCATGACGATAAACTTGTTTTCCCGAATCAGCGCTTCGGCTTTCTTCCACTTCCCGTCGCCTATTTCCAGCAACAGATCGGCTCCCATGATGAAGTAGATTTCATCGTCCGGGTATTTCTGTTTGAAGTGATTGAGCGTGTTATACGTGGCGATTTCCCAGCCGAGCTGGTTCATTTCATAGTCGTCGGCAATGAATTTATCGTTCCCTTCTATCGCCATCAAGACCATATTCCACCGATGTTCGTCGGACACGTTCATGACTTTATCCTGGCGCTTGCTCGAACAAGGCAAGAAGATGACCTTATCCAGCTTGCAGCGATGGGCAACGGTGCTTGCCGTCCATAAGTGCACATTCGTAATCGGGTCAAACGATGATCCGTATATTCCGATTTTTGCCATGATTCCCACTCTCCTACGTTGCCGGTATGCTTTGACTCACCTTTTGCCGGACTTCTTCAATCAGCTTCATTTTGTTATTCCAGCACTCCTGGCTAAGATTGACGGGGTATTCGGCTGGATTCAGCGTTCGTTTGTACTCTTCCCACAAGACATCGAGGTTTTGCTGCACGAATGCCCGAATGTCTTGCAGGGCCGGGAGCTGATACACCAGCCGGCCGTCTGCAAAAATCGTCTGATGGAGCTCGCGCGCTTCGAAATTGGTGACGAATTTGGCGATATAGGTATGCACGGGATGGAACAGCTTGAGCCGAGCTTCATGCTGCGGATTTTCATGCTCAAGCGCGATGTAGTCGCCCTCCGATTTGCCGTTCATTTTGTTGATGATGCGGAAAACACGTTTCTTCCCGGGTGTGGAAATCTTTTCGGGATTCGAACTGATTTTAATCGTGTCGACCATTTGACCGTGTTCGTCTTCGATGGCAATCAGCTTGTAAACGGCTCCCAGTGCCGGTTGATCGTAACCGGTAATCAGCTTCGTGCCAATCCCCCAGACGTCAATTTCTGCGCCTTGCGCTTTCAGGTTCATGATCGTCTGTTCATCCAGGTCATTCGAGGCGTATATTTTTGCATCGGGATAGCCCGCTTCGTCCAGCATTTTGCGGGCTTCTTTTGACAAATAGGCCAAATCGCCGCTGTCCAGCCGGATGCCTTTAAAGTTGATCCGGTCGCCAAACTCGTCGGCAACTGTAATGGCTGTCGGCACGCCCGATTTGAGCGTATCGTACGTATCGACGAGAAACACGCAATCCTGATGGCATTCGGCGTACTTGCGAAACGCCTGGTATTCATCGCGATACGCCTGAACCATTGCATGTGCGTGCGTACCCGCTACGGGAATGCCGAACAGCTTCCCCGCTCTTACATTCGAGGTGGCCGCAAAGCCGGCGAGGTAAGCAGCTCTTGTGCCCCAAATGGCGGCGTCCATTTCCTGCGCTCGACGCGTACCGAACTCCATAGTCTGCGCGTCGCCCACGACCTGCTTGATGCGGGACGCTTTGGTCGCGATCAGCGTTTGATAATTGATGATATTCAAAATCGCGGTTTCAATCAGCTGCGCTTCGGCAAGTGGTGCTTCAATCCGCATCATCGGTTCATTCGCAAACACCAGCTCCCCTTCCCGCATGGATGTAACCGTACCGGTGAACCGAATGCTTTGCAGGTAGGTCAAAAACGCTTCGCTGTATCCCTCCTCGCGCAAATAGTCCAAATCGCTGTCAGTAAAGCGGAAATCTTGCAGGTAACGAATGACGCGCTCCAATCCTGCAAAAATCGCATATCCGTTTTGAAAAGGCAGCTTGCGGAAGTAGACTTCAAATACCGCTTTGCGGCTGTGGATGTGATCCTGCCAATACACTTGCGCCATATTGATCTGGTATTTGTCCGTGTGCAGCGCGAAGCTATCATCTGCGTGCAGCAGCGGTGGAAGTTGAGCGTTTGGCTGGTTTGTCATGTCAGATGTCTCCTTTGGTTATCACTTTGGCTCCAAGCGATCCGGTAAAATGCCGCAGCGCCCAGCGATGGCCTTCTTGATCAAAGCTCGCAACAGCATCCTCGTGCACAATGATGTCAAATCCTTTATTGTAAGCATCGACGGCTGTATGCAGGACGCATATATCGGTACAAACCCCGACGAGATGGAGCTCGGTTATGTTTCTCGCCCGAAGCTGAAGGTCGAGATCGGTACCGGCAAATGCACTGTACCGTGTTTTGTCCATCCAGTAAATGTTCTTCACATCCCTGTGGCGTTCGTAGGTATCATGCAGTTTTCCGAACAGCTTGCGCCCTTCCGTTCCCTCAAGATTATGCGGCGGGAACAGCTTTGTTTCAGGGTGGAAGGGATCGGCAGCCTGATGAAGATCAATCGCAAAGACGACGAAATCGCCTGCGTGGATAAACGCTTCAGTGATCTCGACAATCCGGTTCTCGATTCGTTGCCCCGGCTCCCCGCAAGTCAAAGCTCCCTTCGCTGCGACAAAATCATTCGTGTAGTCAATGTTTAGCAAAGCTCTGTTCATTTTCCATTCCTCTCCTTTTTTTCAGGATTTTTGCAAAATCCTGAATTAACTATTGTGTATTTGTTAAATGTAAACCCGAAAAAAATTACATTTTTGTGTGGTAAATCGAATGATTGATTTCTACGTCGATAAACCGATACAGTTGCGTCGGTCTTTTCGATGTCCGTGTCGTCTTCTTCCCGGCGATCTCTTCAATAAACGGCAGCGTTTTGATTTTTCTTGCGAATGCCGACTCCAGCGCGATCGCTGAATCATTTGTCACTGTTAACAGCACGGCTTGCAGCTCGGAGTACGTAAACTCCTCGGGCAAAAACTCTTTGGCTACCGTAGTTTCAAGCAGCTTCTGGCGAATGACCTTGACGGCATCCTGGATGATTTCCGCGTGATCAAAAGCGAGCGGGAGCTGCAGCACGTCGTGGACCGAGAACAATTCAACCGCTGTCGCGTCATCGCTTGCCCGACGGTCGGAAAGCTTGTGTTCCGGTACAATCGCGAAGTGGGCATTCGAGATGATCCAGCCCCGCGGGTCGCGTCCCGGCGTGTCATAGACGCCAAAGTGTTCGAGATGAATGTGATCCACGCCTGTTTCTTCCCGCAGCTCGCGTTTGGCCGACTGAAAGGCCGTTTCATTCGGAGCGACGAAGCCGCCAGGCAACGCCCACTTCCCCGCCTCGATATTCGGTCTCCCCTCACTGTCCGTCATGCTTCGCTTGATCAGCATAATTTTCAGATCGAGAACAGGTGGCCTAAACTCCTCCGACTTGACCGGAAGAATGGTAAAAACGGCAATGTCCGAAGTGTAGCCGTCCGGTGTTCTGTATTTCGTAACGTCGTATTGTTGCAAGGCGTGTTCATTTGACATGGTTGCATCCTGCTCTCTTTATATTTAACAATTAACGATTTGTTAATTGTATTATACGAAGCGGATTCCCCTTTGTCAACATGTATCTTTCCATTTTCATGAAAAACAGGCTTGAATCGCAGACCTCTATGCCATCTCTCATAATAAACGTTGCAATAGCAGTTCATATACATCTCATGGAGGAATACGGCGATAGTTTGCAGGTGTCGTTTTTGTTGTTCAGTTAACATCTGATGTTCCCTCCTCACCGATTTATGTTCTATTTTGCCATTTAAGAGACATCCCAGAAATGAACGAAAGCTACTCCCCCTCAACACGCATATAGATGATCAGGCAAACGATGAAATATTTCGTATGTATGCAACATTGGCTTATTCGATTCAAATGGAGTTGAGGGAATGTATCGCTGAGAAGAAATCGGGATGAAAATGGGTACTCAACTCCGACCCGCTCAATCGACAATGACGATACCCGGTATCATTTCCAATAGCGCCCTCAAATCGCTCTGATCGACCTTGTATTCTTTTGCAAAAACAGCAGCATCCCCAAAGATCGCGTTGCATCGGGGGGAATTATTCGTGTAGACGTCCATCCGGATTCCCATGTTGGACGGCCACGCCTGCGACTGCACATAATCTCTCGCAAGATAGGGATTGACAATTGAGAAACGAGGCCAAACCGGAAACACAATTCGCTCCGGATCACACTCGTAGACCCGTGAGTCACACGCCTTTGCCTGCGAGAAATCGCAATCAAGCGCCTTTCCGGGCAGCGATTCGCTGTTATTCCCGAAGTCGCAGCCGACAAACCTTCCGGTGAACTTCACACCATTGAATATCACCCGGTCGAATTGAAAACCTCGCTATCTTTGGCAAATACCTTCCCACACGACGGTTAAACGTTGTTGGAAAAGCTCTCTTGGATTGACGCCCTGTTGCATAATTGCCGTCATTAATGTGTGAAAGTAAATACCCGTAATGGTTGAAGCAATCAGCTCAGCGTCCCATTTGCTATGGAACGTTCCATTATTGATTGCTTTTTTTATCATGTCGATCAAGTGGTTTTGAAATTGAACGATTCTTTTCGATTCAGTTTGAATGAGATATTCTGATTTAATTAGCTCCAACACAGCAAGTTTCATAATCTCACCATGATCTAGGAAGCGTTGTAACAAATTCCCTAAACTGCGTTCAATTTGTTCCTTTAGCGATGTATGGCTTTCGAGCTCAACGAGGTGGCTGACAAAATAATCAAATTGCGATACGCCTAAGTACAACAAGATTTCATCTTTTTTGGCAAAATAATTAAAAAAGGTTCCTTTTGCGATGTCACACGCATCCGCAATTTCTTGAACGGTCACCTGTTCATAACCCTTTTCTGTAAATAACTGCATCGCTTTCATGTAGATTTGTTCTTTTAATTCTCTTTTTCGATTGGCTTTCGTCATATAAAACCTCCCAAAAATGACCTCGGTCATTTTATGACCAAGGTCATTTTACTCCTGTAATGATGAAAAAGTCAAACAGCAAAAAGGCAGGAGTGACAGTAACCTGCACTCCTGCCTGCTATTTAGATTGCTGGCGATATCATTCTGATCATACAGTCCTTGACTGTCGCTGTATATTTTACTATCGTTTCCTTCCGGGTTACAGGTCTGCGTTCAACGGTACCCGGCAGGATTCGCCGGTTTGCCGGCATCCTGCACTTCTTCGATGTATCTCCAGGCATCCGGTTGCGAGCCGTCAAGGTCATAGAAGCCATACACTTGCGCGAGCTTGCCGCTAGACACGGATTGCCCGTTCCAGCGAGCGGCTTGCGGGTCTCCTGCCAGAGCGGCGACAGCACGTCCAACATAGCGCGGCGTCTCCGAGATGATGAAGTGTGGTTCTTTCTTTGTGGCGTCATGCCAGTTTTCTTCCGTAACTCCATAGATGTCCAGCATGATTTCAGAGCGCATCCAGCCCGGCGTCACTGCCACTGCGGTGCATTTGTGCGGCAAAAGCTCATGCGCCAGCGATTTCGCCATGCGAATGACCGACGTCTTGGCAAGATCGTAGAACAGCGATAGCCGGTAATTGTTTTCGTTGTATGCAGCCGTACCGTCCGTAATTTCAACGACCAGCCCGTTCTCGTTGCGGATTAACAGGGGGAGTGCAAAATGGCTTGTAATGATATGTGTGTCAATCGCAAGCCTCAGCATGCGAAGCCCGCCGTCCAGCGAATGCTCCCATACTGGTACATTCCACTGGATCATGTTCTCGCCTCCCCACACGTCGTTGACGAGGATGTCGAGTCGTCCTTGTTCCTTCTCAATCCGTGCAACCAGAGCTTGTACCTGCTTGGGGTCGAGGTGATCGACTTGAACTGCAATGCCCCTGCCTCCTGCCTGGTTGACCAGTTCGGCGGTTTCCTCAATGGTTTCCGGACGATTGTACTCGGAACGCTGTGTGCGTGTCGTGCGCCCGGTTACGTATACGGTCGCTCCAGCCGCTCCTAATTCGATAGCGATTCCCCGACCGGCTCCGCGTGTTGCCCCTGCCACCAAAGCCACTTTTCCATCTAGCGGTTTCATATTCACTTGCTCCTTTCATGGAAGATTCTTTCACTATAGCGTGCATATATGACAAAGCACGTCATATAAAAACAAATGCAGGTGCAGTTTTTTATCCCCTGTTTTACCGTACTGCGTGCTCTTTCACAATCGTTTTCACTTATACGAAAATTTGTGTACCACATGCTCCAACTCAATCTCAAGTTGGATGTTCCATCCAGCCAGTTATGGTACAGTAATGATGTATGGTCGTTTACTGTTCGATTGAAAGGAGATTACGTACGAAATGATTCGACTGACTGGTTATATTTTTATCGTAATCGGAGCATTGTTCGCACTGGCTACCTATACCGGAACTCCTCTAGGAATTGACGTGCTGTGGCCCGCCTTCCTCTTGATTCCCGGAATCGGTTTTCATCTGTTCTTTTTCATGAAGCCGAGCAACTTGCGGGCAGGGGTTCTTGTTCCAGGGGGAATCCTGCTTGTGTACGCACCGTTGTTTTTTTTCAGCCAGCTTTTTTTCGACGGTGACATGAGCTACACCTGGCCCCTTTTACTGTTTGGACCGGTAGCAGGCTTGATGGAATTGTATGTGTTCGGAGGCAGGAAAAAGGGCCTGCTCATCCCGGTCGCTATCCTGACGGCCGTTGCCTGCATTTTCCTGGCAGCCAACATTCTTTCCACCCAGATTGGCGGCATCCTGGGCGTGGTTTTCCTGGCCATCGGCGGCTATCTGCTCTCGCTTAAGAAAAAGAAAGAAGACTACACTTTCTAGCGAAAAATCGAACGCGTACCTCTTGCACGTATTGGATGTGCAGTGCCCCCCGCCCCAATCAATTTGAATCATGATACAGTTCGCTGCAACGTCCATATCGGCACATGATTTAGGCCATCCTTGTCGGGATGGCCTTTACAATTGATAGTCAGCGGTCTCTTACAACAGCTTGTTCATGAACCACGGCTTGCAAGGTATATTTTGGGCCCATTCCGTTGATCGGCTTGCCGTATGCTTCCTCTCCTTGAATCGTGGCAGATGCTCTATGCTTTTATGACTGCTTACCCGCGCTCGCTACCCCGAACAGATCCGTCGTCGCTTCGACAACCGCATGCGTGCAGCGCCAGAGCACACGTCCATCTGCGGGAGCTGCGACCCTGCGCAGGATGTTCCCCGAGTAGTCGGAGATCGCAGCGATTACCTGACCGCTGACGACGCTCTCTCCGGGCTCGACAGAATAACTGCACCAGCCATCGACTTCAGCCTGCACCCAGTGGTATTCGTTGGCCACGAATGGCTCGTGTTCAGGTGTCGCCTTTTCTGTCTCAATCATTCCGAGCAGCCCGGCCACACGCAGGACACCGTCGCGATGGAAGCGCACGCTCCGCTCGTCGATCAGGCCGTTTGCTCCGGCTTCGGCGAACGCTGCGTGCTTTCGCTGTCTGGCCCGTCCGCTGCAGCTTCGTCCCGGCTTGTTCAGTTGATCCGGTTGCAGCTTGACGATTATTTCCGGTTCAAACGCAGCGGCCAATGCGAAATTCACATCGTCGAACGCGGGATCGCCGATCATCGGTGCGACAGTAAAGCGTGCGACATTCTCACACAGGTCGCCGCCGTGAAGATCGATCAGGCAGTCTGCGTCGGCTGCCCACTCGTTGAGCAGAGCGTCGGCGAGCGCTTCGCTGAATGTACCGTCACTGGCGCCGGGAAAGCTGAAGTTGATGTTCTTGTCATCGATTGGACAGACGTGCTGTGACCGGTACGGCAGTGCCGGCAGGTTTGCCACCGGCATGATCGAGACGGTACCGCGGCGAAGCTCGTTTTGAAACCGTTCCACGAGTTGAAAGGTCGCTTCGATCCCGGCAACCTCGTTGACGTGAATGCCCGCCATGATGCAAAGATGCGGCCCAGGCTCTTGTGCAGCGATGTCATGAACCGTCCATTCCCATCCTGCCAGGACGGGAGAACGGAATTTCAGCAAGCGTGTCGAGACGCTATTTCCTTCCCTGCGTTCACCGGACATGCTTCTCCACTCCTCTATCTGTTCGGATTTCTCTGTATTGGTTAGACGGCCTCACTTGCTGTTGCGGTTGCCTGTGTTTTTTTGCTCGGGAAGATGAGGGAAAGGGCTACGATGACAATAATCCCGACAATATAGGCCGGAATGATCGGTCTCCAGCCGAGCGGGTTGCCATTAAAGAGCCAGACAAAGCCAGTGACTGCGCCTGTTAGCATGCTGGCAATGGCTCCGGTGGCACTCGCCTTTTTCCACAGCAATCCGGCCATTAACGGGATAAAGGCTCCGCACGAGAGGGCAGTCCAGGCCAACTCCATGTTGCCCATCGCTTTGTCGTAGAACGAAGCGATGGCCCAGCAGACAACACCGAGAATTAACGTCAGCCAAATGTTGATATTGAGTTTGCGTTTTTGATCGTATTTTTCAAAATTTACAAAGTACTTGAAGATATCATTCGTGATAACCGAAGATGCCGCGATCAAGCATGCCGACGACGATGACATCAGCGTAGCCAAAACCGCTGAAATGGCCAGCCCTTTCAATCCGATCGGGAGAATCGTTCCGATGAGCAGCGGTGTAATCATTTCCGGATTGTCGACGTTCGGCCCGAGGATTTGATAACCGATAATCCCGATGAGCGGCATGGTTACAGCGAAGAAGACGACGCCTAGCGCAGCCCAGTAGCACGAATTGCGCGCAACCTGAGGGCTTTTCGCACTCATGATTTTTTGGATAATGTCAAACGAGCAGAAGATCGCCGGAATCGCATAAAGAATCTGGGCAATTACCGTCGATATTTGACCGTCCTTTAACAGATTGAAGTAACCGTCCGGAGAGACGTTGATCAGATTGGTAAGTCCCCCTGTATCCATGATACCGACTGCGATCAGCGCGGTGACACCTGCAAACATGACAAACATCTGAACGAAATCCGTAATGAATACGGCCCATAAGCCGCCAAGCACCGTATAGGCTACATTGATAACGGAGAAGACCAATATGCCGATTTTCGGATCCCATCCCAGCAAGGTAGCGAACAGCAGGCCTCCACCGACGATTTGGGCGGCAGTGAATGCCAGTTCGGCGATGGCGATCGTTACAGACGTGAACAGCCTGCTTTGGTCGTTGTAACGATTGCCAAACCATTCCGGCAGCGTTTTGCTGCCGATGGCTTCCCGTAAAGGCTTTGCACCGATCAAGCCGAGAACGATAAAGGTAACGATGTTCGAGATGATCCACCAGCCACCTGAATAACCGATCGAATAACTCAGTCCGACAAAGCCGATGATGGAGCCGGCGCCGATTTGCGTCGTAAGCAATCCTGGGGCCAAGTAATGAGTGGGGACTTGCCTGCCCGACAAAATATGATCTTCATAGCCCTTCAGTTTTTTTCCGGAAAAAACGCCAATTGCGACCATCCCCAGCATATACGCTGCAATCACAATCCAGTCTACAGCACTAATAGTGAACATCGTCTTACTCCCCTTTACCTTTACGTTGTGATTCTTCCTTCAGTACGCTGCTAGATTTTAAAAAACAATAAATTCCGAATAATTAGATAAATGCCTGTGGTTCCTGTTTTGCGATTTCGTTCAGGAAGTTCCCGGGTGCAAGGCAGATAACTCATGACAAAGTAACAATGCGGATCATCGGTCGATAGGAACACTCCTCCTTTTCCAAGGTGTTCATTCCAGCAGGGAAATATGCCCGTGTATAAGAGTAAACGTAAGCAATTTCAATACCAATCGCAATCAGCCAACGTTTTCCTAAAAAACCGGATGGACACAAGTCGCAGTGTAGAAAATTTTCACACAAAAAAGTGGGAAATTTCTACAAGCTGTAGAATTTTCCCACAGGTTCGTGCATCATTGATCAATGCGCTGGATCAGCCCCTCGTCGACCAGGAATGCGTTCGCAACCTGAGCCACGTCTTTATGCAAGGCGTCGACCTGATACGTAAGCGCGGAGAATTTTTCCTCCGTCATCGTGCTGCTCAAGCGGTTGAGCAGAACTTCGAGCGACGGATGTGCCGTCAGCGAATTTTCCCGGATGACCGGCGCTGCCTGATAGGGTGGAAAGGCATGCAGATCATCTGCGAGCATGACCAGGTTATATTCTTTGATCCGTCCGTCAAAAGCGATGCCGACGCCCACCTGGACGTGTGACTCTTTCACTGCCTGAAACACCAGTCCGTTTTCTATCTGAAACCAATTGTCTTGCTTTACGGCCAATCCGTACACGTCTTCCAGCCGCTGCTTGCCATCCTGCCGCTGGATGAATTCAATGTAGGACGCGATTTTTAGCGAGACGCCCGGCTGCTTGGAATACGCCGCGAGCTGACTGAGCGTATGGATTCCCAGCTCCTCGGACAACTCTTTTTTCATCAGGACGACCCACGGGCTGAGAAACGGGCTTGGCTGCAACCAGATCAGTCCGGTTTTTTTGTCTTCCTCCGCTACCGCTTGATACGCCTGATCCGCATCCTGAATCGGCGGCTTGTGATGATACAAGTTTCGCACCGTGTTGGTGTACTCCCAGTACAGGTCGATTGCCCCTGATTCCAGGGCTTTGCGGATCGGCTGGCTGTCCTTGAAGACCATTTCCTTGACTTGAAAGCCTTGCTTGCGCAGGTATAGCGAGGTTATTTTTCCGTAGAGGATCTGTTCCGTCGTGAATGACTTCGTACCGATCGTAATGAGCGGCTGATCACGGATGGCGACACTGTTCCCGTCTTCTTTGACCGTTGTGGCAACGTCGCTGCAGCCGGCCAATGTAAACGACACCGCCACGAGCATGATCCGGATGAACGCTTGCGTACGGGAACGCTTGCGGTGAATTCTCATACGGATTCACCCTTGTAGCTCTCTTTTTGCTTTTTCAGCTTATAGATCAACGTGTGGCGGGAGATGCCCAGTCGCTCCGCGGCTTTCGTCTGGTTTCCGCCGGTCTGGGCCAGAGCTTGCTGGATCAGGGTGCCCTCGACCTTTTCCAGCGCGTCCTGGAGACCCTCATTCCGGTCAGGAATGATCGTCAACAGATGCTGCTCAGACGGTTCCTTCAGACGGCTGCCCTGATCAGTGTGGAGATGCTGGCCGAGATCGGCGCGCTCGATGGCCCCGGATCGCTTCAGGATATGCAGCCGTTCCAGTACGTTCACCAGCTCGCGAATATTGCCCGGCCACGGGTAAGCGGTGAGCGCTTCACAGGCTTCTGCACTGATGGTAATGTCTTTTTGATACTTTTCGTTTAGCTTCCGAAGGTAATGCTCCACGAGCAAGGGAATGTCCGCTGTTCGTTCCCGCAGCGAAGGGATCACCAGCTCCACTACGTTCAAGCGGTAATACAAATCTTCACGGAACGCTTTGTCTCTGACCAACTGCCTGATGTCCTTGTTCGTCGCGGCCAGAATTCTTACATCGGCAGTCTGATAGGTCGTCGAGCCGAGCTTCATAAAGCGCTTTTCCTCGATGACATGCAGCAGCTTGGCTTGCACGGCAGGTGGAATTTCGCCGATCTCATCGAGAAAAATGCTGCCTTTGTCGGCCATTTCGAACTTTCCCGCGCGTGTTTCCGACGCGCCGGTAAAGGCCCCCTTGCGATAGCCAAACAGCTCGCTTTCCATCAAGGTCTCCGGTATCGCCGCGCAATTGATGGACACAAACGGCTTGCCGGAACGATTGCTTTGCTGATGAATCCATTTCGCCAGCGCCGTTTTTCCGACGCCGCTCTCCCCCAACAGCAAAATACTGGCATCGGTTTCCATCACCTGCTGCAAGACGTCGATCACTTCTTTCATTTTGTCACTGGCAACGACGATGTCGGCCAGCGTGGACGGGGCAGGTGCATTCGCTCTGCTGCTTCTGCACGCCTGGTGAATGGTGTCGACGAGCGTTTTCAGCTCCACCGGCTTGCATAAATAGTCGGTCGCGCCCATCTTCATCGCCTGTACGGCGTTTTCCACGTTGCCATACGCGGTCAGCATAATGGTAACCATGTTCGTTTTTTGCCCTTTAAGCTTACACAATAGCTCGATTCCTGTCATATCCGGAAGCATGTAGTCGATCAGCATCACGTCGATTGTTTCGCGCTCTACAATCTGCAAGGCATCGAGACCATTATGCACCTGGATGGTGCGGAAGCCTTCTTTTTTTAGCTTGTGTGAAATGATTCGGCACAATTGTTGCTCATCATCGACAATCATGACTGTTTGTATAGTTGACACGATTGTTAACCCCCCCATGACTGTTCTTTACGAAATTTGCACCATACGACCGTTCCTTCCGCCTCCTTGCTGTCGATCGACATCACTCCGTCGTGCTCGCTGACGATATCGCGTGCGATCGTCAGACCGAGGCCGGAGCCGGTTTCCTTTGTGGAAAAGAACGGATTGAACAACCAGTCCAACTGCTTGTCCGGAATGCCGATCCCCGTATCCCGGATCGCTACGGCCAGCCACTCGTTGTTCTCTTGAACGTGTTGTTCGAATTGGATCGTCAGCGTTCCGCCACCTTGCATCGCATCGATGCTGTTGAGCACGAGATTGAGGAAAACCAGCATGAGCTTGTCGTTTTTCCCGCTGATCGGGGGAAGCTCTGTATGCACCTCTTTGACCACCTGGATCCGGCATTCATTCAGCTTGATCCGCAACAGATGCAAGACCTTGTCGAGCAGCTTGTCCAGATAGACAGGCTCACGCTCATCTTTTTTGCTTTTCGCGAATGCGAGAAAATCGTTGGCAATTCCGTTCATCCGTATGACTACTTGCGAAATGTCATGGACAAGCTCGCGCATCATTTCGTCGACCTGCTGTTTCTCCTGCACTTCTTCTTTCAATAATTCAGCCGCACCGGAAAGAATCGCCAAGGGATTTTTGAGTTCGTGAGCAATACCGGTTGTGATCTGACCGATCGACGCCAGCCGCTCTCTTTGTTTCGCGTGAGCTTCCAGCAGTTTTTGCCGAGAAACATCGTGCATGACGACGAGGATTCCGGCAACGTCTCCCTGTTCGTGGAAAAACCGGGTGACGATCACTTTGATGACATGCTTTTCGCCGGTCGAATCCACCATATAGCGCTCGGATTCGTTCAGCGGTTCAGTGGAAGCGAGATCGATCGCAATGCGCTCCTCCTGCGTCTGGTTCATCGGCAGCTCGTCCCAGCTCTGCCCGAGTGCGTGGCGGGCTTGCATCCCCGTCAATGTTTCAAACTGACGGTTGAAGTAGGTGACCACGCCATTGTTGTCCAACGTCACGATGGCAAACGGGATGCCTTCGAGCACATTGCGCAAGTACTGCTCCTTTTCGACGAGCATGTGCTGCTTCTCCAGATTGCTGACCCCGACGCGAATGAACGTTCTCATCAACAATCCCAGCTCATCTGCTGAATGATATCGTTTGAGTCGTGAAATTTCCTGCAGGGACGCTTCGACCGTAAAGTTCTGCGCCAATTGGGTGAGCCGGACGACAGGAGCGAGCAGATACCGTATCCCCACGCCAATGAGGAAAAGCGATAACAGCAAGATCGCGATGAAGCTCAGCGTCAAAATGTCCGACAGCCGGGAAACGGAAGCGAAGGCGATCCGCTCCGGTACGCCAACCACGATCCCCCATCCGTCCTTCATCATTTGGTAGGATAAAATACTTGCTTCGCCGTGGTACGCTTCCCTATCAGAACCGTAGGCGTCCGTAAGCCAGTGTCTCACACTAGTAAAACTGGAATAATCTTTGTTCCATTCAAGCGGATCTGTCGAAGCGATGACCACTCCTCGCCTATCGACAATATAGCCGAATCCTCCGCTCGCCAAACTATGAATTTTTAAAATTTCTGACAGGTATTCACGGCTCAGTTCGGCGACGAGCATGCCGACAAACTTGTTATTCGCACGATCGACGGGGACCGCGACCGTAATTGTCGGCTCATCGCGGACGTTTGGCACGACGTCCGACACCGTGTAGTTCAACGTCCAGCGCGCTTCATCAAACATCGGATACACATAGGGCTGTTTGTCGGCGCTTTGCATGAACGGCACTTCAAAGCGAATCCGGCTTTGGTCATCCAGGAAGTAAATGGAATGAACGATGGAGCTGCGGGAGATGATTTCACGCGAATCCTTGTACATCGTCTCGAGATCAGTTTCTTCCTGTGCGTCATTGCTGACAAGCTGCAATTGCAGGACGATGTTCCCGACTTCCGTGTTGAGTCGCTTCACCAGGTCATCCACACTCAAGGCATTGTGGCGAATGATGTTCGTCTCCAGAATACGATGGGAATAGCTGATGATCATTTGATAGAACAGAACGATAGGAATAACCAAAATGAGGCAATAAATCAAAATATACTTTTTCGTAATGCTGGAAACGACCGAATGCAATAGAGAGCGCTGTATTTTCATCTACGTCTCACCCTGTGTGTTCAATCCTGTCTGTCGCTCCTCGAACAAGACGCTATGAACTGGATTTCTTGTATACCATCATAGAACTTTTTCAAAAATATATCACCAATCTCTTGTCGATTTTGGTCATTTTTCGCCGGCAATGTTCGCCAATATGGTCAGAATCTTGAAATCCTGTTATAATGGCTCAATACATTTTCCCCCTATAAGAATACAGGTGAAAACGCAATGCTCTCATTTTCCAGATTGATCAAATGCAAGCCCTCTATTCCGTAATTTCTTTTCCGGCTACTTGAGATTTTTAACAATTATAGGGGGCATTAGCTGTGAAAAGAAAAATCTCAACACCATCGTTGCTGCTGTTCATCATCCTTGTGGGGTTCCCACAAATCAGTGAAACGATTTATACACCTTCATTACTATATATTGCCAATCAGCTGTATGCCAGTGGCAACACGATCCAACTGACGGCCTGAAACGAAAGTGTCCACTGCCGCAAGCATTCGCACATATGCTGTCATGAGGCGTCTGATCACTGACGGGAGAGTCTGGGCATTCGGCTTCCATATTCGGTGCGATGCTGTCGAAAAAACTGCTCACCCGCGTTTCCGCGCCGATTATCATCCTGTCGGGATTGATCGTAACGGCTGTAGGGGCTGCATGCCTCACGGGACTCGCGCTTTATGGTATAAGCCCCACCGTTCTTTCTTTGGCTTTCATGGTCGCATGCCTCTTTATCCTTTTGCTGGGGATCGGGATGGCGCTCCCGAACTGCTTGAGCCTGGCGCTGATCCACTACCATGACGTGCTCGGTACGGCGGGTGCCGTTTTTGGACTGGGGTACTACGTCATCGTCAGTCTGGTGACGAGTGGCATGAGTTATCTGCACAATGAATCGTTAGTTACGATGCCGCTGTTTTTTCTCGGATTGGCGATCAGTATGGTCCTAGTCAGTACAGCGATTGTCAGGAAGGATACAAGGCAACCTTGCCTGAAAAGTAACCCGTAGCGCCTGCATACACATCGAGAAGCCGATTTTCTCTGAGCAGAAAATCGGCTTCTTCCACATGCATAGCGACTACTGACGCGAACGATTTGGTGACCAATTCAAACCAAATCCGCTGCGGATCGGGTGATCAAAGGCGGCAGGCTGGATGTGGAACAAAGATTTACTCCTCATGCAAAATCGGCAAATGCCCGATAGTACACAGGGTAATCCGGAAGCTGTTCGAATCCCACTTTCTTCGCGATGGCGATCGAATCGAGACGAAAGTCCTCCGTCGTCCAATGCGGATGTTCCCCTCTGCGCAGGCACATATCGATAAACCGCTGTGCCATCGCAGTGGCCAAGCCTTTGCCGCGATGGGCAGCGTCGGTATTGATGCCGATTTCGTGTTCCTCCCCATTGCATGCAACAGAGAGACAGGTCGCGACCGCTTCCCCTTCATAGAAGACGCAGTAGCCTATTCCGGTCTGCAAAAAGTCTTCGGGACAACGCCAAAACTTCCCGATCTCCTCCCTGATTCGCCCGCAGTGATCGAAAGCTAGCGCGGCTTCGTCTATTTCTGCCAAAGTATACGCAGAAGGAAGGTTCGGGGACACGCCTCCACGCGCCTCGGCATATCGTTCTCGATTGAATGCAAAGGGAACTCTTTTTCCCGTGAACAGGTGATTGCTGAAAAACCGGTTAATGGGGATCTCGGTCGGCGACAAAATCTCCAGGTTTAACGTATCCTCACCTATTTGCAATGCCAGCGGCTTGATTGTATCCAACATGTACGCCTCCAGCTCGCTGTAAAAATGCACATTGTGTGCACCGATCAAATAAAACATTTCATTCTGTGCCCAAACCAATGCATTCGCAGGTGATCCCGTATCATTGACAAACACCTTGCCACGGGTACACCCTTTCAAGACACTTTCGATCACGACATTGGTGTTGCCCTGTAAGAGCGGAATGATTTTTGCAAAGTTTTCCATTCCGTGAAGTTCCGTTATCATGTGTTGTTCATCTCCATCCATGTGTATTTTCTAGCGTGTGTCCACAGAAAATAGCGATGGAAATGCCTTGTGGCTGATTCTCGTTGCCGTTCCCCTCCTTTATGCAGCGATTCGATAGTAGTTCGCCCTGTTCCCGCATTTCCCCTTTTACCAGCCGAGGAAAATCAGATGAGTAACCCGTTTGGCTTAAAACGATCTGCCGCAAAGCGTATTCCGGAATCTCACTGACTACGCAGGCGGCTTCCGCTCCTTGATTACCATAGCTTTTCGGTCTAAACCGTAGCTGATGAAAGCCAACAACGATGCAGCGACCGCCACGATCCCGCCGAACCAAGCCACATCGATCAGTGTCATGTGCGTCGAGATAAATCCCCCAAGAGCCGATCCTAACGCAATTCCGACGTTTACGGATACGGGTGGATCAGAGAAACGATTCCCAATGTAGCGGTAAACCAGAAGGCCAGGTGCCCACGGCAAAAGCGATGGCAAAGACCGATACCAGTCCGCCTGCTGTTGAAATGGCGATATCCAAGTCGGCAGACATGTCATTCAGCAGCCCGACGATGACGAATTCACTCGTTCCCAGGACGAACGTCAAGAGAAAAAAATTGAATACCAGCAGCTTTTGTTGTTTCGTCACGATTGATTCTCCTCTGCTCTGAGTTGGTCCTGAAGCTCTTTCTACGGCAATCTGAACCTCGGCCACATACGCATCGGGTTCGCCCATTTTTTCGTGAGGAATGCAGATTTCCCGCCGCGGCTCATTCTCCTTCATTCGATAGCCGTTCCGTTCGATCCACAACGCCAGTTCCGTGCTCGCAGTGCAGAGGCTCGTCGTCCGGCACAGATGAATGAGCGTGGCCATCATCGGGACTTCTGGCAATCGCTTGACGATAAAGGGAGGATGACTGGGTATTTCATGAGTCAGCGGACGAGCCGCCTCGATGACGATATCGTCCTCGCATTCTTCACAGCCGTTCCAGTCAAGGGGAGAGTCAAGCGAGACAGGAATTCTTTCCAGCCTTGATGGGCAAGATATGTCGTGGGACTGGTACTCGCAAAGTAGCAGCGCTTCCCACACACAAACCGAGGGAGTGAAAAGCATGGCTGAAAACAACAAGAACAATCGTAACGATGCTGTTGATATGACCGACGTAGTTGGCGGTGACGCTGGCGAAGCCGTAGGAACCGTTGGCGGTGCTGCTGCAGGTGCAGCCGTAGGTTCCGTTTTTGGACCGGTAGGCATGGTTGCAGGTGCGGTCGCAGGCGGCGTATTGGGTAACAAGATAGGTGAAGGTGCAGGGGATAACGATGCGAGTAACGCACGTGATGCCGAGCACAATGGCGCGGCCACGAACGAAGCGGAATAAAGCACGCTTGCGCCACATCTTTTCGCGAGGACATACGAGGTGCGGGAGAATAAACCTGCACCTCGTATCCTTGTTGCAAAACTTGTTTCAGTGGGTGCCTGTTAAAAAACAAAGGGAATTCATGCTGTACATGCATGATTCCCCTGCTCCTCCCCTGCTACACGCCTCACCAAGGGGGAGGCTGCTTTACTACTGTGTTTCTGCTACACGCCTCACCAAGGAGGTTGCTTTACTACTTTGTCTCTGCTACACGCCTCACCTGCGGGTCCGTAAACACATCGTATGCGTCTCGGCTCGTGCTCGAAAATTCCGACACGACCGCGCCCTCGGCATCCGCTTTGAACCAATGCTTCGTGTTTGGCGGGATCGTGTATTGCTGGCCCGGCTTGAGGACGATTTCATGTCTTGCTGTGTAGTACGCTTCTTTGCCCAGAGGAGGTGCCGTATGCGGTTGAACGGTTTCCTCGCCTTCCACGTACAGATACACTGTCCCGTAGCGGCAGCGGAAGGTTTCCTGTTTTCCCGGCTCGCCAAAAACAGGCGGGTGCAAGTGTTCAGGGCACGTTTGATGCGGAAACAGGACCAATTCTTTCGCGCAGTATCTGTCCGTATTGACGTACGTGTACAGCTGCAAGCCTTCCGTCTCCAGATGGCCCAAACCCATATCGGCGATTTCGATGCTGGCCTGTTCTTCTGCAGTCAATACGATTCCCGCTTTCTGCAAATACGCCACTGTTCGCTGTATCACATCGCCACCCATAACCTTTAACCTCCCTTGTTTATGCGAGGATCAGTTGAGGCTGCGCTCTCGTTTCGAACCCTCGCTTGTATTCTTCTTTTACTTGCTTGCTGGTAATTATCGCTTCTACGTGATCCCACCTGGCAAATGTATTGAAGGCGGTTTGCTCGAACTTCGTGTGGTCGGCCACGACAAAGACGTGTCTTGAGACAGACATCATCGTCCGCTTGACTTCGCCTTCGACCAGGTTCGAATTCATCAGGCCCCGTTCCAGCGACAGCCCGCTGCAGCCGATAAATGCGTGGTCCACTTGCAGCTCCTGCAAAAATTGCACCGTAGCAGGTCCTACCAAGGACTGTGTGGAGTGGCGAAGGTCTCCGCCGGTCATGATGATCTGCACGTTCACGTTTTGCGAAAGCACGGCAGCGACATTGATCGCGTTGGTGATCACGGTAATGTTGCGTCGCGCAAGCAGTTTCTTGGCGATTTCCAACGTGGTTGAACCGGCGTCAAGCAGAACGGACTGGCCATCGTGAACGAACGACACCGCCTTTTCGGCAATCTGTTCCTTTTCATGCGTTTGCGAGTCTTCGCGAACGGAAAGCAAAATATCTTCGCCCAGCTCCTCCGAATAGACGACCCCGCCGTGGACGCGCTTGAACGTACCCAGTTTTTCAAGCTGAATCAAATCCCGGCGAACCGTCATGTCCGATACGTGAAAGTGCTCCATTAACTGTTGAACACTCATGCTTCCGTTTTTCACTATCAGCTCTTTCATTTGCAGTTGTCTTGTATTGTTCAGCATGGTATCCCCCTGTGACAGACAAACATCAAGCTACAGCTTCCCGCCTTTTCTTACAACCATACCACAGAACAATCGAACAATTACAAACAATTTTAAACATTCCTGACATGAGGTCATCTTCGAGTCCATGCCTGTTTCTGGCTAGGAGAGCAGCGCATCTCTTGGGCCGGACCAGATGTCAAGCCGGTTGTTCCATTTCCAGTGCACAGGCATGTGCGGCAGAGCAAGGCGTTCGCCTTTGTCCTGCACCCGCCGTTCTACTTCGCTCCACGACACGATCCCGCTCGTCGCATCAGCCGCTTCCACACTATACGCCCCAGCAGCGACGGCACAATGCAGGGCAGCTTCCGGCCTGTGTCCTTTGAGCAATGCCGCGAGAAATCCGGCGATCGTGCAGTCTCCCGCTCCTGTCGTTCCCCTCACGGTTGTTTTGAAGCAGGGCACCCACAATTCCCGCTCGGCCCAAGCGTCATCCGCTGCCGCAACCCTCGGCCCCAATCTGGCCAAACGCGCTTGTTTCCCTGTACGCAAATACAAACCGGATGACCCCAGCTTCAGCGCGACGATGGCACATCCCATCTCGAGCAATTGGTCGGCAAGCTCCCCGAGCACGGATTCGGGCACAGGCTGGACAGCTCCTGGTTCGCTGTTTTGCCGCAATTGCTGTTCATATGGATGCTTCAGCATGGACAGTGTTTCTTCCAGACTGGGCATAAACACATCGACATGCGGCAAAGCGCGCTCCAGAATCGTCACCCAGTCGGCCCGGCCTGCTGCGGAATCGGGATCAAGCGTCGCCATGTCCATGGATGTTGTCACGCCGAGCTGCTTTACCCGCCGCAGCAAATTTACGAGCTCACTCCCGTCATCCCGGTACATCTGCTTCATGAGCGGCGGATAGCCGAAGTGAAACAGCCTGGCTTCGGCTATCCGCTCCATCCGGATATCTGCTGCCTGAAACGTGTCATTCGCACCCGGGCAGTGCAAAAAAATCCGGTCCTTCCCGGGAATGCTCAGCACGACTGTATACGAGCTCCGTTCGTTTGGGGCGACGATCATCTCGGCTGTCAGACCAGGCTCTACTTTGCGCAAGCTGTCCATGATCAATCGACCGAACTCGTCATCGCCTACTTTGCCCATCAGACTGGTGCGGATGCCCAAGCGATGCAGGACCACTCCGGTATTGGCAACAGTGCCACCGGTAGTGATCGTGACGCCATCGACTTCTGTCAACTGGCCGGGCACGAAAAGCTGCCGCCACGCTTTGCCCGTTCGAATCGCCGGAATCACATCAAGGCATATGTGTCCGGCTATGACCGCTTCCGGCTTGTTTGACGACATCTCCGTACCTCCTTCTCACAACAGCGCAACTGTTGCCCCCGTTTCATATGATTCCAGTGCAGCGGTAAACAGCCGGTGGCGTTCTGCCGCTTCTTCAGGTGTGACGCAGAAAAAAGGCTGGCTCATGGCTGCCACGTTCACCACTTCATCACAGAACGCTGCCCACATCTGCACGATCGCGTAGGAAAAACCGAACTCAAAAATGCTGCCGGTAATCGTCGGATATGCCGATTGATACGGCACGTCGGAGATGCTCCAGCTCTGCTCGCCTCCCGGCCGGTACGTCATCGTTGAGGAATACGTTGACGACGACACAGGCGGCACCGAGAACCGGCGCCTGTTCCACCGGCTGCTCGATCATCTCGCTGAACAAGTGGCGCGGCAGCTTTGTACCATAGACATTCGCAACATCAGTCCGCAAGACGAGCGAGGGCTTTTGTCTTCCTGGCATCCGCTGCAAAAGCCTTGCCTGCCCGGGGCTCAGCTGAATTGCGTCCGGATTCGCGGCAACAATCGTCGCAACCGCCCGCTCCATCGACTCGATTCCGGACAGAAAAGCATATTCATTGAAGAAGCCGTGGTCGATGGCCACATCAAAGCATTTGCCATCAGAAGCAAACAAACGGTTAAGCGGGCTTGTGTCGACATAATCCCACCTCTTTGTTTGAAAATTTTGTGCATTCTGTTGTGATTTCATAATAAACAAAATCAAACAATTTTATAGCGGAGTTTTATGTTGCGGTTTTTAAAATAAACACAAACAAACTCCAGTTCGTTTGTTTGATCGAGTTTGTTTGTGTTGGATTCTTGAAGGTGCTCACTCGCACGATTTACGTCTTTAGTCACTAAAACCTTATTTTTATTTCACTGATCGAAAATTACCAATAAAGTCGTTTAGAGCTGGCCATGAAGTTACTTCTGCACAATCTGAATAAGGTTCCCGCATGTATCGTCGAAGACAGCTATTGTGACTTCGCCCATTTTTGTCGGCTCCATAGTAAACTTCACGCCGTTTTCCAATAATCGTTTATACTCTTTATTCATATCAGCAACGCCAAACATTGTTGCGGGGATGCCATCGGCAAATATCTTCTTTTGATACTCTTTAGCGGCAGGATGGTCATTCGGTTCGAGTAAAAGCTCGGTACCGTCTTGATCATCGGGAGAAACAAGCGTGATCCACCTAAATTCTCCGACCGGAACGTCCTCCTTTTTTACAAACCCCAGCTTTTCTGAATAAAACTTCAGTGCCTTGTCTTGATCTTGTACGAATATACTGGTAACAACGATTTTCATACTGTTTTTTCCTCCTTTGATATTTGCGACGCTGGTGATTTGCTAACAATCCGGCTCCAATCAGAAAATCCATACATTCATCAGAAAGAGCGACTTTCAATCAGCAATATATAAATCGAGATCTATATATTGCACCCGGGAGCGATTGGAATCGAATTTTGCAAAATCCAGAGTTTAAATTACTCTACCCATCCTTTCAGCAAATTTATAAGTGGTTCGTTGCTGAAGATAATCACTCGATATTTTCCCTTTTTTCTGATTTTACGAGCCCTGCATCTTTCAATGCAGCAAGATGTTTAGCAATCGCCTGTCGCGAAATGGAAAGGTCGTGCTTCATAATGAGACGTGCCGTACGTTCATACAACGTCTGTTCGTTTCGGTCGCTTTCGTAAATTTCATCGCGGGCACCTCGATCGAAGACTTTTTGTATCGATAAAACCTTTAATAGTAGACGCGCAAAAGCCTCAAACCGCCAGACGTCGCAACCGAGTACACCGCCAGACTGGCTGGTACGAGCACCGCTTCCCCTTGACGCAAAGGCAAGCGGGCATTGCTGTCGTGGCCGTAAGACAATGCTCCTTCGCCATCAGCCATGACAAGTATATCGGGATTGCCCGGCTTCGCAGTACGGAAGCGAAAGTCCCCCTTCTTCATCTCCACCTTTTCGACAGAAAAGTAGCGACAAGTCAGCAAATGCTCGTGCAAGGCGTGGGCACACTGAAAGAGCGGTCGCCTGCGACATCAGCCGGGACAAGCGGACGACGGGGCGTGAGATCGAAGTCGCAAGAGCGATCGAGACGAAAATCGAAATCAGCGAGCCGAGTGCTGCAATCAGCAGCAGGGTCCGCAAAATTGCCTGGTTGGATGAGGTCAATTCATCCAGTGGAACGACTGCGACCATCTTCCAGCCGCTGATCCGCGACGTATCGTAGGCAAGCAGCATGTTGTCCGCAATCGTGACTGTGCCGCTCGTACCCTCCGGCAGGCTTCGCAGGGCATCACTGATCAGCGGATTGTCCAGCAGCTTGGATTCCTGCTTGTAAACGATGCCGCTCGACGGATCCAGGAGCAGCAGGCTGCCCATCCGGCCAATCTTGACGTTTTTCAGTACATCATGGATGAAGCGGTCGTTGAACTGGATGAACAGAGTCCCAAGCGGTTCCGCGTTATTTCGGTCAAGGACGATGCGCGAGGCCAGGACTGAGGTGTGGACGGACGACGCAAAGCCGCTGCGCGTGGGGATGACGGAGAATTTTTCGGAGAACCACTGGATTTTCAGCGGACTTGTCTTCAACTGATTGGTAATGTAGGCGTAGTTGTTCTGATTGATCCGGTCGAACGATTCAAAGGCGCTTTCTGTGGTCAAAATCGCACGGTTGGTGTTAATGAAATAAATCGAGCGAATGTGATTCGTCCGGCCGCGAAACAGCTCCAGCAGGACGTAATTGCGGAAGCGTTGCGTCGCCTGGACCAGCTTGTAAGGAGTATCCATCCGCTCGTTGACGAATTGCAGCGAATTGCTGTACAACAGCGGCCACGTGAGACGGTCGATTTCCTCCAGGTTGGCGTCGAGCGCGTGCTGCGTCTGCTGGACGGTTTGCAGCATGAATCCGCTCACCTGGTCGCGAAAGATTTCGTTTTCCTTCTTGTAGGTCACATAGGTGATGACGATCATCGGGAAGACCATCAGCAAGAGAAATGTCGAGATCAGAATCGTCCGGATGGATATGTGCCTGGAGCGCCCTAGCATGTTCCTCGTTACCCTTCCTGGCGACGACGAGTTCCCGGCTCGTGCAGTCGTACGATCCAAATTCGTCACAAGAATAAAAAGATTCTAACTAATTCTCCGGAAATTGTTGAAATCCTCCGTTATCCTCGCTGATTCGCAACCGTTCCACGATTATCTCCCGAACAAAAAATTAGTCTACGTAAAAAATGTGTTACAATCAGAACGATCGGTGTTGTTCGTTTACTTACAGGATTTTGCAAACTCCGCTTCCGGACGCCGTTGGACATTTGCGAAATCCTCACTCTGCAAAGGTCGTGTGTACAATGTCTTTTTCATGGAAAACAAATTTGATCGTTTTATGGCTGGGGGTGTTTTTTTGTAGTACTGCGTATTCCATTTCGATTCCGTTTTTACCGCTCTTTCTGCATTCGTCGCTAGGTGTAGTCGACCATCTGGAGCTGTGGTCGGGCGTATCCTTTGGCATAACCTTTCTGGTCAGCGCACTGATCTCGCCGTTCTGGGGATCGCTCGCAGACAAATACGGGCGAAAGCCCATGTTGATACGGTCAGGGTTGAGCTTGGCCGTGTTGTATTTTTTGAACTACCTGGTGACTGACCCGTACATTTTCATTCTGCTTCGCGTTCTGCAAGGATTGTTGGCGGGTTATGTCCCTGCTGCCATCGCACTGGTTGCGACGAATACACCGGAAAAGCACGTCGGCTATGCGCTAGGCGTAATGGCGACATCAGGTGCTACCGGTGGGATTGTCGGGCCGATGGTAGGCGGGTTCGTCAGCCACTACTGGGGCAATCGCGAAGCGTTTCTGTTTTCTGCCGGCGTCGTCCTGGTAGCCGCCCTGATCGCTATGGTGTTTGCCAAAGAAAAGCAGGAAAACCGGACGGGGACGCGTTCCAACGTACGCGAAGATCTCCGCTGCGCATTCGCCAATCGGCCATTGATGATGGTCATGGGATTGGCCATGATTATTACGATCTCGGTGATGTTGCTGGAACCGCTCTTGACGGTCTACGTGATGCAGCTTGGTGCGAGCAAGCAAGATGCTTCGCTCAGCGCGGGGATCATCTTCTCGGCGGTGGGAATCGCTACTGTTCTGGCGGCCCCGCGGTGGGGAAAATTCGGCTCGCGGATCGGCTTCAGCAAAGTGCTGTTCATCGGCCTGTTGGGCGGCGGGATCGGCAACCTGCTGCAATTCTTCTTTACCAATCTGTACGGGTTCGGCATATTGCGCTTTGCCTACGGCTTGTTCTTTGCCGCAGTCTATCCGGCCCTCAATGCCTTAATCGTCAAAGTGACCGATCAGGATTTTCGCGGCCGGGCGTTTGGCCTCAACCAATCCGCGACGCAGCTGGCGACGCTCATCGGCCCGGTGCTCGGTGGCTATATGGGCGGCTTGATCCCGATTCGCCTCGTATTTATCGTCAATGGCGCGCTGCTGATCGTGACTGCGATCGTGTTGAAAGTCAGATTGCAGCGGTTCATTCCTGCTCCCGGCAATGCTGCTTCACCCACAAACTCCCCCGGCAAGCAGGTAAGCTCGTGAACCCTCCCCCACCTTCCGCTCCAAAGCGTTTGAAGTGGGTGGCTTCGAGCAAGTCATGATAACATTCAGAAACACTTCAACTCAGCAATGGCAGTAATGCTCTCTGTCATCCGCTGGCAATGTCAAAATGCGTTTCTTTCAACCCCGTTCTGCTCACTCACTTGGAGAACGGGTTGTTTTTTTAAAAAAAACTTTCGACCCCACCTTGACAATTTACGATTACATTTGTAATATTAATCTCGTTCCATTCGTTTACAACTGTAAATGAAAAAATCCATTGAAAGGCAGGTGAGCATATGCGCAGTATTCCAAAGGTATCTGAAGCGGAATGGGAAATCATGAAGGTCATCTGGAAGCAGCACCCGATCACCGCTGAACACATTGTGCTCCAATTACCCGCGGACAACGAGTGGAGCGATCGGACGGTTCGCACTTTCATCAACAGGCTTTTGCAGAAAAAAGCGATCGGTTTTGAACGAATCGGCAGAAGCTATCAGTATTTCCCGCTGGTTTCGGAAGCGGATTGCGTGAAAGCCGAGAGCAGGTCTTTTTTAAAGCGGGTGTTTGACGGTGCGGCTGGTACCTTGGTAACGAATTTTTTGGAGGAAGCCCAATTGTCCCCGAAAGAGATTGAACAGCTTCAACAGATTCTCAAGGAAAAGCAGGAGAAGAACAACGACAGCGATAACGGCACTCAGACATAAGCAAATCGCTAGAAATCTTGAATAAAGAGGGAAAAAGACAATGGATATTCTATGCGATGTTTTTATGTGGTTCCTCTACTCTACCCTTATGGCGAGTGCAGTCGCACTGGTGGTGCTGGCTGTTCAGAAGCTGTTTCAATCCCGCCTCACTGCCCGCATACAGCATGTGCTGTGGCTGATCGTGTTGTTGCGACTGATCGTTCCTGATTTTCCGAACAGTCCTGTAAGTATGTTTCATGTGCTGCAATCCGTCACAGACATAAAAAAAGCTGCTTCTGTGATCTTTCCTTTTGATGATGCAAGCTCGCCAAAAGAATTCACACAAAACAGCCAAGAGAAAAAAATACCTACAAAAAATGATACCACGACAGCTGAAAAAAATCATCTGTTATCGACAGCAGTTCCGTTAGATGACGTGCCGAAAAGTGAGCCGCTTACCGCCGAGCGATATTCTCTCGGTTGGCAAATCATTGCCACCGTCTGGCTTGCAGGAGCATTGACCATCGTGGCCTATTTGCTCCAGTTCATGTGGAAGCTGAACAGAAGAGCGAGCACGTTCACATTGGTCGACGATCCGCATATCCTGTCCGTCCTGGATGATTGCCGGAAAAAATTCGGCATAAAAAAACCAATCCCCGTCTACACGGGAGCCATCTGGAAAAGCCCCCATATTTTCGGGCTGATTCGTCCCCGGATTTACGTACCGAAAGCGATCTGCTTGGAGCTGAGCCGTTCTCACCTTACCCATATTTTTGCCCATGAACTGGCTCATCTCAAACGAAGAGACCACATCTGGAATGCGTTGGGCAGCTTCGTGCTGGCTCTGCACTGGATCAATCCGCTCGTCTGGATGTGTATCAAAAGGATGAAAACAGACAGAGAGCTGGCTTGCGATGCTTACGCGCTGGAGGTTTTGGGCGAAGCTGAAGCTGTACCCTACGGGATGACCATTCTTGAATGTGTCGCGTTTTTTTCGGCCAAACCTGCCCACCCGCACCTGCTGTCTTTTTTTGGATCCAACAGTCAAAATGAATTGAAAAGGAGAATTACCATGATAAAGTCGTTTAAAAAGGGATCGTACAAATTGTCGGCCCTCGCAGTTATTTGTGTCGCCTGCTTGGGTGCAACAGCACTTACCAATGCTGCCACCCCCGCAACGGTCAGCAGTCCGGCAGAGTCAAAGGCAACAGGAAAAAGTCGGCCGCTGTTTGATACCGCTTATCCAAGCTATAACAATTTGGAGAAGGCTGTTAAAGTAGCTGATTTTACATTTAAAGCTCCTGATGTACTCCCCGATGGGTACAAGTTTGTAAGTGCACTGCTTAGCCCAAAAAATCCGGGCGATAAAACGTTAACCAAAGCGACCCTCCATTTTGTAAAGTACGAGGGTAAAACAGCTGAAGGAAGGGATATCCTGGCTGCAAGCTTTAGCTTGTCCGCAGAAAACGGTGCAACCGGACTCGAAGCCACGTATCAAGCTATTGAACAGGCGGCAAAAAATCCGGGCGAAAACCAGAAGCCAGCCAGCAACCTGGATATCAAAAAGGCGACATTGCACATGAAGGGAACGGAAGTCTTGAAGGTGACCGTAAATAAGGATGGGTTCGAGGACAGGTATTATATCTGGCAGGATAACGGGGTCCAGTATCAAATCGAAGAGCATTTGGGCACTGTTGGGAGCAATCCGTTAACCGAGCAAAACGTTTCATCGCTTGTCTCTTCGATGAAAATACCGGATCAAAAAATGAATGAACGATACAAAGCCGGGGACATGTTTATCACACCAATCTACGATGCAGAAGATTTCCAAAATGTCACCGAACCACTCGGATTTACACCCAAGCTCCCACTGCAACTGCTCGGGAAGTTTAAAGCAGTCGAAGCCTATGTGACCAAAAAGACCAATTTCAGCTATACGGAAAACGGGCAAGACTTTGAGAAAAAGACCATTGGCATACAATATAACAGCATGGATAAACAAACGAAGGGAATCAAAGGTTTCTCTCTCTACCAAATCAAAGACAGCAGCATCTTCGCGGAGATCAAAAAGAACCGAAGCGTTGATTTTTCCCGCATCGATGGCGAGAAATTTGCCGTGAAAGTAAATGGGTTAACACTCGGGGGCAAAGAAGTGTTTAAAACCGTCAAATACAAGGGTGACGGGCCACTGAGCCGTCCGCAGGATCCCGATTATGAAAGCTACTTCTGGGCGGAAAACGATGTTATCTTCAAGGTGACGTTCACAGAAAACGAACCGGGACAAAATGAGATTGTCACAGCCTTGATACAAGAAAAACCAGTAGATTTCAAAAATTGGGACCGTCGATAGAAATCGCAGCCCGTTGGCACAAATCGTTGAAAAAGGCGTCTTGCTTGACAGTCAAGCGTAGACGCCTTTGTTTTATTGGTCACATACCTGACTTCGGGCAAGAAAGCCGTCCCTCTCCCCCCTGCTTACAGCAAGGTCCGCAGACTCCACAATTCAGGGAAGTAGCGGTGATCCAGAGCTTTCCGCAAGTACGTTACGCCAGATGAGCCCCCTGTTCCCGTTTTGAAACCGATAATCCGCTCGACCGTACTCATGTGGTTGAAGCGCCACTGCTGCTGCTGACTGGCGATATCCACGAGCTTTTCGGCGAGCTCGTACAAGTCCCAGTATTGGTTGACATTTCGATAGACGGTGAGCCAGGCCAGCTCGACACTGGCATTCGGTTGATAGTGCTGCGACCAGTCGCGGTTGAGCGTTTCCGGGTCGACAGTCAGGCCGCGCTTGGCCATCGCCATAATCGCGTAATCGTAAATGCTCGGAGCAGACAGCGCCGCTTCCAATCGCTGGTGCAGCTCAGGCTGGTGCTCGTAGACGGCCAATACGTGCGGATTTTTATAACCGAGTGAAAATTCAATCAACCGATTTTGGTACGATTGGAACCCCGAAGCATACCCGAGCTTGTCACGGAACTGCATGTATTCGGCCGGCGTCAGCGTCGACAGGACATCCCACGACTTGATGAGCTGCTGCTGAATCCGGGAGACGCGGGAAAGCATTTTAAATGCAGGCTCCAGGTCGTCGTTCTGAATGCTCTGCGTCGCTGCCGACACTTCGTGCAGAATCTGCTTCATCCACAATTCGCTCACCTGGTGGATGACGATAAACAGCATTTCATCGTGATGGTCGGACAGTCTGACCTGGCTTGATAACAGTTGATCCAGATGGAGGTAATCCCCATACGTCATGTCCTTTTTAAAATCCGTATGAATCTTCTCCTCCACCCCACTCTCGTTTGTCTGGCTGTTCTCGTGTGCTTGCGACATCCGGATTCCCCCTTGGATTTTGTGATTGTATCGGTAATCCCTTTTTCATTTGTTTCCAATCATGTATATAAACGCAGGGTGAAGATAAAACGCTGTGCTATACGAGCTCATCTCAGCTAATCTCACCTGATCTTCATTTCCTTCAGAAGTGCCTGTTAGTGCAAAATGTGCATGCATTCCCTCCTTTTTTGCAAAAAATGTACTGAATGAGAACAGCGTACCAAAGAATATGACATGATGTCAATTATATCTGTGAAAGTTCAGTGGAAGGGAGGGGGATTGTTTCGGGCTGTCGCGGAGGGAGAGAGACACCACAGCCAGGGAATCGCCAGGAAGAGATAAGCGTAGCTTTTTGGCAGCGCCTACCCAGACTGCAATCAAAAAAACGGAACATCTTTGCGCCCCACCGACACCCTTGAGATACGTCCCTCGAGGCTTTTGGGGCGCAGTTCCGTTTTTTTGACTTGGGGTCCCCGAAAAGTATTCGGAATACGCTTCGAAGGCCTTCGTCACTTTTTGGGGCTGCTCACAGTCGGCCTTGAGACACTTCCTCGCGGGCGCTGTCACTTGCGAAGTGTTCTCTTCTTGGCGATTCCCCCTCGCCTTCACCGCACCCACGTTTGCACACCTAGGTCTTATTTGCACGAAAAAATAAACTTGCCTGAAAATCGCGTTCAGGCAAGCTCTCTGTACTCATCCGGTCAGAGACGAACGATAACAAGCGCTACTCCCCACGGTCCATGTCAATATCCAGAGGATAGAATCGCCTCGCCTGTCAGCCATTCCCACTGCTGAAAAGCGGACATGCCGGTTTTGCTCAGTTCAACGTCGGCAGACTGGACAAGAGCCGCTGGGAATACGCCTCGCGCGGATCGGTAAAAAATGCTTCCGCTTCATTCTCTTCGATCAGCCTGCCGTGATAGAGCACGCCAACCCGGTCGCACATATAACGGATGACTGACATGTCATGGGAAATAAACAGATAAGTGAGTTCGCGCTCCTGCTGCAGTGACTTGAGCAAATTCAGGATTTGCGCCTGAATGGAAATGTCGAGCGCTGACGTCGGCTCGTCGAGAATGATGAAATCCGGCTCAGTGATGATCGCCCTGGCGATGGCGATCCGCTGGCGCTGCCCCCCGGAAAATTCGTGCGGGTAACGGGACAGATGGTCTTCGTGCAAGCCGACGCGACGCACGAGGCTGCTGAGGAAGTCCGCTGATGATCGGTGTTTCGCTTCTGCTCTCGGCAGGGCGCGCAGCGGTTCGGTGATAATCTGGCGAATGTTCATGCGGATGTCCAATGATGATTGCGGATCCTGGAAAACTACTTGCAGGCTGCCCGGTCTGGGACGGGTGTATCGTCCGCTTTTCCACAGGTCCTGGTTTTGAAACGTGATGTTCCCTCGGGTCGGTTCCAACAATCCGCAAATCATGTTTCCGATCGTGCTCTTGCCCGAACCTGATTCACCGACAAGGCCGTATGTCTCCCCTTTTTCAATACGGAACGATACGCGATCGACTGCTGCGGTCGTTCCAAATACTTTTTCCAGATCATCGATTGACAGCATGGTCGACGTTC
>CAMIVR010000021.1 GCA_946402065.1 uncultured Brevibacillus sp. | reverse complement strand
GGGTACCATTCACTGGTGCTGAAAAAGGACGGCACCGTCGTCGCCTGGGGACGTAAAGCTTGGGGAGCGACCGTTCCTGCGGGTCTCTCCGATGTGATATCGATTTCCGCGGGAATGTACCATTCACTGGCGCTGAAAAAGGACGGCACCGTCGTCGCGTGGGGAAATAATTCATTTGGCCAAGCGACCGTTCCGGGCAACCACAACCTGAACAGTCTAGTGCTGCAGGAGGGTTCGTTCAACACTTCGTTTTCACCTGAAGTCACGTCCTATACGTCGTATATTGGCCCGACGATCCCGGATGTGAATGTAATTGCTACATTGGAAGACACGACATACTCGGCATTATATGTCAACGATCTCCTGCAAACAAGCGGCAGCGCCGCGACGGTAAGCGTTCCGGGAGCTTCGACGGTCATCCCCGTTCGAGTCGAGCCGTTTTTGAAGCCAGGCAAAACGTATACGATCACGGTGCGGAGAGATTCTACGCCTCCCGACATTCAGTTCGAAACGAACGGCAATGCGTCTCCGGCCAAAACGGCGGAAAGCAAGGTAACCGTGACGGATACGGAAAGCGGCGTCGATGCCGCATCCCTGCAATATGCGTGGTCGCAAAGCACGGCGGTGCCAGATGACGGATGGACGAAATTTGAGAGCGGAGACACCTTGACCCAGACAAGCGGCGATGGCAACTGGTATTTGCATGTTCGCGCGTCTGACCTAGTCGGGAATGTCGCCGACGTGGTTTCGAATGCTTTTGTGCTCGACAACACGGCGCTGACTGTTGCCTTGTCCAGCACGGCAAGTGGTACGGTTAACGCTGCTTTTCCTATTACAATCACCTTCAGCAAGCCGGTAACCGGTTTTGACGAAGATGGCATTGATGTCGACAACGCCACCGTTTCAGACTTTGCCGTTGTCGATGCGAAGACATACACGGCCACGATTACGCCGATTGCGAGCGGTCAGACGGTGACCGTGCAAGTTGCGGAGGACGCGGCGTTCGATGCGGTCGGAAACGGAAACGAAGCATCCGAGAGCATGAGCTTCATGTACGACACGACAAAGCCAGTCGTAACCTTCGGCTTTACGGACGATCAAATCTTCACCGCACCACCACCCTCAGTCCACTTGTCGTTCAGTGAAACGGTATATTGGGTGGCGGACGGGAACGAAGTGGAGGGTTCCGATGCTGAAGCGCTTCTGAGCATTGAAAAGGACGGCCAGCCGTTCTCCGAATTCACGGCCAGTTATGACAATGTTTCCCTTACCTTTACGCTGACGTTTACCAACACGCTAGGAGACGGTACATACAAAGTGATGGTGACCGGAGATGCGCTACAAAACGCCATCCATAATACGCTCGATGCGGCCAGCGCAAGCTTTACCGTGGCCGTGCCTGCTGTTACCGGTATTTCCGCAAATCCGGCAAGTTTTGCAAGCAACGGGGGGAGCGCCGCAGTCTCCATAACGGGCGTAAATCTGAACGGGCAGACGCTCGAAGTATACATTGATGATGAGTATGCCGCCACGGCCAGCGTCAACAGCGCCGCAAGCGCGGAAGCGACAATCACGCTTCCTCAAAACAGCTCGTCCGGCGAGAAATCCTATAAATTGACGGTTTATTTGAACGGCGCAAAGGTTGCCGGCCAATTCGCAACCGTTACGGTGAGGCAAGCGTCGAGCAGCAACAATCGCAGCCGAGGATCGGCACGTGACGTTGCCGTAACCGTACCGTACATTGATTTGAACGGCACTTTGCTCGATCCGGCTGAAATCGACGCCTCGAAGCCATCCGTAACGCTTGATGTTACTCCAAAAGACGGCACGGCGTATGTCAGTATACCTGCTACCGTTCTTAACGGCTACGCAGGTCAAAACGCCAACTTTATGATCGAGATCAAGACCCCTTACGGTAGCTATCAAGTGCCGGTTAATCTGGCGTCGCTCATTCCCGGAATGAACGACTTGCTAGCTTCCGGCCACCTTGCCGCCGGGGATATCAGCTTCAAGATTACCCTGACCGACAAGTCGGGCGACAAGGATATACTTGCGGCTTTTGCAAGCGGCTTGCCGCATGGCAACGTATTGGGCGCAATCGTTGATTTTCACTTGGACATCATCAACATCAAAACGAATCAAGCCATCGGAAAGGTGGATCGTTTCAGCAAGGAGCTAGTCAGAATGATCCCCATGCCAAAGATCATGTCGAGCATGCCGGAACGTTGGGGAGCTTACCGCTATAACGAAACGACCATGAAGTTTCAATTTGTCCCCGCGCGAGCAGTACAGATCGACGGCGTATGGTATGCAATGATTCGTTCCTATTCAAACAGTGTATACGCCGCAGCGCAAAATGCGGTGATCTTCACTGATGTTCAGAAGCATTGGGGCAAAGCATATGTGGAGCTTGCCGCGGAAAAAGGGCTGGTCGAAGGAGTTGGCGGCTGGAAATACAATCCCGACAAAGCAGTGTCGAGAGCAGAGTTTACTGCTATGTTAGTCAATGCCCTGGGCCGCGGCAAATCATTGGAAAACGCAGTGCTCTATGAGGACGTTCTGCCAGACGCATGGTATTTCGGCGCGGTAGCCCAAGCGAAGAAACTCGGCCTTCTGGACTTTGTGAGCGGCAACCGCTTCAAGCCGGATCAACCGCTCACTCGAGAGGAGATGGCGAGTATGCTGGCGGCGGTAATACAACTCGAAAAGTTGCCGATTTCCAATGAATTAGTAAGCTTGAACGGATTCATGGATATCGGAGAAGCAGACGCTGCCTGTCTGGAGAACATTCGCCTGATGATCAAGCTGAAAATCATGGCAGGAACCAGTGCGAAAACATTCGATTCGAAGGGGGCATCGACACGAGCACAGGCGGCAGTTGTATTGATCAGGACGCTGCAAACGCTTGGATGGATTGATTACTAATTACGCAGAGTTCCATGGACTTCGCTTTTGCAAGGAAACACTGCTCACCGCCACATGCCAAAACATAAAGAAACCAGCTAATGTTTGTCAATCCTAACGTGCTTGGATTAAGGCCGGATTCTTGTTAATCTGTTTTGGGCAACACAAAGAAGCCTCCGTTGGCACGGGTACTCCCGGGTAAATATGGTATTAAGTTCTGTAGGGCTCGCCTTTTGTAAGGATGGCATGCATGTGATGGAGAAGCTTGTTGGCGCAAGCGATCACAGCCACCTTGTAGGGCTTGCCCTCTTGTTTCCGCAATGATGGTGGCAGCCAGCTTCTCGCCGACTCCGGGAATGGACCCTATCCATTCTAGTTCAGGGAATGTAGCTGCAATCTCCTCAATCTGCGCCTCAAGTCGCCCTAATTGTTCGCGGAACGATTTTAATAAGCCAATCATGGCTTCAAGTGCTTTAGCCTGGGAGGAGTTCCTCAATTCCTCTAGCCAAAGGCTTAACGCAAGATTCAGACACTCTGTTTTTTCCCGAATCTAGGTCGTTGCAATACGTAGCCGTCGAGCAGGACGATTCTGCCGACAGCTTGGCTGCACGCATCCATCAGGTCGAGCTATTGATTGAAGTGATCGGCAAACTTGCTGCAGGCAAGATCGAGGCCAGTGGCCGACTTGTCCGCGAGCTTGCCTAGCAATGTAAGCGAATGGTCATAAAAACAACAGCATCGCGAATGGGGTGTTCCCTATTCATCGATGCTGTTGTTTTTTTAAGGTGGGAAAGTTGAGTAAAGTATTACTAGAAAATAAAGCAGTAGGTTGGCATTCAGCCCATCAACTATTGTTTGATGCTAAGCTTGAAAAATGATCCGCATAATAGTGAAAGATCGACAGAGCCTTTTGCGTCTTTACAGTGGAAAAAGGAGGTGGAACACAATTGGATGACATAGCCGGAGCGCGCATCGAACAATGGTTTCGAGCATACAGCAACGATGTATACCGTTTTCTTGTCTACTACACAGGACGAAAGGATATAGACGATCTTGTCCAAGAGACCTTTATCCGTGCCCTAAAGGCTCCCCAGCAAGCCGAGATTGTGAACCCAAAAACGTGGCTGTTTGCCATTGCGAGAAATGTCGCCATCGATGAAAAACGCAAGAAAAAATGGCGAAACTGGTTGCCGGATCTATTCTTGCAGCAGCTTGTCTCGCGCGATAAAACTCCTGAAGAGTCCTTGGAGTTAAGTGAGAACAAACGTATTCTCTACGACGCCATCAATCAGTTGAAACGTTCGTATCGGGACGTGTTGATCTTGCGCGGGATCAAGGGATTATCGAGCAAGGAAACTGCCGAAGTATTAGGATGGAGCGAAGCCAAAGTCCATTTAACTTTGCACAGGGCAATGAAAGCTGTTCAAACCGGCAAGAATGTTCCTGTAACGGAGGCGATGACAGATGTCGTTACACGATAAGCAGATAACCTGGGAAGAACTGCATAATTTCCCGAATCAGGTTCTTGCCAGGGACCAAAGTGAAAAGATATTAGCGAACATACGGGAGGAACGACGAAAGATGCTCAAACAGCAAAAGCGGGGAAAATACGTAGGCTGGATGGCAAGCGGGCTTGTCACTTGTGCGCTGTTGTTTGCGTTTATCTGGATGAAGCCTTTCTCGTTTCCGGCAGAAACAGCGGGAAGTACGTCTTCCGTAGACACAAAGATCAGTACAGCTGCGCAAAAGGCCATTGAAGCGACAGGAATTACCAAAAAATTTCATTTTGAGGAGACGGAGCAAGAGACCGATTATTTGATTGTGCGGACAAAGGATCGGGAGTCCATTGTAACGTTTAAACCGAATTCATTGGAAGTTCGTACTGTTTACGCAATGGTAAGCGTTAATGAGTTGCCGGATATGTACAAAAAATATGTGGAGACTGCACGAGCCGCATTTCAGGTAGCGAAACAAGATGTTCATTTTGAACAAGGTCATCTCTTTCAAGACAAAGAAAAAACAACGTTGTCTTTCTATTTAGAGAATACGAAGGCAGGCAAACAGCAATACGCTCAAGTTGACGTGAAAACCAATAAAGTGTCCGCTTTCTTAATCGAGTACAAGCCTGATGATGTGGATCAAAAGTATGTGTCCATCGCGGAAAAAGCGTTCATGCACATCTCGAACAACAAGCGTTTCTCCTTTACCGAAGCGAGCAAATCTTCAGATAAGAAGGAAGAAATGTGGAAGCTCACCAATACGCAAGACCGTTATTCCGTTCAGGTGGGAGCCAGAACGGGCAAAGTCTATCACATCGGCTATGTAACGGATTATCGAATCAAGTCGATAAATGAAGTGGTGTCTGTGGCAAAACCGCTGATCCAAAGCATATTTGGATTGGATGTCACGGGGTATACGGCTTATGGCGGCAGAGACTGGGGAGGATATGTGTTAAAACACGAGGGAAAACCGGATGTTACCGTATTTATCGCCAATTTTGACATCGGCAATATTAGTGGTATCTCGGTTAAATGGTAAACGCAAGGAAGGCGGCTGACCGAGGTACTTGGCGGCTGCATAGGTTAACTTTTTTCATCCTCAGCGGTGTAGCATGATGGCTAAGCTACGGGAAGTACAGTTTAATAAATCAGCGGCAGTCTAGGATGATATCATTTTGTCCTTGATTGTCGCTGTTTCTCGTTCGGGGGTCAGTCTAATTCAGCAACCCCTCAAGAAAAATGTTCCTCCTTTACCTGAATGTTGTTGACGGAATGAGCATCATTACAGTAAACTGTACAAAATACATTTTACTGTTACTTTATCAGTTTGGTGTGAAGGGAGGTTTCCATGAAAAGTTATACCGCTAAACAGATTGCGGAGATTCTTCAACAAGATGACGCCAGAATGAATTTGAGAACAGTACGTTACTACACACAAATAGGGATAGTGCCACCTCTGGAATTGGTCGGAAATAAACGGGTATATACAGATAAACACATTCACTATTTTCGAGCCATCATCACCTTAACGAGAACCGGCGAAACCTTAGCATCCATCCAAGAAAAGTTAAAAGCTCTCTCTTTAGAAGAGGTGGAAAAGGTCGGCCAACAAATTCATATTTATAACCCGAGCCGTGTTTTAGAAAACGAGACGCTTTTAATAAATGAGGATGTTGCAATTACGTTAAGCCCTCGAATTTCTGCCGAATTAAAACAAAAAGTTATTGATTCTGTTTCTGAGGTATTAAGAGGTGAAATCCATTGATGATCAATTTGAGGTTAGCGAAATCAATTATGGAACGAGAAGAAGGTATGAATCATTTATGGATTCAGCTTTCTCCCTGGGATTCTTCGTTACATGATAAAGCGAAATTGCGAATTGCTCTCCCTGACGGTCTTTTTCGTACACCGAACCTCAATCGGTATGAAGAAAATGATTCGATTGGTATCTTATTGGATTTGTCAAAAGATCAAGATGTACTTTTTGAACTTTACACACAATCCGCAGTCGATTGTGGTAAAGCATCCATTAAAGTGGTTCTCAATTACAAAGATAACCATAACAACCGGAAGGCTTTGAGCCAAGAAGTCTCTATCCAGTTCGTTAACGAAGATGAAATGGATTCACTAGAAATTGATGAACAAGTGATTGAGCGTGTAAAAGAAATAGCTAGCCATGTGGCCAGTTCATCCGCACCACATAATGATTTGGTGAATATCCGACCACGAATATACGAGATAAGAAGTAATGAGTACGCCTATCTTGAAAAGAAATACCGCCTAGAATAGCGTTATTCGCATATTACGCATGCGTGATCGGATAAATCAGATGTTCGTTCGGCAAACGGGGCAACCTATCGAGAAAATCGAAAAAGACACTGATCGCGATAACTTTATGGATGCGCAAGATGCGAAGGATTATGGGCTCATCGATGAAATGATTCGTAAAGGTTAAAAAATACGGGTGGGTGATTCAAGATGGAAACCGGACAAACTGAATATACGGTGGAATATCAGGATTCTTGTGGTGTGGTGTATTACCGAAATATAAAGGCATTAGATTTTGCTGAAGCAAAAGCGATAATTCGTCAAGGAAACCCGGATGCAGTGATACGGGCGGTCACGCTTGTCCCAAGTGAAAACGATAAGGCGATAAAATTAAAATCAGAAAGTGCTCCCGAACCTTAGACGAAGAACCCCGGGAGCACTATATTTTGAAACTTTTTCCACTTTTTCAGTCTATCTCGCCTGATCGTACAGCCGTTTGCTATAAGGCGTCTTTTCAATCACCCGCAGCAGGAACACTCCAATCACAGCCCCACAGAAGCTGCTGGTAAGAAAAGCCGGCAAGAAAGCAAACATCCCGACAGCGTTTCCCATGAAAATTTGCGCAAACGGCACGGAGAGCAGCGAGCCGAGTACACCCGTTCCGAACACTTCGCCGATGCCTGCCGCCCATGTACGCCGGAATTTCCGATACATCAGTCCGGCGAGCATAGCGCCGATCATGCTGCCGGGGAAGGCGAGAATGGTGCCGACACCGAGCAGATTGCGCAGCAGGCTCATGACAAAGGCGATGATCACAGCAGGCACAGGGCCGAGCAAGATAGCAGCCGTGACGTTGATCGCATGCTGCACGGGAAACGCTTTGGCAAATCCGGTCGGAATGTAGAGCAGATGCGAGCTGATCGTTCCCAGCGCGACCAGCACCGCCATGACCGTCAGTTTTTGCGGAGTAAACATGCCTCAAACACCTCTCTTTGCAATTGTTTGGCAGCCATTTGCGGTGCATCCGCCTGGCTGATCGCAGACACTACCGCTACACCGTCAGCCCCTGCGGCGATGACCGGATGGATACGACCGGAAGTGATTCCGCCAATGCCTACGATCGGTGCGCCAACGCCAGCCTGCCTGATTTCGGTTACCACCTGCGGCCCGCGCACTTCACGAATATCGCTTTTCGTCGCTGTCGCATACATCGGGCCGACGCCGAGATAATCTGCTCCCAGCTCGAGAGCGAGCAACGCTTCTTCGGGATTGTGTGCAGAGACACCGAGAATTTTATCCCCGATCTGTTGTCTGACCTGCTCAATCGGCGCGTCTTCCTGGCCGATGTGAATGCCGTCTGCGTCCAAGGCGAGCATCAGTTCGAGATCGTCGTTGACGATGAAGGGAATCTGTTGGCTGCGGCAGAGTGCTTGCATGTGTCTGGCCAATTCCAGTTTGTCCTCGACCTGCAGTGCGCCGGTGCCTTTTTCGCGAAACTGAAACAGCGTAATCCCCCCCTGAATCGCTTCCTGCAATACCTGTAATGGCGGCTGTTGACAGTTGTTGCTGCCCATGACGAGGTAGAGGGAAAGGTGGCGGCGCATGGTTTCACTGTCGATTCTACCCTGTGACATTTATTTTACACCCCTTTGATTAGTAGTCTTTCAGATGAAATGTACCGAGAAGGCAAAAGGCGTTCGATACGGGCTGGACGCTACGTGAGATAGGTGATTTTCGCCTGCTCGGTCAGTTTTGTCTCATCCAATCCGTAAAGCGCATCCAGGAGGGCCATTTGAAAGCTGCCCGGCCCCGTCGCCTCAGGCTTTGCTGCCTCTGCCGCCAGTCCGAGGGAACACATGGCGGCAATGCCGCGCTCCCACTGCTCCTGCTCTACGGTTGGACCTTCCGGTGACCGCGAACGAACGGCCAAAAACGCGGCGACGACAGAAGTGGCCAGACACCCCGTACCTGTGACCAAGCTCAGCCATTCATCGCCGTGTTCGATGACAGCGGCACGATCGTCTTGACAAATGACATCGGTCTGGCCAGTGAGAATCGCAAGCGTGCGATACTGCTTCGCTACCTGCAGGGCGATGTCGCTCGGAGCGCGCTTTACATCGCTCGTGTCTACACCGCGGCCCAGCCAGTTGCTGTCCAGCAAGAAGCTGAGCTCAGCGGCGTTCCCGCAGATCGCAGTCGGCTTTACCTGACTGAGAATCTGCTCGGCGGCTTGGCGGCGAAACTGCGACAAGCCGACTCCGACGGGATCAAACACGATCGGGATGCTGCGCCGGTTCGCTTCCTGTCCGGCCAACAGCATGGCTTCGACAATGTCAGGCTCGGGTGTGCCGATGTTGAGCACCAGAGCGTCAGCTTTGCTTGCTGCTTCCGCTGCTTCGATTTTGTGACGGGCCATCAACGGCTTGCCGCCTAACGCGAGCAAACCATTGGCGACAAAGCCCATCGTCACTTGATTCATGATGTGATGAACGAGCGGCTTTTGCTGACGAACCTGCCGGAGTGCTTCGCCCGGCGCGATCATCGGCTACAGCTCCGATAAGCCCAGTGATTCGTCGGCCCGTGCCCGCCGCCGATGCCGAGCGTGTGTTCGACTGCTGCCTGAATGAACTGCTTGGCAGTGGTGACGGCCTCGAGAATGGAACGGCCTTTGGCCAGCTCAGCCGTAATGGCAGCCGAAAACGTACAGCCGGTGCCGTGGGTATGGCGCGTGTCGATGCGCTTGCCGTCCAGCAGGGTAAAATCCGTTCCGTCAAACAGCAGGTCTGTCGAACGATCATCCGTAAAATCGTGTCCGCCTTTGATCAATACGTATCTGGGACCGAGAGCAGACAAGCGGCGCGCTGCTTCCTTGCGCTGCTCCATGCCGCTAATGCTCATGCCGGTGAGCACTTCAGCTTCGGGAATATTCGGTGTGAGAAGGTAGGTCAGCGGGAACAAAGCTGTCTTCATGACGTGAATGTCGTCCTGCTTCAACAGCGTTGAGCCGCCTTTAGCCACCATCACCGGGTCGACGACGAGCTTTTGCCAGTTGAAGTGCTTTATTTTTCCGGCAACGGCCCGGATGATGTCTTCGCGAACCAGCATGCCGGTCTTGCAGGCGTCGGCACCCAGGTCAGTACCGATCGCATCGATTTGAGCTTCGACAGCCTCGCGTGAGAATGGGAAAATCGCGTTCACGCCGAGGGTATTCTGTGCAGTAGCGGCGGTCAACGCCGACATCCCGTACACCGACAGCTCCTGGAACGTTTTTAGATCCGCTTGAATGCCAGCCCCGCCGCCGCTGTCCGAGCCGGCAATCGTCAATGCCTTGAAGATTTGCATGTAGCAACGCCTCCTGTTTCCAGATCGTTCTTTGATTTTAAACAGCATTCGCTTTCAGTTGCTTTTTTGGATGCTTGCCAAGGCTTCAATCAGCATCACTGGCTGTGACAAGCATCGTTGCACGTACATCAAAAAGCCGCTTCCCTGATGGGAAGCGGCATGAATAACAAATAGGTATTCACAGTCACAAAAACTTCGCCACTTCCCTACGCTGGTATGATCCAGATCAGGTTCATAAGGGTTCAGAACAAAAACGTTCAATCTCAGCCAAATAAGGCACCCCTAGTGTTTGCTGCAATATGAAATTGTGCTTATTATAGCATCTTTCCAGCAAGTGTAAAGAATTTTTTCCACAAACCTTTTCCCCGGCCCGCACATACCATAACAGAGGCTGGTAAAAGGAGGGCTTTTTTTGAGCATTGAAATGATCAACAAACTGCTCCGAAGACTCAGTGAAAAAACAGGACGTGAATGGACATTCAGCGACTTGATGCGCATAGCGGAAAAACTTCCGCAAGCAAACGATGAGAATGTGGATGCCGTACTGGCTGAGCTCTCCGAGATGGGGTTGGAAGTGCCGGCGGATACGAGGGATAAGATACTGAAACAGCTGAATTCACAGGAGGGCCCGGTCGTGGAAGAACTGGAAGAAGCGATTGAACAACCAATCAAAGCGGTGAGCCATCGGATGAAAAAAAAGCATCAGAAAGCAAAAACTGCAAAGCCCCGTAAACCGGAAACACTGCTGGAACGAGCCTTGCGCATGCAGAAAAGGCAAACGAGGTGACTCTCCGGAAATTGATATGGGGCACATTGATGAAGTGTTGTGAGGAACCGGCACCGGGCGTGGTGGCGGTTTTTTTATCATACTTGCGAGAAGACCCCCACCGCATCCGCTTTGGAGCGGGAGGTGGGGGGAGGAGTCAAGAAGGCAGCTGTCACCGAACCGCTTTTTGCAAATGTTTGATGGGAACACGATGAAAATCCTCCAGTCGGCAATCCGAGTCAATTTTTATGTGAAACTGTTCCCTATTATAATTCAGATAGGTTTGGCCAACCTGACGTTTCACCTTGTTATATCTTGGCTCGGTTATATTGAACTCCCCAGCCTTCTCAAACTGCTTCACATATTCATCACCAAGCAGCTGCTTGATAACCGCGCTGGTTTTTTGTTTGTAAAAACTTTGATTTTGCGATTTGACTTTTGCGGCAGGAAATAATCGGCAAATATAGTGCAGCAGAGTACCGGTAGTACTGTCAAACTGCAGCTCTGCATGCGTTTTTTCCATTCCGGAATTGGACTTATACAGCATGCTGACACTCCATATCCCTCTTATTTGACCATCATTTGTCATAGGTTGCTTGGAATAACCGACGATTTCAAATTGTTTCAGCAACGGCTCGACCTCCTTAAATTGCTGTAAGCTTGCTGAAATTATCCGCTTACAATTCGGTTGGAATTCTCCGTAAATTGGCTGCATCAGGTTGAATAATACGTACATTTATGGTTTAATTTTTATGTAATGTTCGTATTTTGATTAGCCTTTTCAAAAATAGTCAGGAGGTCCTTTTTGTGAGTATAAAAAAAGCGCTGATCAGCGTCTCTGACAAAACAGGCGTTGTCGATCTGGCCCGCCAGTTGGTCGAGCTGGGAGTTGAAGTGATTTCTACGGGCGGTACAGCTACCTTGTTGAAGGAAGCAGGCGTTCCTGTCATCGGTATTTCGGAAGTGACCGGCTTTCCGGAAATTCTCGACGGACGGGTCAAAACACTGCACCCCAATATTCACAGTGGATTGCTGGCCATTCGCGACAATGCCAACCATCAGCAGCAGTTGGCCGAACACAAGATTGAACCGATTGATCTGGTCGTTGTCAATCTGTACCCGTTCAAGCAGACGATTGCCAAACCGGACGTAAGCTATGAGGATGCGATTGAAAATATTGATATAGGTGGACCGACAATGCTGCGCTCTGCCGCAAAAAATCACCATGACGTCACTGTCGTCGTCGATGCGGCTGACTACGCGACGGTCATCGCCGAGTTGAAAGCGGGCGGGGACACGACGCTTGCGACGAGAAAACGCCTTGCTGCCAAAGTGTTCCGGCACACGGCGGCATATGATGCGATCATCTCTCGCTATTTAAGCGAGCAAGTGGGCGAATTGATGCCGGAGAGCTACACGGTCACCTACGAGAAAGCCCAGGATTTGCGCTACGGTGAGAATCCGCATCAGCGGGCGACGTTTTACCGTGAGCCGCTGGCCAAGGCCGGGACGATCAGCAGCGCGGAACAGCTGCACGGCAAAGAGCTGTCGTTCAACAATATCAACGATGCCGATGCCGCATTGGCGATCGTGAACGAGTATACGGAGCCGGCAGTCGTCGCTGTCAAGCATATGAACCCGTGCGGTGTAGGAATTGGCGAAACGATCAAGCAAGCCTATGAAAAGGCGTACGCTGCTGACCCGGTTTCGATCTTTGGCGGAATCGTCGCGGCGAACCGGGTAATCGACGAAGAGACTGCACTGCTCTTGAAAGAAGTGTTTTTGGAGATCATCATCGCTCCTGATTTTACCGCAGAAGCGCTTGCTGTCCTGACACAGAAGAAAAATCTGCGCTTGCTGCGTCTGGGCGACAAGCCACAGACAGCCAAGAGCGATAACCAGTTCCGCATCAGTTCCGTTGCCGGTGGGGCCCTGGTCCAAGATTACGACCGCAAAGAGATCACTGCCGCTGATCTGCAGGTAGTAACCGAGCGCCAACCGAGCGAGGACGAGCTGAAGCAGCTGTTGTTCGCCTGGAAGGTAGTCAAGCACGTCAAATCCAATGCGATCGTGCTGGCTCATGACAACATGACCATCGGCATTGGCGCAGGTCAAATGAACCGGGTCGGCGCTGCCAAAATCGCCATCGAACAAGCCGGGGATTTGGCCAATGGCGCGGTGATGGCGTCTGATGCGTTTTTCCCGATGGGCGATACGGTCGAAGCGGCTGCCCAGGCAGGCGTCAAGGCAATCATTCAACCGGGCGGTTCGGTTCGCGACCAGGAATCGATTGATGCGTGCAACCGCCACGGCATTGCGATGGTATTCACTTCGGTGCGCCATTTCAGACACTAGGAGGAGGGGCACGGATGAAAGTATTAGTAATCGGTGGAGGCGGGCGTGAACACGCGATCGTCTGGAAGCTGTCACAAAGCTCGAAAGTGGACAAGATTTACTGTGCTCCCGGCAATGGCGGTACGGCAGAGATTGCACAGAACGTACCAATTCCTGTGCATGATCAGGCCGCTCTTGTGCAATTTGCCAAGGAGGAAGGCATCGACATGACGGTAGTCGGTCCGGAAGACCCGCTGTTGGCAGGGATAGTCGATGTGTTTACGAAGAGCGGACTGGCGATTTTTGGTCCGACGTCGCAAGCAGCGCAAATCGAAGGCAGCAAATCGTTCGCCAAGGATTTGATGAAACGGTACAACATCCCGACTGCCGCGTATGAGACATTTACGGATTACAGCGCGGCACTCGCCTATGTTCGCCAGCAAGGTGCGCCGATCGTCATCAAAGCGGACGGGCTTGCAGCCGGTAAAGGCGTCGTTGTGGCAGAGACGCTCGAAGAAGCCGAGCTTGCGCTGATGCAGATGATGCAGGATGAAATATTCGGCCAGGCCGGTGCCCGCGTCGTCGTTGAAGAATGCTTGCGCGGCGAGGAACTTACGCTGCTTGCCTTCGTTGACGGGGAAACGGTCAAACCGATGATTACTTCTCAGGATCACAAAGCCGCTTACGATGGCGACAAGGGGCCGAATACGGGCGGGATGGGCACGTATGCACCGGTCCCACACATGTCAACGATGCTGGTCGATCAGGTAGTGGAGACGATTGTGAAACCGATGGCCAAGGCGATGGTAAAAGAGGGGTATCCATTTACCGGGGTGCTCTACACGGGATTGATGATTACTGCGGAAGGCCCGAAAGTCATTGAGTTCAACGCCCGTTTTGGCGATCCTGAAACACAAGTCGTGCTGCCGTTGCTGCAAAGCGATTTGGCGGAAATTTTTCTCGCTGCGATCAACGGAACGTTGGCCGATATTGACGTAAAGTGGTCTGACGGAAGTGCCGTCTGTGTCGTCATGGCGGCAGAGGGGTACCCTGCAGGCTATCGCAAGGGCGATCTGATTGAGGGATTGAACACACCGGTAGCTGACAGTGTCGTGTTCCATGCCGGGACCAAGCTAACAGACGCCGGCGTCGTGACCAATGGCGGCCGCGTACTCGGTGTCACCGGGTTTGCGCCAACGCTTGCGGAAGCCAAACAGACAGCTTATCGGGGAGTGGAAGCGATCCGATTTAATGGGGCATTCTGTCGAAAAGATATTGCTGACAAAGCGCTGCGGCATATGTAAGCAAATAAAAAAAACACACAGCGGGAAGAGACTGCTTTTTGAAGGCAGTACTCTTCCCTTGTTTTTTTCTATCCTAAGAGAAAGTTTTACTCATATACCGAATTGAGCAGTTCTGTTTCGGTCAGCAGTTGTTCGGAATCTGTATGCCTGTTCGCTTCGCCAGCTTTACGGGCAACCCGATGATTACCGGCACCGGAGTGTTCACCGGATACCGCCTGCTTTGATGCTTTTGCAGCTTTGCCGGAAGCAGCGTTTTTGGCGGAATCGTCTCCGTTGAATGAACGTCTGAGCGTTTTTTCCAATACTTTATTGACAATATCCTCTTTTTTCGTGCTTATTCCCATGCTGTACAGCATCGGGCAGAAACGCGTGATCCCCTCTGCCACTTTCATTCCTGACAAAAACATTAAAATCCACGGTGTGCGGTAAGGGCGGCGACTCATTCGACCGACACTGTAGGCTAGCCCAAGCAACCCGAGTGTGAGTCGCAGTGTCGCGTCTAGTGTACCCACATTTTTGCGCATGTTTTTTTCCTCCATCATGTTTTTTCTAGTATGTACGGATTGGTTGGAAGCAAACAAGGAAACTGCTGCTAGTTACGGCGTGTAAAATCAGATGAAGGCTTGCGATAATTCAACAAATTTATACAAGAATCTAATACATATATTTACATTTCATGTTTTTTTGGTATGTTAGAAGTGAAAAAGTGTGGCAAGGTGTTCTTGGTTTCTGTTCAAAAAACGATTAGGGGGTGAACGTAATGCAGTTTAAGCGAGTTGGTGTAAAAGCAAAAGTTGTCTCTGCTGCTCTTTTTTCCGGATTGGTAATAGGAGCACTTGGTTCTGGCAGTGCATTAGGCCTGGATAAAGGCCCTGCACCTGTTCCTACCTTCCCGAAGAACGAGAATGGTCAGACGTATGGTTCTGGATTGGACGCCACTTCTCCAGACACAGAGCCGGATTTAATCAAGGCGTACGGAGTAGACGGCACTATTGGGTACGTTCGATCTGTGGACCTAAGAGGGGAGCTGCCCAAGACCCCGGATGAAGCGGCTGCCTTGACCAAGCAGCGTATTGCGGAGGGGGTTCGCCAAATTCCACTGTATGACGTTGACGGAAAGACGGTTATTGGCAAATTCAACGTTGGTGGCGGACACGTTACAGTTGTTGAGCGGCCGGCAAAAGTTGACGAGGGCGACAAATAGAATAATCAAAGGGTGTGTGTTATGCGAGTTCGATCTTTAACGGAAGCAGCCTATTTGCAACTGATCAGGACATCACGTCGCATCGTCCCGGCTACGCTGTGGATTACCGGCGGCAGCGTATTGAATGTGTACACGCGGGAATGGCTGAAGACAAATATCGTCGTGGCGGGAGAACGCATCGCTTACGTAGGGGATGCGGAGCCGCTGATCGACGAGCAGACGGAAATCATCGATGCCAGCGGGTACTATCTCGTTCCGGGCTACATCGAGCCTCATGCTCATCCGTTCCAATGGTACAATCCGACGACGTTGAGCAATTACGCTCTGCAGACGGGAACGACCACGCTCGTCTCGGATACGTTGTTCATGACGAATGTGCTGCCGCTTGCGGAAGTGGAGGAAATACTCGATCAGCTGAAGGATCATCCGGTCAAGCAATTTTTCTGGGCCCGGCTTGATCCGCAAAGTCAGAAAACGGATACGAATCCTGCCTTTAGCAAGGAAGGATTGGCCCGAATGCTCAGCCATCCGCTTGTCGTGCAGGGGGGAGAGCTGACCAGCTGGGGCGGATTTTTAGCCGAGGATGAAGATATTCTCTTCGGGATGAAGCATGCACGCGACCTGGGAAAACGCATGGAAGGCCATCATCCCGGCGCCTCGGTCCACACCCTGAACACGGCGGCTGCGGCCGGGGTTACGGCGTGCCACGAAAGCATTACGGCGGAAGAGGTCTTGCATCGCCTGCGGCTCGGTTTTTACGCGACGCTGCGCCACTCGTCGATCAGGCCGGACATGCCGGAGCTGGTGAAGGGATGTCAGGAACTGGGAATTCCTTTCGGGCAACGCATGATGCTCACTTCTGACGGCTCTACACCACCGATGCTGCAGCACGGTTTGACGGATTACACGATCAGGGTAGCGATCGAAGCGGGCGTTCCGCCGATTGACGCCTATGTCATGGCTAGCCTTCAACCCGCTGCATACTACGGCCTAGATGCCGAAATCGGCGGGATCGCTCCCGGCAGAATCGCCGATATACTGTTCTTGCCGGACCCGGCTGATCCGACACCCGCGATTGTACTGGCGAACGGCAAGCGCTGGGCGGAAAAAGGGCAGCTGCTGGATCAGCCGCCGGCGATCGCGTGGCGTGAATACGGCTTTCCGCAGATCGCACAAGCAGCGGAAAAATTGGGCCAGCTAAAAGGCGAGTGGTTCACACTGCGGACAACAGAAGAGACGGTACCCGTAATTCACATGGAAAATGCGGTGATCACAAGCTTGCGGCAAGAGCAGCTCCCGCGCGGCGAGTATAATGAAGTGCTGCTCGACGATCATCCCGGCCTTGCCTACCTCAATCTGCTTGATCCGGGCACGCAAAAGGTGACACAGGCCATTGTCAGCGGGTTTGGCTGCGACATTGAAGGGATTGCCAGCACGTACACAGTCTCTGCCGCCTGGCTTGCGATGGGCAGAGATGCCGCCGCGATGAAACAGGCATTGCAACGAGTCGTTGCTTTGGGCGGAGGGCTGGTCGTCGTCGAGCGAGGCGAGATCGTCTATGAAATGCCTCTGCCGCTGGCCGGCAAAATGACCGACGTTCCGATGGAGGAAGTCATCGCTCGCGGCGTTGCTTTCGACAAGCTGATGCGGACGAAGGGCCATACCCATCTCGACCCGATCTATTCCCTGCTGTTTTTCACGGCAACGCATTTGCCGTATGTGCGTTTGACTCCGCAAGGGATTTACGATGTGAAGAGAGGAGCAATCATACAGGCATCGACTGATCTCGTATCACAGAATTGAATAATCAAATGATATATCAATCCATCCCATTCACTTTAACGCTTAAAAGTATTGATATAGTAAATGATTTATTTTCACTCTATTAAACTGGAAGAAATTCCGGTTTATTTTTTTGTAAAAAACTTTTTTCTATCTTGTGAATTTTCGTTTTTATTATACAATTAGTAATGAACCGGAGGATAACAGCTTTTACCATACTTGTAAAACAGATTAAGCTACATAGAAAATTATGGGGGGTAAAAGTTGCGATTGGTTCATCAATAAAGATTTCTATAAGGTAAAAGGGGGATTCAATTCGCATGAAAAAGGGAACTCAATTCGCTTTTTTATCGGCAGCTCTGGTAGCGAGTGTTGCGCTTGCAGGCTGTAACTCTGGCGGCAGCAATGCAGCCAAAACCGACGGGGCGGCACCGTCGGGAGAAACGTCCACCCAACAAGGCAATACCAGTGGCAGCGGCGGGGCGGCTGCCAACGGCGGAAAAATCCTGATTGCCACCCAAAGCCCGCTCTCCGGTTCCCAATCCTCTCTTGGCGAAGCAATCAAGAGCGGAGCTGAATTTGCTTTAAACAAACGCGTGGATGAATTCAAGCAACTCGGTTTTGACTTGCAGCTGTTCCCGCAAGACGACCAGGCCGACCCGAAAATTGGCGTATCGAACGCAGAGATGCTGATCTCCAACCTGGATGTGCTCGGCGTTGTCGGCCACTTGAACACGGGGGTAGCCATCCCGTCTTCCGTCAAATACGAAGAAGGCAAGCTGGTCATGGTATCACCGGCAAATACCGGTGTGGTCCTGACGGAAGAAGGCAAAAAGACCGTTCACCGGATATGTGCACGTGACGATGCACAAGGCCCGCGGGCAGCCATGTATGCGAAAAACACATTGAACGTGAAAAACGCTTTCCTGATCCATGACAAAACTGCCTATGGACAAGGCCTGGCCGATCAGGTAAAAGCGCAATTTGAAAAGGACGGCGTACAGGTTCTCGGCTATGAAGGGATTACGTCCGGTGAAAAAGACTTCAGCGCGGTATTGAACCAAGTCATGTCGAAAAATCCTGACATTATCTTCTTCGGCGGTTTGTATCCGGATGGCGGAATCATTATCAAGCAAGCCCGCGACAAGGGCTACAAAGGCTATTTTATGGGCGGCGACGGTCTTGACTCCTCCGAAATGGTGAAAATCGCCGGTCCAGCCGCTGAAGGGGTTATCTTTACTTCAGTTGCCGGTGACGTAACACAGTCAGAGGAAGGCAAGAAGTGGGCCGAAGAGTATAAAAAGGCGTCAAACAAGCCGTTGGAAACCTATGCAGTCTACGGGTATGACTGCATGAACGTCATTCTGAACGGTGTCGTGGAAGCGATCAAAGCAAATGGCGGCAAGAAGCCATCCCGCGAACAAGTCTTGGATGCCGTCCATAACACGAAGGATTTCCAGGGCCAGTTTACGAAAGTGACTTTCGACGAGAAAGGCGACAACAAATTCGCAGACGTGTTCATTTACAAATATGAGGGCGGCAAATCCAATTTCTTGGGTAAAGCTGAATGACAGAAAATTTGCTATAATCGAAATAATGACAGCCCACCTAAGCAGGGGCGGCACTCCGGTGTGCACGCCCCTTCATCTTGACAACAACGGTACGGCTGCTAACTATCTATAGGAAATGAGGGATTCGACGCGATGCTAAGCATTCTACCTCAAGTAATCGTGGATGGTCTAACGCTTGGATTTATGTACGCGGTCGTCGCACTTGGCTATACGATGGTATACGGAATTTTGGAGTTTATCAATTTCGCTCACGGAGAAATTTTTATGGTGGGCGCCTTTGTCGGCACCGAGGTTTTGCTGATTTTTGATTCCATGGGCGCGCTCCAATCGATGAATCCATACATCGTTTTTGTTATCATGCTGGCTGTCGCCATGGCTTTTACCGGCGCACTTGGCGTCGGGATTGAAAAACTTGCGTATCGTCCACTCCGCAACGCTCCGCGATTAGTACCGCTTATCTCCGCTATCGGGGTATCGTTTTTGCTCCAGGACCTTGTTCGTTTTACTGTTGCAATCGCCAGAAACGAGTTTTACGTGAATAGTCCCATCCTCTTTTCGGGCAGTGTCAATCTCGGAGGGGTTGCCTCCATTCCGGTAAAAGGCTTGATCGTGATTGTTCTGGCCGTCGTCATGATGATTTCGTTAACGCTGTTTGTCAACAAAACCAAATGGGGAATCGCCATGCGTGCCGTTGCACAAGATCAATCGACGGCGTCGCTGATGACTATAAATGTGGACAAAGTGATCATGCTTACATTTTTGCTCGGTTCCAGCCTCGGTGGCGCAACGGGTGTGTTGTTTGCCCAGAATTACGGGACGATCGACCCGTACATCGGATTTATTCTCGGGATCAAAGCGTTTACCGCGGCTGTTCTCGGGGGAATCGGCAATTTGCGCGGAGCGATGTTTGGCGGCGTGCTGCTTGGACTAATGGAGTCGTTGTCGGGCGCGTACATGGGACCGCTTACAGGCGGAGCCTTCGGTGCGGAATATAAAGACGTCTTTGCTTTTGCCATATTAATTCTCGTGCTTCTGTTCAAGCCTGAAGGGCTGCTTGGAGAAGCCGTCAAAGAGAAAGTGTAGGTGAGTGCTGATGGCCATTAAACCAAAAAGAGCATTTCAAGGGTTTCCGCTTCTCTTTACGATTCTGTGGGTGGTCGTATTTGCTGGTGCCTTGTACGTTTTGGACAAGTCTGTGATCGCGTTTGTCGGGATTTTATCTTCCATTGTAATTTTGTACTATACAAAAGCTTCGAAAAATGTCCGCTTGATCATCGGTGCAGTTGTTTTGCTGCTGATCATTCCGCTTGTCGCCGGGGAAAATCGCTACTACATGGAAGTGGCATCGCAGGTCGGGATTTACGTCGCTATGGCGTTGGGGCTGAATATCGTCGTCGGCTTTGCCGGTCTGCTCGACCTCGGCTACGTCGCCTTTTTCGCTGCCGGCGCATATGCCTATGCGATTTTTGCCACTGCACAGGCGAATCAGTTCATCCCCGGCCATCTGTTTCCGCTCTCGGGCGAATGGTTCTGGCCGTTTCTGATCGTTGGCCTGATTGTCGCGGCGATTTTCGGAATTTTGCTAGGGCTCCCGGTGTTGCGGGTAAAAGGCGATTATCTGGCGATCGTTACGCTCGGCTTTGGCGAAATCGTCCGGATTATTTTCAACAACCTGGATAAGCCGATCAACATTACCAATGGCCCGCAAGGCTTGACGCCGATCGCTTCTCCGCATCTGTTCGGGATTAAAATGAGCACGCCGTTCTACTTTTACTTTATCGTGCTGTTCGTCATCATCTTCATCGTGCTGGCGAACGTCCGCTTTGAGCACTCCCGGATCGGCAGGGCCTGGATTGCGATCCGCGAAGATGAGCTGGCGGCACAGTCGATGGGGATATCGCTTTTGCATACGAAGCTGGCGGCGTTTGCTACGGGTGCTTCATTTGCCGGGGTCGTCGGCGTGATTTTCGCTGCCAAGCAGACCTTCGTCGACCCGACGTCGTTTACGCTGATGGAGTCGATCGGGATTCTCGTCATGGTCATTCTCGGCGGCAGCGGCAGCATTCCCGGTGTCGTGCTTGGGGCCGGGTTTATCACCATCCTGCAAGTACAGCTGCTCAAGGAATTTTCCAACTTCCTGCACACTCTGCAAATGTCAGGTGTGCTCAATTTACCCAGCCAGCTGGATCCTTCCAAGTTCCAGCGTCTGGTCTTCGGCATCTTGTTGATATTCGCCGCACTCTATCGGCCGAATGGGCTGATCCCGGCGAAGCGGAAGAAAACCGACATCGAAGCGATCAAAAACAGCCCGTACGCCAAGGAGCAGACAGGAATTCTCAGCAGGCTGGGCGGAAGCAAATAAGACCGGGGACAAGGGGGAAAACACGTGGCACTTTTAGAAGCGAACGGATTAACAAAACGCTTTGGCGGTCTGGTTGCCAATGAAAATATTTCAATTGCCATCGAAAAAGGGACGATCACAGCCGTAATCGGTCCCAACGGTGCGGGAAAAACGACTTTTTTCAATATGGTCACGGGCTTTTATCAGCCGGACGCGGGCGATGTGATGATGGCGGGCAAAAGCATCAAGGGACTGCGTCCCGACCAAATCGCCAGCAGGGGCATCACCCGTACCTTCCAGAATATTCGCCTGTTCAAACAGATGACGGCGCTGGAAAATGTCATGGTCGGCATACATGGCCATTTGAAAGCGGGGCTGTTAGGCATCCTGCTCAACACAAAGCGGATTCGCGAGGAAGAAGAGCGAGCCCATGTGGAGGCTTACAAAATTCTGGAGTACGTCGGGATCGAACAGATCGCCAATGAGACGGCGGGAGGTTTGCCGTACGGTCTGCAGCGCCGACTGGAAATTGCCCGGGCACTGGCGACGAATCCGCACATCATTCTGCTGGACGAACCGGCAGCGGGGATGAACCCTCGAGAAACGCTGGAAATTACGGAATTCATCCGCCAACTGAAACGCGAGCTTGATTTGACGATTATCCTCATCGAGCACGACATGAAGCTGGTCATGGGACTGAGCGAATACATTCACGTGCTCGACTACGGCCGCAAGATTGCAGAGGGTACGCCGGATGAAATCCGAAACAATCCGAGAGTAATCGAAGCCTACCTCGGGAAAAGTGCGACGGAAGCATCGTAAAGGGGGACTAAGCGATATATGGCACTTTTGGAGCTGCAAAATATTCACACGTACTACGGCGGGATTCACGCCTTGAAAGGGCTTAGCCTGCACGTCGAAAAAGGCGAAATCGTGACTCTTATCGGTTCAAACGGCGCGGGAAAATCGACCACGCTCAAAACAGTGTGCGGCCAGACGCAAGCCCGTGAAGGCAAAGTCCTCTTTGCCGGACAGGATATTACCAGCAAGCGAACCCATGAAATCGCAGCGATGGGAATAGCCCATGTTCCGGAGGGCAGACGGATTTTTTCAAAATTGACTGTCCGTGAAAATCTGGAAATGGGCGGGTTCTCGATCAAGGACAAAAAGCTCATCGAGGAAGGCATCGAGCGGGCGTTTCACTTCTTTCCCCGGCTCAAGGAACGGATCAACCAAAAGGGCGGGACCATGTCGGGCGGCGAGCAGCAGATGCTGGCGATTGCCCGCGGACTGATGATGAAGCCGCAAATCCTGATGCTCGACGAACCGTCTATGGGGTTGGCCCCGATACTCGTCGAGCAGATTTTCGAGATCGTGACCCAGATGAATGACGAGGGCATGACGATTTTATTGGTAGAACAAAACGCAAATCAGGCGCTGTCGATCGCCCATCGGGGCTATGTGATCCAGACAGGCGAAATTATTCTCAAAGACAGCGCGGAAAAGCTGCTGACGAACGAACAGGTTCGTGAAGCTTACCTCGCCTAGGTCAAATCGAACGAGGCAAATGATAAAAAAATCGGACGGCCCATCGGCAAAGTTGAACGCTTTTGCTTGGTGGGTCTTTTCATAACCTGATAAGATGAGACTAGCAGGTAAAACGATACGACAAATTCTGATGGAGGCTGCCATGATACGAATACAGCCGCGATTTGAGGCGGGAGACCAGGGTGAACCCATGTATATGCAGCTGTACCGATACTTTCGCGGGGAGATCCAGACCGGGAAAATGCGTTCGGGTGAACAGCTGCTGTCTGTGCGGGCGCTGGCTAATGAATTAAAGGTGAGCAGAACGACGATCGAACTGGCCTATCAGCAGCTTTTGGCTGAAGGCTATGTAGAGAGCAGGGCCCGCAGTGGTTATTTTGTCGCTGACATCGATGCGTGGGACGCTGCCGATGGGGTACAGCGGAGTGTCCAAGCGTTCGCTGACCACGCAAGCGGGTCAAGCGAGAAGCTCGTCATCGAACCGGGGAATCAGAAGAAGCTGGCCGGCAAGCGAAATGGACAAGACGGCTTGCAGCCGGACGTGCGGGATCGGTCCAGGGCGAGCGCCGGCGTACAGTCCGAAGTGACTGCCGACAAGCTGGACCATAAACAGGTGCGGCAAGGCGGCCCTGTCCGTGACGAGCAGGAAAAACCGACGATTCTTTACGATTTGCATCCGACCAGTGTAGACCGGCAGAGCTTCCCGTATTCACTCTGGCGCAAGCTGTCCAACCAGGTGCAAGTAAGCGCCCAAAAAGACCTGCTGGACTACGGCGATCCGCAAGGGGAATGGGGGCTGCGGGCGGCACTGGCCAAATACTTGAACCGTTCCCGCGGCGTTCATACGAGTCCCGAGCAAATTGTCATCGGAGCGGGAACGCAGACGCTGGTGCAACTGTTTTGCCAGATCATCGGGCTCAGGCAGCAGCCGATCGCCATGGAAGATCCGGGCTACCAGGATGTGCGCTTTGTGTTTTCCCGGCTTGGCTTCCCTGTCATCCCGATCCCGCTCGAGGAGGATGGCTTGAGCCTGCGGGAGCTAGCCGACAGCCAGGCGAAGGTCGTATACATTACGCCGTCTCATCAATATCCGCTCGGCATGGTGATGCCGTATGCGAAGCGGATCAAGCTGCTGCAGTGGGCCGAAGAGACGGGCGGCTTGATCATCGAGGATGATTACGATGGAGAATTTCGCTACCAGAGCAAGCCGATCCCCAGCTTGCAGGGACTGGATACGCGAGGGAACGTCGTCTACATCGGGACGTTCTCCAAATCGTTGATGCCGACCATTCGCGCCAGCTATATGGTCCTGCCCGCGCACCTGGCAGAAATTTATCAGGCGAAGTTCAGGTCGCTCGACCAGACTGTCTCGCGCATTCACCAGCGCACGCTGCAGGCGTTTATGGACAGCGGCGAGTGGGCCCGGCATCTGCGGAAGATGAGAACGATTTATCAAAAAAAGCACGATACCTTTTTGCAGATGATTCATGCGACGATGCAAAACCATGTGAACATCAAAGGACAAGGGGCGGGATTGCATATCGTCCTTGAAGTGCAAAGCGATCTGAGTGCCGAAGAACTGGCGGAGAAGGCGGAAGCAGTCGGGGTGAAGGTCTACTCCACTGAGAATAAGTGGTTGCGGGATACAAGCGATATGCCTCCACTACTTCTCCTCGGTTTTGGCGGCTTGAGTGTCGAAGAGCTGGGGGAAGCCGTCAGACGGTTGCATCAGGCCTGGACGCCGTACTACCGCTGAACACAACAAAGAAGCACCTAACGATCGGTAGGTGCTTCTTTGTTTCTCGGCAAAATAATCGTGAACTGAACGCCGACCGCTTCGTTGCGGGCGTGGATCGTTCCGCCGTGCGCTTCAATGACTGCTCTGGCAATGGCCAGTCCCAATCCGTGCTTGCCGGATTTTCCCTTGCGGAAGCGCTGAAACAGCACGGGTAGAATCGCTTCTTCGATTGGCGGTCCGTCATTCGCCATGATGAGCTCGATATGCTCTGGGGTGCAGCGGCAGCTGATGGTGAGCTTGCTTTTGGCGTAGCGCAGTTGGTTTTCCAGGATATTGATAAATGCCGTACTGAGCTGTTCGCCATCTCCGCAGAGCGGAAGTTCAGGCGGCAGCTGTATGTCCCAGCTTATCGCCGGGTTCAACACGGACAGACGCTGCTGAATCAGGCTGATCAGCTCGCTTGCGTCGAGGCGGGAGAATTGGAGCATCTGGGCGACGGACTCGATTTTGGTCAAATACAGAAGCTGTTCGACAACCTTTTCCAGCCGCTTGCTTTCTTCCATAATGACTTCCAGTCCTTTTTCCGCTTGCGGTCCCTGGAATACGCCTTCCAGCAAGCCTTGGGTATAGCCTTGAATCGCCATGATCGGCGTTTTCAATTCATGCGATATGTTTTGCACAAAATGCTGCTGGGACTCATCGTGCTCTTTCAACTGGTTTTTCATCGTCTCGAAGGAATGGGCCAACTGCCCGATTTCGTCTTTGCGGTCCAGCTTGAGCGGGATGTCGAATTGGCGCTTGGCGATTTTTTTCGTGTATTCCTCCAGCCGGCGGATCGGGTTGCTCAAGTAGCGGCTGAACCATATGGCGATCAGCCAACTGATCACGAGGATAATCGCAAAGATATAGAAAAATTGCCTGGTCAATACCGCGTTGATCACATTGATTTCCCGTTCTTTGGAGAAGATGACGAGATAGTACGGGAAGTCGTGATAGTCCATCCGCTTGCTGACAAACATATACGTCTCGCCGTCGTGGTCCAACGTGCCGTGCTGGATATCCTGCTTTTTGTAAGAGGACGCCATATTATACAGCTCGTTTGCATCCTCGTCGGGAATCGGCTCAGTGCTGCGCTTACCCAAGAGCTCGCCGTTTGCCGCGTAGACGATCACGTCAAAGGTATACTTGTACTTGGACAGCAGGAGCTGCAGGAAATACGGAGCGGAAGCCGGCACCGGCAGCAGCTCGTGCTGCTCGGTAAACGAGATGTGGCTTGAGAGTGTGGTGAACTCCTCTTCCAGCAGGCTGTACGTGTTGCCGACGAGATACTGTTTGACGGCCAACGGATAGAGCACGCCGACGCTGACGCCAAGCACGGTGGTCAGCAGCATGAAGAGGACGAGAATTTGCCGGGAGAGCGGCCAGTCTCTAAGTCTCAGTCTGCGCTTCATGTGACGGTCATCCTGTACCCGAAGCCGTAGACGGTCTCAAGCGGAAACTTGGGCAGCTTTTTCCGGATGCGCTTGACCAAGTCGTCGACGGCACGATCGGAGCCGATGTAGTCATCGCCCCAGATGGCAAGCAGGATTTGCTCTCGGTGCAGCGCCTGGCCTTGATTGCGAATCAGGTACGTGATCAAGTCAAACTCTTTGGTCGTCAGTTCGATCGGATTTTCGCCTTCCTTGATCAAACGGCCTTTTTCGGAAATAGTGTACGGACCGATTGTGACCCAATCCTGAAACTGCTGCGGCGCTGCGACGGTTTGCCCGCCTTTTTCATAGGTGCGCTGCAAAAGCTTCTGGACGCGTATGACCAGCTCCCGCGGCAAAAACGGTTTCGCCAAATAATCATCGCTGCCCAGCTCAAGCCCGATGATTTTGTCCATGTCCTGATCGCGTGCGGAAATAAAAATGATCGGCACATCAGATTTTTTCCGAATCAGCCGGAGCAACTCATAGCCGTCAATATCAGGAAGCATAATATCCAAGACCCACAAATGAGGCTGTTCCTGGTCGAGTATAGGCAGCACTTCTGCGCCGCTCTGGAAAGCCTTCACTTGGTAGCCTGCATTTATGAGATATGATTTCAGCAGTTCTAAGAGGTTCGTTTCATCATCGACGAGATAGACGAGATAAGGTGATGTCATGGAAGAGTCCCTCCTGTTTTGTGAACCAATGAGGTAGTTACTCTTAGTATTGTAGCATAGCCGCTCTCGCGTCGTGTGGAAGGGCGGTAAGAGAAATGTGGGAAACTTGTGTAAGCGGCGAAGGCAGGATTCGGGTTTTGTGACGCAGAAAAGATGGAAGATGCAACCTGCAACCTGCACATGACCAAAACCGGCGATGGACGCCATCCTGCTTATGCTTGATTTTTATCATAGATGAAGGAGTGTGCCGATGAAAAAGCGATTGTTGCCAATGATTTTCCTCACACTAGTATGTACGATGATGGCCGCCTGTAGCCAGGAGGTGGCCATCCCTCCGGAAAAAGACGATGCACCGGTCACAGCGCCAGTCACGCCAACTCCCGAGCAGCCGGGCAAAACGGCACCCGCCTTTCCCTACACCGCTCCCTTAACCGGACTTGGTGTAAGCGCCAGGAGTGAGGGCAGGCCGGTCATGGTGATGGTGAACAACCATCCAAAAGCGCGGCCCCAATCCGGACTGGATAAGGCGGACATCGTCTACGAATTGCTGGCCGAGGGTGAAGTGACGCGCTTTGTCGCGATCTATCAAAGCCAAAAGCCGCAGGTCATCGGACCCGTACGCAGCATCCGGCCCTATTTTATTCAAATCGGCGCCGGCTTTGACGCTGTCATGGTGCATGCGGGCGGCAGCCCCGAAGCACTGGAGACGCTGGCCCATTCCGACTACAGCAACATCAATGAGATTTCCAACGGCAAGTATTTCTGGCGGGAAAAATTCCGCAAGGCACCGCATAACCTCTACACCGATTTGACGCGGATCGAGCAGGCGATGAAGGACAAAGGCATGCGGACCCGCACGGAGCTTCCGTACCTGCCGTTTTTGCCGGCAAATGCAGCGATCACTACCGGGGAGCGGGCTGAGAACATCAACGTAGAATTTCATCATCTGTACAAGGTCAGCTACCAGTACGATCCGAAAACAAAGCGGTATTTGCGCTTTACAGAGGGAGAACCGCACCTCGATTTGACGACGAATCAACAGCTTTCCGTGACCAACCTGCTTGTGATCGCGGCCAAGCACCGCGTGCTCGACTCGGAAGGGCGCCGGCAAGTAGATGTAGTCGGACCGGGCGACGGGTATCTGTTTCAGCAGGGCAAGGTACAGCCGGTCAAATGGAAAAAGAGCGGGGGGATCATCAGGGCGTACGCTGTCGGCGGAGAAAATGAGGAATTGCCTCTGCTGCCGGGGAATACGTGGGTGAATATCGTTCCTGATGTTCCGGGACTGAAAAATGAGGTAAACTATCAATAGGCTCTTGTGTTTCCGCTCCTTTTCGCCTAAGATAGCTGTAGGTCTTTAACGCTTGAAAATTTTACAGAGAGAAACTATTTCCCATTACGAATTTTGGGGTGATCGTATGCAGTTGGAGAAGCTGAAGGGTAAGGGCATTGAACAGTTGTTTGAAGCAATTCTTTCTCTCGAAACGATCGAAGAGTGCTACCAGTTTTTTGACGACCTTTGCACGATTAACGAAATGCAATCGTTGGCACAACGGCTGGAAGTGGCACGCATGCTGCGCAAAGGCTTCACCTACAATCAAATCGAGGTGGAGACAGGGGCCAGCACAGCGACAATCTCACGGGTAAAGCGCTGCCTCAACTATGGCAACGATGGTTACCAGATGGCATTGGAGCGGATTGGCAAGTAAGTGGGAGGCTACACGTGTGGTTGATGTAAGCAATTGGCGCCATGTGTTCAAGCTGGATCCGGATAAACAGTTGGATGATGCAGCTCTGGAAGCTGTCTGTGAGTCGGGTACCGATGCGATAATGGTCGGGGGCACATTGGGCGTGACGTTCGAAAATACGTTGGAGCTGATGGCGCGCATTCGCCGCTATGCAGTTCCTGCCGTTTTGGAGGTTTCCAGCCTGGACGGTGTCGTACCCGGCTTCGATGCGTACTTTTTGCCGCTTGTATTGAACGCAGGCGATCCGGAGTGGCTGTTGGCGCCACACGTCTCCGGACTGCAGGCGTATGGTTCGTACATCCACTGGCAAGAGGTGTACACGGAGGGCTACGTGATCCTCAATCCCGACTCTGCTGCGGCAAAGCTGACGAAAGCAAAGCCGATTCAGTCCAAGGACGAGGCCAAAGCGTATGCGACGGTCGCGGCCAAGCTGTGCAAGCTGCCGATTTTCTACGTCGAGTACAGCGGTACATATGGCGACCCCGAGCTGGTGCGCAGCTGCAAGGCGGGCTTTGATTCCGGCAGGCTGTTTTACGGCGGCGGCATCCGCACGGTGGAACAGGCACGGGAGATGAGTCAGATCGCTGATGTGATTGTCGTCGGCAATGTCATTTACGAGGATTTGGCGCAGGCGCTGGACACGGTGAAGGCAGTAAAATAAGGCATAGCCAGCATGGAAAAGCAGGATGAGTCTGAAACCCTTCATCCTGCTTTTTGCTGTCTTTGGCGTTTGGTTCACGCAGTTTGGATGAACGTTCTTGCTGGAATGGAGGATTTCCTGATGGAATACGAGGTGTTTCAAGATGACATGCTGCCGGAAGCGGCACGCCTGCTGGCCAAACGGCATCAACGCGACCGGATTGCTTTCCCGGAGCTGCCCGACCGCTTTGAACGGGAGGCGGAAGCGCTAACGGCCGTGGAAACGATCTGGAAGAGCTCGAATACGGGTGGAATTGCGGCGATCAGGCACGGCGTACTGCAGGGCTTTTTATTCGCGCAGTTGAAAACAGACGCGCTGCGCGGGCGTCATGTATGGGTTGATGCAGCCGGTGCGGCGATCGCAGAGACGCAATCCCCCGAGCTGTATCGCGACCTGTACGGAGCAGCCGCAGAGCATTGGGTGCAAAGGGGCTACTTTCAGCATTATGTTGTCCTCTCCGCTAGCGATGCAGGAGTGATTGAAGCATGGTTCCGGCTCGGTTTCGGACATGAGCAGGCATACGCCGTGAAATCGCTCGTAGATCCGATAGGCGGCCATGACGGTCGAAATTCCGACGTGATCTTGCGTCTGGCGACAGCAGATGATCAAATGGCAGTGGCTGGCCTGTCTGAAGTAATTCGCGCTTATCAAGCCCGTGCACCGGTGTTTGGGATTGCTTTGCCGGAAGATGCAGACGTGCTTCGGGAAGGGTACAAGGAGATTGTGTCCGATACAACCAGTACGCTTTGGCTGGCAGAACAGCAAGCGCGGATTGTCGCTTTTCAAGGCTATTTTCCGACGGTGCCAAGCGAAGTCGGCATGCTCGTCCCCGATAACAGCATTGAGCTAAAAATCGCGGGTACTGTACCGGAATATCGCGGTCAGGGAATTCAGCATGCGTTGACCGTTAAAGGGCTTCACGCTGCCCGGCTGGGCGGATACAGAAGCTGCATAACCGACTGGCGGGTGACCAATCTCAGCTCATCGCGTTTCTGGCCGCGACAGGGCTTTCGCCCCGTGGCGTATCGCTTGTCACGCCGCATCGATTCGCGAATCGCTTGGGCCCGTTGAGGTATTTTTGCGCTAATGAAATATGATAAAATATTGGTAAACAATGGGTTGCGGCAGGGAGTGGATGTTTGTGACAGGAATACGCTCGGCGTCATCAGTCATTTTAGTGCGGGAATCAACCGGGTTCAGCAGGGATCTGCTGCAAATCTACACGATCAAACGGCCGGATACGATGCGATTTCTTCCCGGGTTTACGGCATATCCGGGCGGGGCGTTGGAGCAGGGGGACGAGAGCGCAGAGTGGGATCAGTATATCGGCCACGATGTGCAACAGGATTTGCTCCTGTCAGAAATGGCGCCAAGCGCTTTTCCGGCACCGCTGACTGGCGGGGATTTGATCCGGCGAAAGCGGGCGCATCTCATCGCGGCCATGCGGGAAGTCTTCGAAGAAACGGGCCATCTCATCGGCCAAGCAAAACAGGCAGGAGTCGCCAAATACTTTGAGCCGAGCAGCCTGTTGCACTATCGGCAGGCGCTCGACCGCAACGAGATGACGTTTTACGAGGTCATCAAGGCGTTGAATATCACATTGGACGACAGGCAATTCATTTATGCTGGCAGACGGCTGACTCCGCCCATCAGTCCGATCCGCTTTGACACGAGGTTTTATGTGACGTATGTGCCAGCCAGCGTGCAATTGCTGCCGTCTGTCGACGAAGTCGCGGCGGATGCCTGGATCGAGCCTTCGCGTGCATTGGAACTGGCGGAGCGGCGGATGATTCAGTGTGCGCCGCCGACAGTGGAAATATTCCGTTCGCTTGCCCAGATCGACAAGCAAACACAGTTGATCAAGCATTTCACGGGGGGGTGAAGATGTTTTGGGCTATGCTCCCCGGATCAGAAAAGCGCGGTTGCGGTCAGCAGCCTGCTGGCCGTCTGTCGTTTCGACAGCCTCGCCGTCCTCAACCAGTTTGATCAGATGAGCGAGCACGGTCTTTTCCGCCACCCAGATGATGTCCGGATCGACCTGGCCCGCGTAAATGTCGGCCACGAGCTGCTCGACCGATACGGGCTGTTCTGTGCTGAGCATGGAAAGAATTTGCCGTTCTCGCTCCAGGCGGCGCGAAAGGAACCAGTCGATCGCCTGCTGCGGCTCGTGGATGATCGGGCCGTGTCCCGGACCGATCAGACTGGCGGGGAACTGCTTTAAATGGCGCAGGGATTGCAGGTAGGTGGCCATGTGCCCGTCAGGCGGTCCGATCCAGGTAGACCCCTGGCTGATGACAGTATCGCCGGTAAGCAGTACGGCATCGTCCTCTACATACAAAGCGATGTGTCCGGCCGTATGTCCTGGCGTATGGATGACACGGACATCAATCTCGCCGATGCGCACGCGCTCATTGTCTTTGAGCGTACGCGCGACGGTCAGCGGGCAGATGGTTTTTTCCAGCTCGTCTACCTCCCGTTCGTGACAGTACAGCGGGCAGGAGTAGAGCTTTGCCAATCCGCGGGCACCCGGGCTGTGGTCTTTGTGGTAGTGGGTAAAGATCACGCCGGCTACGGTCGGATTGCCAAGCGTGTGAATGGCCTGTATAATGGCTTGCGTATTGTCCGGATGATCAAAGCCCGGGTCGACCACCATCACCTGATCCTGGCTATGAATCAGGTATGTATTGGTCGTCGTTGCCGGCTTTAATGTCGGAGAAGCCAGCGGCAATTGAAACACGTGAGTTGAGCAGGAAGTGTACATATGCTGCCCTCCTTTCATCGAATTTTGCAAAATCTTGAATTAGCAATACTATATCACAACACGTATACAACAGCTGTAGCTGGAATGTGCTGGAAACATTCCGCGTGCGGACTCCCTACCCCAACGCCACAAGCGGTTCAGGGGTATTTTGCCGTGCAAATAATCTCCGATGGGTCAGAACTATCACTGGCAGGTTTGCGCAATCTATGACAAAATAAGAACGTATGCTTTGTTTCTTGGCCGATTAAAGAATGGTGATCGGGCCCAAGTGCAGCGAAGGACCGCCAAAAGCCTGGCGCTATGAAAAGTAAATGACGTTCGCTCTGGCGAATGGAACATAAATGGATACAGCGTTGGCGATCGCTAGTGAAATAGTAGAAAGCCCGGTTTTCCAATGTTAGTCGAAAGGTGGCAATCGGATATGTCGATACAGGATAGATTTCTCGCGGGACTGAATCCGCAGCAAGCAGAGGCTGTTTTAACAACAGAGGGACCGGTGCTGATTCTGGCAGGTGCAGGCAGTGGGAAGACAAAGGTGCTGACTCAGCGCATCGCCTACCTCATCGGGGTGAAACATGCCGCTCCCTGGAGCATTTTGGCCATCACCTTCACCAATAAAGCAGCGCGTGAAATGAAAAACCGTGTGGAACGACTGGTCGGCGGGGGAGCAGAGGACATCTGGATTTCTACCTTTCACTCGCTCTGCGTGCGGATTTTGCGCAGAGATATCGACAAATTGGGAATAAGCCGCAATTTTACGATTCTCGATGCCGGCGATCAGCTTACCGTGATCAAGCAATGCATGAAGGAATTGAACATCGATACGAAAAAATTCGAGCCGCGGGCAGTGCTGTCCACGATCAGCAGTGCCAAAAACGAACTGCTTGACCCTGTGCAGTACGACCAGCGGGCTTTCGATCCGTTTCAAAAAGTGGTTTCCCAGGTGTATGAGAAGTATCAAAAAAAGCTCCGCACCAACCAGTCGCTCGACTTTGACGACCTGATCATGACGACCGTCAAGCTGTTCAAGGACGTGCCAGAGGTGCTGGCGTTTTATCAGAAGAAATTCCGCTACATCCACGTCGATGAGTATCAGGATACGAACCGCGCGCAGTATTTGCTGATTAAAATGCTCGGTGACCAGTATCGCAACGTCTGCTGTGTCGGCGATATTGACCAGAGCATTTACAAATGGCGGGGAGCAGACATCTCGATCATCCTGAATTTCGAAAAAGACTACCACGAGACAAAAGTGCTCAAACTGGAGCAAAACTACCGGTCGACGAAGACGATTTTGAACGCGGCCAACCACGTCATCGCCAAAAACGTCGCCCGCAAGGAAAAGAACCTCTGGACGGAAAACCCGACGGGGGAAAAAATTACGTTCTTCCAAGGGGACTCCGAGCATGATGAGGCGTACTTCATCGTCGAGACGATCAAACAGCTCCTGCCGAAGTACGCCAGCTTTGACAAATTCGCCGTGCTCTACCGGACCAACGCCCAGTCGCGGGTGGTGGAGGAAGTGTTCATCAAGTCGAACATTCCGTACACGATTGTCGGCGGTACGAAATTCTACGACCGCAAGGAGATCAAAGACATTCTCGCTTACTTGCGCCTGATTTCCAATCCCGATGACGACATCAGCTTGACTAGGATCATCAACGTGCCGAAGCGGAATATCGGCGACACGACGGTAGAAAAAGTGCTAGCCTATGCCACGGCGCACGGAATGACCATGTTCAACGCGATTCAGGAAGTCGGCTACATGGGGCTGGCATCCCGCACAACCAATGCCATCGGCGCTTTCGGCGAAATGATTGACCATCTCCGGCAGATGGCAGATTACTTGTCTGTGACCGAATTGGTCGAAGAAGTGCTGGCGAGGTCGGGCTACCGCGACTCGCTCAAAGAGGAGAAAACGCTGGAAGCTGCGGCCAGACTGGAAAATATCGAGGAGTTTCTCTCCGTCACGCAGGAATTCGAGCGGAAAAGCGAAGATCGCAGCCTCCTTGCTTTTCTTACGGATTTGGCTTTGGTCGCTGATATTGATACACTGGGCGAAGATGAACCGGTTGAAGAAGCGGGCGCAGAGGGGCAGGTTGTCCTGATGACCTTGCACAGCGCCAAAGGTCTGGAATTTCCCGTCGTCTTTCTCGTCGGCATGGAGGAAGGGGTATTCCCGCACAGCCGGGCGCAGTTCGACGACAGCGAGCTGGAAGAGGAACGGCGTCTCGCCTACGTGGGGATTACTCGTGCCGAGGAACGACTGTACATGACGGGCGCCCGGATGCGGACGCTGTTTGGCAGGACCAACAACAATCCGACCTCCCGTTTTATCAAGGAAATTCCCGCCGACCTGCTGGATGGGCTTGCCGAAGCGGAGCAGTCCCGAGGATTTGGCGGCCGCTCGGCGTTTCAGACGCGTACGAGCGGAGAGTTGCGCTTTTACAGCTCATCTTCAGCGGGCAGCTCATCGCGTGTGTCCGGCTTCGGTCAGGCAAGCGCGACGGCCCCAACCAATCGCGGCGTCGTGCAACAGCCGGTGAAGCTTCCGCACCACGGAGCAGCAGCAGGAATAAACTGGAAGGTTGGAGAAAAAGTGAAGCATGCCAAGTGGGGTGCCGGCACGATCGTCAGCATCAAAGGCCAAAACGACGACCTGGAGCTGGACATCGCGTTCGGCAGTCCGGTTGGAATTAAAAAATTACTGGCGAAATTTGCGCCAATTGAAAAAGCGTAGGCGAAGTGGGGGAATCGTATGGATCGGTTGCAGGCAGAAGTGAAAATCAGTGAATTGCGTGAACAAATTGAGCGTCATAACCGTCTATATTACGTAGAGGATAACCCGGCGATTAGCGACCAGGAGTACGACCAACTGATGCGCGAATTGCAGGAGTTGGAAAACCAGTACCCTGAGCTTGTGACGAGTGATTCGCCTACGCAGAGAATCGGCGGGGCTCCGTTGCCCTTTTTTGTCAAGGTAGAGCACAAAACGCCGATGCTCAGTCTTGGTAATGCATTTAATGAAGCGGATTTGCGTGATTTTGACCGGCGTGTCAGACAAATCGTCGGCAATCAAGGGGTCAACTACGTCTGCGAATTGAAAATCGATGGGCTGGCTGTGTCGCTGCGCTACGAAAACGGCATATTCGTCCAGGGGTCGACGCGTGGAGATGGCCAGACAGGCGAGGACATCACGCAAAACCTCAAGACGATCCGGTCCATCCCCCTGCGTTTGCGCCAACCGCTTTCACTGGAAGCGCGCGGCGAAGCGTACATGTCCAAACGATCATTTGAGAAGCTGAACAAGGAGCGGGAAGAGCAAGGCGAAGCGCTGTTTGCCAACCCGCGCAATTCCGCAGCAGGCTCACTGCGCCAGCTTGATTCGCGGATTGCCGCAGCGCGCTCCCTGGATATTTTTATTTACGGCCTGGAGGAATTGGAGGGAGCATCGGTAGACTCCCACAGCGAAGGGCTCAAGCTGCTGGAATCGCTCGGCTTGAAGGTCAACCCGGAGCGCCGCTGCTTTGACAACATCGATGACGTCGTCGCGTTTATTTCGAGCTGGACGGAAAAACGCCCGGATTTGCCCTATGAAATCGACGGGATGGTCATCAAGGTAGACAGCTACGCTCAGCAGCAGGAGCTCGGCTTTACGGCGAAAAGCCCGCGTTGGGCGATCGCGTACAAATTTCCGGCTGAAGAGGCGGTGACGGTGCTGGAAGGAATCGAGGTCACTGTCGGCAGAACAGGTGCAGTGACACCAACGGCTTTGCTGCGGCCGGTCAGTCTGGCCGGCACGACGGTCAAGCGGGCCTCGCTGCACAATGAGGACATTATCCGTGAAAAGGGATTGCTCCTGGGCGATCACGTCGTCGTCAAAAAGGCAGGCGATATTATCCCCGAGATCGTCGCCGTCCTGCCGGAGCGGCGGACAGGCAGCGAGACGCCCTTTTCCATGCCAACCCATTGCCCTGAATGCGGCAGCGAGCTGGTCAGGCTGGATGAAGAGGTGGCCCTCCGTTGCATTAATCCCGACTGTCCCGCGCTGATTCGGGAAGGCATGATTCACTTCGTCTCCCGGCAGGCGATGAATATTGACGGATTGGGCGAAAAAGTCGTCGCCCAGCTGTTTCAAGACGGGATACTCAAAAGTGTCGCCGACCTCTACTATCTCCATGAACAGCGTGAGCTTTTGCTCTCCCGCGAGCGGATGGGCGAGAAATCCGTCGACAACATGCTGGCGGCGATTGAGGCAAGCAAGCAAAATTCGCTGGAACGGCTGCTGTTCGGCCTGGGCATCCGCCTGGTCGGAGCGAAAGCGGCGCGTGTGATCAGCGAGCATTTTGGCGAGATGGATCGCATCATGCTCGCTACGGAAGACGAACTCATCCAGATTGACGAGATCGGTCCGAAAATGGCCAACAGCATCGTCACCTATTTTTCCATGCCGCAGGTGCATGAGCTGATCCATCGCTTGAAGTCTGCCGGCGTAAACATGACCTACAAGGGCGTGCGTTTAGAGGCAGCAGTAGATGGCGATCTGCCGTTCCAGGGGAAGACGGTCGTCTTGACCGGGACGCTGGCCAGCATGTCAAGGCAGGAAGCAGAAGAGAAAATCAGTATGCTCGGCGGCAAAGTGACGGGCAGCGTAAGCAAGAAAACAGACCTGGTGATCGCAGGCGACAAAGCCGGCTCCAAGCTGGAGAAAGCGGAAAAGCTGGGCGTAGAGGTTATGGATGAAAATGGGTTTTTGGCCCTGTTGGCAGAGGTGTCGCCGTAAGAGCAGCGCGTGATTACGGTAAGGATGTGAGAGAATGTGAAGAGTGTAGAAGAAAAGTGGGCGGCTGTCACGCTGTCCTTGCTGCTGGTGCTGTTGTCAGGGTGTCAACAACAATTGGGACCCAAGCAAAAAGGCCCCTATCTCAAGCCGCCTGTCGCTGCGGCCAACATCCAGGGCGATCTGCTGTATCGGGATGTGCTGCAAAAAGGCGAACTGGTCCACAACGTCGGGATGCCTGGCGGAGCCAAGCAGGTCTGGGTGGGAACGCATAACGGACTGTATGTCTCCGCGGAAAAAGGCCTGTGGGGCTTGCTGTCGCCCGAGCTGGCCAAAGACGATATTACCGGCTGGGCGATTCGCCCCGACAATCCCAATCAGATCTTTCTCGGGGGAGTGGGGGTCCACAAGCGATCCACAGATGGCGGCCAGACTTGGCAAGACAGCGGCGAAGGCTTGCCAGAGGGCGCGGATATCCGCTGCTTGATCGGCGCCGACGTTCATGGCACATATACGTTGTATGCATTTGTCACCGGGTTAGGTGTTTACCAATCGCTCGATGAAGGGGAACACTGGCAACAGTGGCAGTTGATCGACCAGGAGGTGTACGATATGGATTACAGCCCTGTGGAGCAGCGGCTGTATGTCGTCGCCCAGAATGGCCTTTATTTTAACGAGCAAGGGAAATGGGTCAAGGAAGAGCTGCCGTCCGTCGACCATGTCTTCTCCTTGGCCATTGAGCAGCAGAGCGGCAATTTGTTCATTTCCACGAATCAAGGGATTTGGGAGAGAAAAGGCGCCAAGTGGAGCAAGGTTCCGCTGCAGACGCCTGAACAAATGGTCGTGATCAGCGAAGGAACGGGCGAGCACCGACTGGTAGGCATCGGCGAATCTGCATTTATTTACACATTACTGAATGATAGCTGGCTTAAATGGGAATGAAGAGGTTGGCTGGAATTATAAAGGAGTTATGAGCTATGCAAGCATCGAGGTATCGGTTGGTGCTGTACTGTCTGATCGTGGCAGCCGTCCTGTTGGCGCCGGGCTGCTCGCTTTTGCCGGGGAACAAAGATCAGACCCCAGAGCCCGCCAAACCTACAATCTCGCCAATTGTAGAGGCTTCCGAGGATTATTACGCCAGTGCCACTCCGTATGAACCGAATCAGACGAGGGGCATGCTGGCCAGCTCGGATTACCGCGTCGACTTTAACCATTTGGAGTTAGGCTTGATGGAAGTGGCGAGGGAAACCTTTTCCACGAAGCAGTATCTGTTTCAGGAAGGCCAGCGGTTGAAAAAAAACCAGGTAAGCGCATGGCTGTCCAGGGCCAAAGACAACCCGCAGGGGCTCAATGTCGACAAAGGGCCGCGCATGTTGATCCACGTGCTGGAGCACGATTACCTCGACAAGGAAAAGCAGCAGCTCGCCGGGATGGTCCTGGGTCTTACCTTGTCCCCGTACTATCAGGATGCCGCCGGTGTCGACAAAGAGTACAAAAAAGACGAGCTGCGGGCGAAAGGCCAGCAGTTGGCGGCCAAAATCGTTCAGCAGGTGCGCGCCGACAATCCGCAAGTCCCGATGGTTATCGCGCTGTATCAGGTGCCGGCGAAAAATTCATCGCTCGTCCCGGGCAGCTTTATTCTCGCCGGTACGGTCAATGCAGGCGAGAGTACGGTCTCCAAATGGCAGCCGATCGACGAGGAATACTATCTGTTCCCGAGCAAGGAAGCAGAAGCGGCGTATCCGCAAATTTCGCTGCAGTATGACAAGCTGAAAAAAGGGACGCAGCAGTTTTTCCGCGATTATATTTACGTGACGGGAATCGGCAGGTTTATGGGCGGAGAGTTGACTGAGCTGACCATCACGGCGTCGGCCGAATACGACTCGCGAACAGAAGTATTGCAATTTACCCAATATGTTGCCGGCTTGGTCAACCAGTTGATTGACAAAAAGATTCACGTCAATCTCTATGTTCAGACGATCAACCAACCGCTGGCGATTTACGTACGGCCTACTGAAGGCGAGCCGTATATGCACATCTATCGCAAATAAGTGAAAAGAACCATTTGAACAAAAGTGTTTAGATCTGTGCAGGTTATTGCGCACTTTTGTCCAGTGGTTCTTTTGTTTTTGTCTGCCGCACCGCCTGAGCATTGTGCCGCTGGTGACATATGCGTTGGGAGAGCATGCTTGTTGCGGGATTTTTTATGAGTGGAATCAAAGGGAAACGCATAGAATATAACGAGTGGAATTTTTGGCATAATACTTGCATTAAAATTTGAGCGTGGATAAAGAATGATGTAGGAGGCGAATGCACGTGCAATTGGAATTCAAAAACGAACCGTTTACTAATTTTCGACTGCCAGAAAATAAGCAAGCGTATCAAGAAGCCCTCAACAAGGTTGAGAGCGAGCTTGGACGCGAATACGATCTGATCATCGGTGGCGAGCACATCAAGACAGACAAAAAATCGAAGTCAATCAATCCTTCCAATAAAGAGCAGGTCGTTGGTATTGTTTCCCAAGCCGATGAAGCCCTCGCTGAAAAAGCGATTCAGGTAGCTGCCAAAACGTTCGAATCGTGGAAAGCTGTTCCAGGTGTCGAGCGTTCCCGCTATCTTTACAAAGCTGCTGCTATCATGCGCCGCCGCAAGCATGAGTTCTCCGCCTGGCTCACGAAAGAGGCGGGCAAAAGCTGGCCGGAAGCAGATGCTGACACAGCAGAAGCAATCGACTTCATGGAATACTACGCCCGTCAAATGGACAAACTCGACCAGCGTCATGAACTGACCCGGATCGAGGGCGAAGACAACGAGCTGTACTACGTGCCGCTAGGTGTAGGGATTGTCATTCCGCCGTGGAACTTCCCGCTGGCGATCATGGTCGGTATGACGACTGCAGCGCTTGTTGCAGGCAACACAGTCGTATTGAAGCCAGCATCGACAACTCCGGTTATCGCTGCGAAATTCATGGAAATCCTTAAAGATGCAGGCGTTCCGGACGGTGTTGTCAACTTCCTGCCAGGCAGCGGCGGAGCGATTGGCGATTACCTTGTCGAGCATCCGTTGACTCGCTTTATCAGCTTTACCGGCTCCCGCGACGTTGGTCTGCGCATCAACGAATTGGCAGCCAAACCGCGCAAAGGCCAAAAATGGATCAAGCGTCTCGTAGCTGAAATGGGCGGTAAAGACTCCATCATCGTCGATAACGACTGCGATCTGGAAGCAGCAGCACAAGCAATCGTCAACTCTGCTTTCGGTTTCTCCGGTCAAAAATGCTCGGCTTGCTCGCGCGCCATCGTTCATCAGGATGTATACGATCAAGTGGTAAGCCGCGTAACCGAATTGACGAAACAGCTGACGGTAGGCGACGTCGTCAATCCGGAATTCTATACGGGTCCTGTCGTTGACGAAAAAGCGTACAACAAAATCCTCGAGTACATCGAAATCGGTAAACAAGAGGGCAAACTGCTCGCAGGCGGAGAAAAAGGTCCTGAAACAGGATACTTCATTAAACCGACTGTGTTTGCAGATGTAGATCCGGAAGCGCGCATCATGCAAGAAGAAATCTTTGGACCGGTCGTTGCTTTCACGAAAGCAAAAGACTTTGACCATGCGCTCGAGATCGGCAACAACACGGAATACGGCCTGACTGGCTCTGTATTCAGCCGCAACCGCGCTCACCTGGAAAAAGCTCGCGCCGAGTTCCATGTAGGCAACCTCTACTTCAACCGCAAATGTACGGGGGCACTCGTGGGAGTTCACCCATTCGGCGGATTCAACATGTCCGGTACTGACTCCAAAGCGGGCGGACCTGACTACCTGCTGCTCTTCACGCAAGCAAAAGCTGTATCTGAATTACTGTAAGCTGTAACGCCCGGAGCGGGTCGATCATACACATATTCCCAAGGCTACTCTCTTGCACATGATGCGGGAGGGTAGCTTTTTTCGTATGGAGAAGTAAACAACTGAAGCTGATCTGCAGAGATGGGAACAGCATTATGATGAATACCTGCAGGAGCGAAATTTATTAGAAGATAGTATGGGAAGGAAGTCTGTCGTACCTTACAAAAAACTTTAACGTATTGCTTAAAAAGGAGAGAATCGCTTGCTATCAACACGCTGCGACCACTGTTTAAGAGAAGTTAGTCCTGGTGAGATTGAACAGCTGTCTGGAAGGTTTTGTCCAGACTTAACCCAAAACGAATCTTATCAAATCTGTGAATATTGTTTAGGGCTTATCGAAGCTTCAGAGAAAAGTGAAAAAGAATATTGGACAAAATGGGTAAGAGAAAAAAGATTGAAAAACAGTTGAGATAATTGCTATTTGTTTATCAGCAACCTTCTCTTATTCAGGAAAAAGTACTTTGTGAGGACCCAATTGGCAAAGCGTATGGAAAATGCCGATTGGGTTCTTTATGTATTGAAATTCCCCCATATAGACCAAACTAATGGCAGGCTGGTAAACAGGCAGGTGTCATCCGAATGCTCAAATACCTCGTACCTTTTCTGTCCGCATTTTTTTTGGTCTATTTGCTGATTCCGCTGGCGAAGCGCGTAGCGTGGAAAATTCGCCTCGTCGATATGCCAATCGGGCGCAAGGCGCACGAGAAGCCGATGCCATTGTCGGGCGGCCTCGCCATGTTTAGCGGGATTGCGCTTATTTCCTTGCTGCTTGCGGGGGTCAAGCCGCTCGTTGTCGTTCTCGTCGTGGGCGGATTGATGCTGATTGCAGTAGGGACGTTTGACGACTGGTTCAAGGCCCGGCGCAAAGAGTTCCCGGTTTCACCGAAGCTGGTGGTGCAAATTTTCGTGGCAGTGTTTGCGTTTCTGATGGATATCCGCTTTCGCGGGATGAGTCTGTCCTGGTTTGGCAGCGAATCCGGGGAGATCTTCGTTTTTCCGCTCTGGCTGTCCTTTTTGGCGACGATTCTCTGGATTCTCGGATTTATCAACATGGTTAATTTTCTCGACGGGGTCGACGGCTTGGCTGGCGGTGTCAGCACGATTGCCGCGACTACGCTGTTTTTCATCGCGGTTGCCAAGGGGCATGGTCTGACGGCACATCTTGCCGTGATTATCGTTGGCGCCACACTGGCCTTTTTGCGCTTTAACTTTTACCCGGCGCAGTTGTTCATGGGTGATGCCGGCAGTATGCTGCTCGGCTTCGCACTGTCGATTTTGGCGTTGGAGGGAGCGATGAAGGGCGCGACCTTGATCTCGCTGGTCGTCACCGTACTCGCATTGGGACTGCCAGTCATCGATACGCTGCAGGTGATGGTGAGCCGGCTGCTCGCCGGGAAGCCGATGTACCAGGCCGATCGCCGCCATGTCCACCATCGCTTGCTGTCCAAAGGCTTTTCGGCCAGGCAAACAGTCATTATGCTTTATTTGGTCAGCTTTTTGTTCTCCGCCGTGTCCCTCGGTCTATTTTTGTTCCTGCTCTAGCACACTAAAAGGGAGAGGCGGCTTTCCCCTGCAAAAAAAATAAAAATTTTTGCAGCATTGCCAAATTTGTTTGCATGTATAATTTTCTTTACCGAATTGCTCCAAATACCTGTTAGTGTTAGAGTAGTACATAAATGGTTTTTGAACGTGTGTGATCAAGTAAACACCGACTGACGGTAGTAAAAGGAGTTGCATTATGCGTAAAAGCTTACTGCCAGGATTGATTCTTCGCCTGCCGCACAACTCGCTGTCGCGTACGATGGGCAAAATCACCGCCTCTCGCTTCAGCCGTTTAGCGGTCAATCACTATATCCGCCATTATCATATCGATGTTTCGGCTGTCGAGAAGCCTGTTCGAGACTATCGTTCACTCAAGGAGTTTTTTGCACGGCGCCTCAAGGCGGGGGCCCGGCCGATTGCCGAGGGCGAGCGGGTCATCGTCAGCCCTGTTGACGGAACGGTTTCGCAGCTCGGGGATATACGACAAGGTACGTTAATTCAGGCAAAAGGAAAGCTGTACAGCGTGCAAGAATTGCTGGGCGATACACCAGAGGTGGCTCAGCGTTTTTACGGCGGAAAATTTATTACGATTTACTTGAGTCCGCGCGACTATCACCGGATTCACTTGCCTGTAGACGGCAAGCTGTCCAAGTACACGTACTTGCCAGGCAGACTCTATCCGGTAAACAAGATCGGCGTCGAACACGTCGAGGGGCTGTTTGCCCGCAATGAGCGGCTGATTACTTATATCGAATCAAAGGCAGCGGGATGTGTTGCTGTGGTCAAGGTCGGAGCGCTTTTTGTCGGCAGCGTCAAGGTAGTCTACAATACGGCCACGACCAATGTGAAACGCGGCCGCTGTGTGATTGAGCCGATTGCGGGATCGCCCGAGTATCGGAAGGGCGAGGAATTGGGCTGGTTTGAATTCGGTTCGACGGTGATTTTGCTGTTTGAAAATAATCAAATCAACTGGGCTCCGCAGTTGTGTGAAGGAAAAGCTGTGTTGATGGGACAAATCCTCGCAGAAATTGACGAGTCGAAATGATATCAAGTATGATCAATCTTATGTGGGTAAGTTTCGGAGGTGGATAGAGAGTGAGTGAAATTACGAGAGAACAAGTAGAACACGTGGCCAATCTGGCCCGTTTGCAGCTTACCGAAGAGGAAGCGCAGGGGTATACAAAAGACTTGAACGCAATCCTGCAGTTTGCCAACAAGCTGAACGAGCTGGATACATCCGACGTACCGCCGACCAGCCATGCGACCGATGTGAAAAATGTCATGCGCGAAGATGTCAATCGTCCTTCTCTCCCACGCGAAGTGGCGCTGAAAAACGCTCCGGATCAAGAAGATGGACAAATCAAAGTGCCGGCCGTGTTTGAATAAGGGAAGGAGGAACCGAGAGTGTCTTTGTTTGACAAGAGATTAGCTGAAATTCATCGCGATTTGCGCGATAAAACGATATCCGTCAGCGACCTGGTGGATGCTTCGCTCGCCCAGATTAGCCAGACGGACGAAGCAGTCAAGGCGATTATTACCGTTGATGAAGAAAATGCCCGCAAACAGGCAAAACAATTGGACGAGCGTCTGACCAAACAGGGGGAGGAGCTTGGCCTTTTGTTTGGTTTGCCCGTCGGAGTAAAAGACAATATCGTTACGGAGGGAATCCGGACGACGTGCGCCAGTAAATTTCTCGCCAATTACGATCCGATCTACGATGCAACCGTCAGCAAAAAGCTGAAAGCAGCCGATGCGGTCATCGTCGGCAAATGCAACATGGACGAGTTCGCCATGGGCGGATCGAATGAGAATTCCGGCTTTTTCGCGACGAGAAACCCGTGGAATCCGGGGTACGTTCCCGGCGGCTCCAGCGGTGGTTCTGCGGCAGCGATGGCTGCTCGCCAGTTCTTCTTCACGCTGGGCTCGGATACGGGCGGTTCCATTCGCCAACCGGCGGCGTTCTGTGGCGTCGTTGGCTTGAAGCCGACCTATGGCCGCGTCTCCCGCTTTGGTCTGGTAGCGTTTGCGTCATCGCTCGACCAGATCGGCCCGATTACGAAAAACGTGGAAGATTCCGCGTACGTACTGCAGGCGATTGCCGGATATGACCCGTACGATTCGACCTCGGCGAATGTAGACGTGCCGGATTACCTGTCGGCGTTGACGGGCGATGTCAAAGGGCTGCGCATCGGCGTGCCGAAAGAGCTGATCGGCGAAGGCATTGACCCGGAAGTTCGCGACGCGGTGCTGGCTGCACTGAAGCAGCTGGAGAGCATGGGCGCGACATGGGCGGAAGTATCGATGCCGCATACGGAATACGCAGTACCGGCGTACTACTTGCTCTCTTCTTCAGAGGCGTCGTCCAACCTCGCCCGCTTTGACGGAGTGCGCTACGGCGTGCGTGCCGACAATGCGGACAACCTGATTGAAATGTACAAGGAATCTCGCAGCCAGGGCTTCGGTCCGGAAGTAAAGCGGCGGATTATGCTCGGTACATATGCGCTCTCGTCCGGCTACTACGACGCGTATTACAAAAAGGCGCAACAGGTGCGCACCTTGATCATTCGCGACTTCGTCGATGTATTTAACGCTTTTGACGTCATCCTGCATCCGACGACACCGTCGACTGCCTTTAAAATCGGCGAAAACATCGATGATCCGGTGAAAATGTACCTGGAGGATATTTGTACCGTGCCGGTTAACCTGGCCGGTCTGCCAGCGATCAGCATCCCGTGCGGCATTGCGCAAAACGGCATGCCGATCGGAATGCAAATCGTCGGCAGGACGTTTGACGAGTCCACCATCCTGCGTGTGGCCCATGCTTTTGAACAGGCGACGAGCCACCATACACGCAAACCGGAACTGGTGAGGGGGTAAGAGAAATGAGCCAGTTTGAAACCGTAATCGGCCTGGAGGTCCACGCCGAGCTTTCGACGAACAGTAAAATCTTCTGCGGCTGTCCCACTGAATTTGGCGCGCCGCCGAACACACATACATGTCCGATCTGTCTCGGTCACCCTGGCGTGCTGCCGGTGACGAACAAGCAGGCGGTTGAATTTGCCATGAAGGCTGCTTTGGCGCTGAACTGCAAAATTTCCCGCGAAACCAAATTTGACCGCAAAAACTACTTTTACCCGGATTCGCCCAAAGCGTACCAAATCTCCCAATACGACCAGCCGATCGGCTATGACGGCTGGATTGACATTGAAGTCAACGGCGAGAAGAAGCGGATCGGCATTACCCGCCTGCATCTGGAAGAGGATGCCGGCAAGCTGACCCATACCGAATACGGCGGCGGGTCATTGGTTGACTTCAACCGCGTCGGCGTGCCGCTCGTCGAGATCGTCTCCGAACCGGATATCCGGACGCCGGAAGAGGCGAAGGCGTATTTGGAAAAGCTCAAAGCGATCATTCAGTACACAGGCGTGTCCGATGTCCGGATGGAGCAGGGCTCACTGCGCTGCGATGCCAACGTCTCCATTCGTCCATATGGTCAAAAAGAGTTCGGGACCAAAACGGAATTGAAAAACATGAACTCGTTCCGCAACGTCCAGGTCGGGCTGGAGTACGAGGTCCAGCGCCAGATCGAAGTGGTCACATCCGGCGGCAAAGTGATGCAGGAGACGAGACGCTGGGATGAAGCGAACAAGAAGACGGTTTCCATGCGCTCCAAGGAAGAAGCCCACGACTATCGCTACTTCCCCGACCCCGATCTGGTGCGGATGCAAATCTCCGAAGAGTGGATCGAAGCCGTCAAGGCGACGATTCCCGAGCTGCCAGACGCGAGACAGGCACGCTATATCAATCAGTACGGGCTGTCCAGTGTCGATGCCGGCGTCCTGACCATGACCAAAGAGTCGGCTGACTTTTTTGACGCTGCCGTACAGTCGGGAGCCGATCCAAAAAGCGTAGCCAACTGGCTGATGGTCGATCTGTTCGGCTATCTGAACGCAAACAACATGGAGCTTGCCGATGTGAAAATTACGCCGCAAGGTCTGGGCGAAATGATTCAGCTGATTGAAAAAGGCACGATCTCCTCGAAAATCGCCAAAACAGTCTTCAAAGAGATGGTTGAAACAGGCAAAGCGCCAGGCCAAATCGTCGAAGAGCAAGGACTTGTGCAAATCAGCGACGAAGGCGAGCTGAAACGGATTGTCGATGAGGTCGTCGCAGCCAATCCGCAGTCGGTAGAAGACTACAAAGCCGGCAAAAAGCAAGCAGTCGGCTTCCTCGTCGGCCAAGTTATGAAGCAAACCAAAGGGAAAGCCAACCCGCCGATGGTCAACAAGCTTCTCGTTGAAGCGATCGAAGCATTGTAAAAAACGATACAGCAGCTGCCAAACCCTCCGTTCAGATTTTCTGGGCTGGAGGGTTTTTTTGCATTTGCTACTGACAATGTATCAGTTGACATTAAAGCATCGTGAAACAATAAAAACCCGTCTCTCCAGGGAGACGGGAAGGGAAGGCACCAAGCTGCGGCTTAGCCCTTCATGTCCTTTTCGATTTTCTTAATCTGCTTTTTCTGCTTGCAGGCTTCATCGTGTTTTGTCGACCAAGGCGTGCGGTTTAGCTTCTCCAGCTCACTGATCAGCTTCTTGTCAGAGGTGACGTGGATTTTGGTGTTTGGATAGGCCGCCTTTAACTTTTCCGCCACTTCTTTGTGAATCGATTTGAATTTGAAGCGATTCAGGTTGCTCATTTCAATCCCCACGTCCAGCTCATTGTCAATTTGGACAGCGACAGCTCTGTCAATCCCGGCTACCTGCTTTGCAAGGGCTTGCACATGCTTTTCCGCCTGGAAGTTGCGGACCGGTGTCTGTTCGCACTTGGCATCGGTTCCGGCTGTCTGGGCCTTCGACTGCTGAGGTTGTTGATTCGTTTGTTTGCCGGATTGCTGGGTAGATTGCTTGCCGGATTGCTGATTTCCGGACTGCTTGGTCGACTGCTGGTTGCATCCTGACAACAAGAGGAACAGCACGAGTACAAATAGTGTGATTCGCAAGTAAAAAACCTCCCAACCATAGATTTTCCGTAAACGGATGAATTATGATGAGAAT
>CAMIVR010000020.1 GCA_946402065.1 uncultured Brevibacillus sp. | reverse complement strand
GCGGCGGCAATGTCGCGGTGACCGGAGTGAGCCTGAATAAGACAAAACTGGAGCTGCCTGTCGGTACAGCCGAGCAGTTGATCGCAACGGTCTTGCCGGCAAATGCGACAAACAAGTCGGTCACCTGGACGTCGAGCAATCCGGGTGTGGCGACGGTTGACGGCAATGGCAACGTGACGGCAGTGGCACCGGGGACAGCGACAATTACGGTGAAGACAGCAGATGGGGGTTACACCGCAACATGTTTGGTGAATGTTGTGGAAAAGATGACACAATTTAAAGTGTACCTTACCCCGACGGGCGGCAATCCGGTAGCGAATACGGATCAATGGTTTAACCAGCCTGTCTACGTGGAATTGACGTTCCCGGCAGGAGTGGCTCAAACGTATACGATTGATGAGAATCCAATGCCTTATACCGGCAACCGCATCGTCATCAGCAAAAAAAATGTGACAACGATCGGGTATCAGCAAAATGCAAACGATCAATCGCTCACGTTCAAAAAAATTAAAATTTCCTATAACGAGAAATTTATCGTCCAGCCGAAAGGGAATGAAGGGGTGGTGCACCTCGACCTCAGGGTCAGTAGGGCAGGGAAAAATCTCGTCGGCGTCAAATACGTGATCAAACAAGCGGACAGCAACTACGACTTCACGATTGTCAAAGCATCCGGCGATTTGAAGTCAGTCGGCGATGATGAATACAAAGCGACTGCTGATGCGGGCAATCAGCCTGGGTATTACCAGGTTGCCATCCTGCTTGTGGAAGAGCACGTTACGGTTGATGAGAACGGCGTGAGCCACACGAAACAGACGGAAACTCAGATGAAAGCCGATGTGTTCATGGTCGATCCAGGTTTCAGGCTGGCCGTATCCAAACCACTGGTCAATGCTCAGTACGATCCTGCGAGGCGGCAATACGTATCGAATCAGCCGATTACGATTTCACTGGTCAAAGATGAACGGACGTCCTTCTACTTCACATCCGATCTGGCGAAGCCTTCACCTAAACAGAAGCTGAAAATGGGCAGCTTGTTTGACCGTAACGAAAACGGCTCACTGGACGACGAGGTCGATTGGGATTGGGATGTCGTCCAGATCGAATACGCCATTATCAAGGCGAACACAGCCGCCAAGCCGCAGATTAGCGATAGCGACTGGCGACCGCTGAAATCGAAACAGATCGTCATCACATCCCCCAATGAGGAGTGGCGCGTCGGACTGCGGATAACAGATAACTACAACCGCTGGAATTCCGATTCGCCGGGAGTTTCCAACGAAGAGACGACGTGGTGGGACGACGTAACGTACAAGGTTGTACCGAATTTGAAGAAATACTAGCGCCCAAAAACGATGCAAGCCCCTCGGGACGGACCTGAGGGGCTTGCTGCATGCCACTGCTATTGAACATAAGCGCAGCCGGATATTCAATGATTCCGGTTGAAATCACTTTTAACAAGATGCTTCCACCTGCGACTACTGAGTAAGAGTCACAAACGAGCTAATTTTGTATTTCAGCCTGTGAATAATCGGAATGCCCGGTGGCGGATGCTCAAACAGCTGATTGTTGAATGCAATTACCAGCCGCGATTGCGTCGGGTTGGAGCGCTCCGTGTCTGCGAAGACGATTTTGCCGTCGGTGCCGAATTGAATCGCATTGTTGCGAAGTTCAAGATCGCGCCGGACAGCATTCAGTTCAATTTTCCTGGCGTGAATCCCGCCGACGATTTTCAGGTTGGAGCCGACGCCGTAGAGCGTGATGCCCTCGGGGGAGTCGCTGTAAAGAAACGCATTGATCTGCTTCTGGATGTTGCTAGGACTGATGTTGTAAAATTCAATTTGCCCGCCGGAAAGCAGGACGAGCGTTCCGTTATTCAACTCTTGCTTCGTCGCTTCCTCCGTAAACCCGACATTTCCTTTCACATAGACAGTGGCGTTCATTTGAAACGATCCTTCGACGTACAGGTCGCCATTGATGTAAATCGTCTCATTGCAGGTCAGATCTTCAAACACGGCATTGCCGTTGATAAAAATAAAATGCTCAGACCCGTCTTCGCCATTCGGTCCTACCCGCACCTCCCCGCGCAAATACGCCGCCTGGTTGTTGGCCTGGCCAGCGGAGTCCGCCGTATTGCCGGCGATAATCAGATTCCCTTGCGGCACCGAAAGGATCGGCGGGGACTGATTGGCTGCGGTGTCCATCGACAGTACGCCATTCACGACAAAATTGCCGCCTTTGACCTGCAGCTCGACACCGGGCATAATTCTTACGCCTTTCTTGCTCTGATGCCCGGTCGGATCGGTAGGTGTGAGCATCTCTGACGCGGTATACACGTCTTCGTCCGTCAACGATTCGTGGAATGGCGGCAACTGTCGGAGTTGACCGTCAACCACTGCGCTGATTTTTTTGATATTGTCAAACGTCGGCGTGTTGTTCAGGTTTAACGTTGGCGGGATCGCAAACGACTGATACCATGGCGTATTGACCATCTTCACCTCCGGAGAAAAGGGGACGTCGTTGCGATACAGATGCTGGCCTGACTTCAGGAAAGGTCCGCCCATCTGCCCGATGATGGCCGGAAAGGAGGTGGATTGATCGATTTCTTTCGGTTTCCCGTCGCCATTCGTATCGACAAAGTAGTGGGCTACATCAGACATCTTAAACACATTGGAATACACATCGCCGTCTATGTAGGGAGCTCCGTTCAAGCTGATCCGACCGTTGCATCGTGCGGAATCGTTCCGGCATTGTTCACTCGGGTCGGCGGGAGTGGACAAGACGTAATGGAACTCTTCCGGCAGCGAATTGACGTAGATTTCGCTCTGCATCGTCGTAGATTCTCTACCCATTGCCGCATCGGCCGTGCCAACTACCGTAAACGTAAACTTCTCGACGATCGGCGAGTTCGGATTGTTGAGATCGGCCTCGCTCGTTGGCCGAAGCACTTCACGGCGCAGCTTGATCTGATAGGCTCCCTTGCTGTCTCTGGAAGTATAGGACTTTGCAAAACCGACTGGCAAATGCCGGTTGAACACGGTCTGGTAGACCCCTTGATAAATGTCCTTGCTGCTGATGTCCTGATCGGTAAGCTGGGCATTGATTTCCTCGATCGCTTTCGTCAGGCGCGCCAATGCTTCTTCCATTCCCATCCGGGCGTAGTATTGCGATTCGCCGCGGGCTTCTGTCTTACGGATCTGTGTCAGACTGCTCATCGTCACCTGCAGCAGGTTCGTACCGAGGATCGTCAAGAGCAGGATTACCAGGATCGCGATCAAAGCGGCGTAGCCATTTTCTTCACGAAGCTTTGACATGGGGGACTCCTTTCGCTCAATCGACATGAACTCTGCTTTGAAATTGATAGGCAGGCGATTCCTGTTGTGTTTTTGGATCGTATTCGCACAGGGTGAGGATGAACTCAATGGAACCGTCGTAATTGCTGCTGTAGTCGGCGAGCAATGCGGACGTGAGCGGCTTCTCCGACGTTCCCGGATCAGATTCGTTGAGCAAAGGGAACCGGGGGTCATTGAGTTGGATCGTCGAATCAGCGTCAGGCGCTTGACCGCCGGATTTAAAGTACGACGTCTCCGTAAACGGCAAATACGCTTGCGTGCTTGGGACCGTAAACGTCTGTCTGACCAGTTTGTAATGCTTGTGCAGGGCAGGGGAAGCGTCCCCGGCGGAATCATCTGCCGGAACGATCTGGTACAGGTAGTTGACCCACCGCTGCTGGGGCGTTCCGGGATATTCGCGCTGAGTCGTCCAGAGTGCGCTGATCGGCAGGGGTGATGCGATGTCTGCCTGCTTGGTCAAACCGCCGACAGACATCCCTTTAGTTGCTGTCATATAGCTGGTGACGTCGCTGACGCCATAAGAATTCTGCAAGGACGTCAGCAGCGTGTTGACCAATGCGTCAGCTTGACTCTGGATCGTGGCCTGGCTAGACACTTTCGCCTTGAGCGAATAGCCGGAAAAGAGCACGCCGTACAGCATCGTGGCAACGAGACTGAATAGCAGCAGGCCAGCCAGCAATTCAACCAACGTCAGCCCTTGTTCATTTCTCCACTTCATCGCCGGAGATCCTCCCTGGTTATGTACGTTTCCACTGTTGACGAGATGCGGGTCTTGTCAGCTGCCGTTTGAAAAGCCTCCGCTGAATCGTAATGCCAGAAAACCGTTACGTCGGCCTTGAGGAGCAGGCCGAGGTAGGCGGGATCATCCGGTCCAATCACGCTGACAATGGTGTGGTAGGTCGTTCCATTGATGACGGCCAATTCATTGGGCTGCTTTGGCCGTATCGTTTCCGGATTGGTTTGCACGTCATACGTCTGATCAAACAGGGTCAACGCTGACGAATCAGCGGGCAGGTTGCGATAGAGAGAGTGAAAGCTGAACTGCTTCCACTTTTCCGCCTCTTGCCTTGCCAGATTGGCTGCAATCAGCTTCCGGTCTGACACCTGGATGGACTGCTCCGCTTGATAAAAATAGTGCATAAAGGAGAGGGAGATCACAGATAAGACGGTCAGGGCAACAATAACTTCAATCAAGGACGAGCCGCGTTCCGTGCGCAAGAATTGCCCCATTCCAATCAACTCCGAGTTTTTGGTAAATTTGAACTATAATTCACACATAGAGAGGTTCACAATATAGGACTATTGTATTATGATAAGAAATAAATGCAAAGAGAAAACTTACCAAATTTTTCTCTGAAGGATTTGCCGCAGAAAGCGCGAATAATGAGGAGCGGTAAATTTTGACGAAATGTGTAGAAATATGAAAAATTTTGTCGAAATGCCAAGGAGGATTTCGAAGTGTTCAAAATCGTATTGGCACTTTTGGTTAGCGGCAGTATCGCTTTGTTGAGCAGACGCCTGTTTGTCGCCGCCGATGAAAAGTTCCAAACGCGGATGCTGCTATCGGCTGTAGCGACTACCGTACTTTATTATGTCGTCGGGGAACTTGCCGGATATTTGCCAGCCACGCTGGGACTAAGTGCGGTACTGCTCGCCCTCGGACTGGCAATCGTACGGCGGATTCGCCAAGGGAAGCGGAAGGCGGCAATGGGTCACGAGGAGAACCTGGCTGGGCCAAGCGATATTGTACCATTGCCAGCGGTTCCAAGGCTAGACGCTGCAACCCCTTTTTTTTCAACCGAATCAGATACACAAATGGGCGAGTCCGCTCTCCTGTACGATTCAGTCCGGATGGACAAGGCAGCAGCAGAAAGCCAATCTGCAGCATCACACCCGGCTTATTCGCTGGATGAACAGACAGCGATTGATGAAATGGTATTGGAGCTATTATCTCAAGCTCCGGCTGTGCCAACGCCGATCTCAACAGTAGTACCGCTTGAGCCTGTGCAGGGCGAAGCAGCTGAGCCAACCAACGTAGAGCTGCCGCCATCCGCGGATGAGGACGTTTTTCTCGGCAGATCCGTCGAGCAAGTGATGGGAGTAGGCGGCGAAGCGGGAGTGCAAGGGTATTATGGCGAGCGAAGTGTTGACGACGAGCTGCTGTTATCGGATTTATCATCGCTGCTGGACGATGATCAGCAGACTCGGGCCAAGCGGACAACACCCATCTCCTCGGAATCGGAAAGTTCGCCTGTCGTGCTGTACATGGAGGAATTGCCTGAAATGACTGTGACTGACGGACCATCGAGGCATCTGCAACGCCAGCAGCCGACCGCAGCCTTGCTTGAATTGGAAGAATTGGTCGAAACAGGTGATTTTACCAAATTGTAATCGATCAGGCTGGTCTCGCTTTTGCGACAGCCGAAGCGTACATTGTCGATGGGAAGTTGGAACCGTCTCGATTCTATCGACGAAAAAAGTCAGGTGAAGAAGCTTGAAACAAGATCGTCCAGGCATAACGGAAAAATCGTTACTGCCAATCATCTACATCATCGTCGTCATGCTTTCGGTAGGTGTGACGGGTTTGCTGGTCACCCCGCTGGAAGCTGTATTTGCCCCGAAGCGACTGCCGGCGGATATCCGCCTGGCCGGTCTCTCGCTTGGCGGACTTGAGTATGCACAGGTCAAACCGCGAGTGGAACTACTCGTGAAAGCGGCCAAAGACAGATCGTTGCAACTGCAATACGGGGAAAAGTCATGGACGTTGACTCCCGAGCAACTGGGATTGACCTATGATCTGGAAGCGACATACAGTGCCCTCGTCACCCAATCCCGGCAGAAGCAAGGCTGGCGCAGCTGGTTGAATGAGTGGCGGGGAGAAGCGAGCGAGGCCAATGTCAGCTTGCAGGTTCATTGGCAGCAAAAGGCAGCCGTTGCGCTGCTCGACCAGATCAAAGCGGAACTGGACCGGCAGCCATCCAATGCGCAGCTCGTCGTCAAAGACGGCAAGGTTGAGTTCACTCCGCATCAAACCGGACGCAATCTGTCCGTAGAGGAATCGCTCAAGCGGATTGAATTGGCGCTTGGCTCACTACAGCCGGAGCGGCATGTCGCCTTGGCGGTGCGGGAGACGAATCCGCAGGTAACAAGCGAAGCACTGGAAGACATTACGACTGTGCTGGCGGAAGCAAGCAGTCCATTGCCCGACGGATTTTCTACCGCCCGAAAAAATATTGCCGCTGTCGCTGCCCGGCTTAACGGCAAACTGATTGATCGCGATCAAATCTTTTCGTTCACCCGGGAAGCCGGCCCCTTTTTAACAGGAGAAACGTACATAACCTTGCCGGATATCCATCCACTGTACGAAGCAGGCGGAATTCAATTCGGAATCGGCCAATCCGCCTCTGCATTGTACCTGGCGGCTCTGCGGGCAAACCTCGAGATTCGCGAACGACACCCCCATTTGCAGCCACAGCCGTATACTTCTCCCGGGCTGGATGCAGCCGTTTGGGATGGCAAGCTCGACTTGCAAGTCGCAAATCACTTTCGCCATCCTGTCTACATCGAAGCTCGCGTCGACAACAACCAGCTGGTCATTCGCTTGTACGGAAGCGCTGAAGACAAGCAGCAAAGCCTTATCAAAGTCGAGAAAGTGGAAACCTTCAAGCCAGAGACTGTTGTCACCATCAACCGGAAACTCCCGAGCTACGAGCAAAAAGAAACCCAACACGGTACGGAAGGCATTCTGGCTACAGTCGTTCGCATCACCGAAGCCAAAGCGGGCGGGCTGACTGGGGAAGAGCAGCGTATTTCCTCGGATTACTACCGGCCGATTCCCAAACAGGTGGTGATCGGAACGCCGGAACAATTGCAGAACAGAAATGCCGGACTGGCCGGAAACGGTCGGGGCAAGCCGGCAGATATCACGGAGACGCTGGACAACATTTTTGTCGACGATCCGAATGTGGCGTCTGCAGCACAAACGGCTCAACGAAACAGCGCACAGCCGCCTGCAGACTTCATGACGGACCCAAATGCTGCGTCTGGAACGCAATGATCCGGGCATAAGGAGGACAACATGAATCGAAAGCGGCTAGGCGACTTGCTCGTTGAAAGTGGAATCATCACAGATGAACAGCTGCACAAAGCCCTGCAAGAACAAAAGATCAGCAAGCAAAAGCTGGGAGACGTGCTGTTGCAGCAAGGGTATATTTCCGAAAACCAGCTCATCGAAGTGCTGGAATTTCAATTGGGCATCCCCCATGTCAGCTTGTTCAAATTCAAGTTTGATCAATCGCTGACGACGATCATCACTGAATCCATGGCCAAACGCTATCAGGTGATTCCGTTGAAAAAAGACGGGAACAAGCTGATGGTGGCGATGGCTGACCCGCTCGATTACTTTGCCATTGACGATCTGCGGATGTCCACAGGGTTCCAGATCGAGCAGGCAATCGCTGCTCGCGATGAAATCCAGCGGGCGATTATCCGCTACTACAGTCTGCAGGAATCTGTCGACGAGCTGATGGAGGATTTGCCCGATGATCAGGCGACGATCGAGACGCAGCTTGCGGATAAAGACTCGCCGATCGTCAGGCTGGTTAACCAGTTGATTTTGCAAGCAGTGCAAACACGGGCGAGCGACATTCACTTTGACCCCCAGGCAGACAGCTTGCGCGTGCGCTTTCGCGTCGACGGCATCTTGCGAACGGAGCGAATGCTGCCCAAGCACATGATCAACATCGTCACGGCGCGGCTGAAGATCATGGCCAACCTGAACATCGCGGAACGGCGCATCCCGCAGGACGGGCGGTTCAAGCTGGAGCTGAATCTGAAAGAGATCGACATACGCCTGGCGACGCTACCGACCCTGTACGGGGAAAAAGTGGTCATGCGGATTCTCGATCTGTCGACGGTGATCCATGAAATTGATCGGATCGGTTTTAATAAACGGAATTTGCCGCTCTTTCGCAAAATGCTGGAGAATCCGACCGGGCTCGTGATTATTACCGGGCCGACGGGAAGCGGCAAATCGTCTACGCTGTATGCCGGGCTCAATCATTTGAACAGCGAGGATGTCAACATCATTACGGTCGAGGACCCGGTGGAATACCAGCTCGACGGGATCAATCAGGTACAGGTGAATCCGGCTGCCGGGCTGACGTTTGCCACTGGGCTGCGTTCCATTTTGCGCCAGGACCCGAACATCGTCATGGTCGGCGAGATTCGCGACACGGAGACGGCAGAGATCGCCGTCCGCGCCTCCCTGACAGGCCATCTCGTGCTCAGTACCCTGCACACCAACGATTCCGTCAGCACGATCACACGACTGGTCGACATGGGCATCCATCCGTTTCTGATCGCGTCCTCGATCACGGGTGTCGTCTCGCAGCGTCTCGTGCGTCGCGTCTGCACAGACTGCAAGCGCGAGGTGGAACCGACCGAGCACGAACGCTCGCTGCTGGATCGGCGCGGACTGAAGTGGTCAAAGCTGTACAAGGGTTCGGGCTGCGGCAGTTGCAACATGACGGGATACCGCGGGCGGCTGGCCATACACGAGGTGCTGCTCGTCGACGACGGCCTGCGCAGGATGATTCTGGAGAACCGTCCAACCAAGGAATACCGCCTGCACGCTGTGAAAAACGGCATGATTTTATTGATCGACGATGGACTGTTAAAGGTGCTGCAAGGCCAGACGACGATTGATGAAGTGCTGCGTGTTGCAGTCAACGATTAGGGAGGAACGTTATGGAGGAGCAACCGTTTGATATTCATCATCTCCTGAAGCTGGCATTCACCTCGCACGCTTCGGACTTGCATATTACCGTTGGAGCACCGCCGATTTTTCGCGTCGACGGCGAGCTGAAGCGATACGGACAGCAGCTTTTGACGCCTGAGGCGACTGAGCAGATGGCTCGAACATTGATCAAACGGGAGCAGTACGACCACTTTGTCGGCAGGGGAGAGCTGGATTTTTCCTACGGCATTCCCGGCGTCAGCCGCTTTCGCGTCAACGCCTACATGCAGCGCTCCTGCATCGGGCTGGTCGCCCGCGTCATCCCCACCTCCGTCCCATCCCTGCAGCAGCTGAACATGCCGGAGAGCCTGTACAAGTTTGCCTACAAGCCGCAGGGACTGCTTTTGGTCACGGGGCCGACGGGAAGCGGCAAGTCGACGACGCTGGCGGCGCTGATCGATTACATCAACCAACAGATGTCACGGCATATCATCACGCTCGAAGACCCGATCGAATACTTGCATCGGCACGGCCGCTCGATCATCAATCAGCGGGAAGTCGGCTTTGACACGCACAACTTCGCCAATGGCTTGCGGGCTGCCCTGCGCCAGGACCCGGATGTCATTCTCGTCGGGGAGATGCGCGACCTGGAGACGATTCACACAGCGATTACGGCGGCGGAGACGGGACACCTCGTCCTCGGCACCCTGCATACGTCTGATGCAAGCCAGACGATTGATCGGATCATCGACGTGTTTCCGGCCCATCAGCAGCCGCAAATCCGCATTCAGCTCGCTTCCGTCCTGCTCGGCGTCGTCGCGCAGCGGCTGTTCCCGAAAGCGGAGGGCAAGGGCAGGGTGGCGGCGACGGAAATTCTCGTCAATACGCCAGCCATCGCCAATTTGATCCGGCAGGAAAAGGTCCACCAGATCCGCAGTATGATGCAGACCGGGAAGGCGCAGGGGATGCACACATTGGAAATGTCGATCAAAGAGCTGATGCAGGAAGGGTTAATTGCGAGCGACAAGGCAAAATTCTACCTGCCGGACGAGGAGTGACGGCATGGCTGAATTCAACTATCGGGCGTTGGACGAACGGGGCAAGCGACTGAAAGGCGTGGTCGCCGCCTCGACAAAAGGGGCTGCGATTCACGAGTTGAAGAAGCGCGGGCTGATCGTGCGGGCGATTGAAGAAAAGCCGAAGTCGATTCTGCAAATGGAGATACGGATCGGCAAAGCCGTCAAGACGGAGGATTTCGTCATTTTCTGCCGCCAGTTCGCTACGCTCATCCGCGCAGGCGTCTCAATCGTCGATGCGACGCACATCCTCAGCAGCCAGGTCGAGAGCAAGGTCCTGCGCCGGACGCTTGTAGACGTTGCGGATAAGCTGCGCAAAGGCACATCGCTGTCCCATGCCGTCGCCGACTATCCAAAAATCTTCCCGCCGATCTTTACGAACATGGTCAGGGCAGGGGAGACAGCCGGTAATCTCGACGACGTCCTTGAGCGACTGGCCATCCAGTTCGAAAAGGATTACTTCACGATAGAAAAAGTCAAGTCAGCGATGACGTACCCGATCGTCGTCGGAATCATGGCGCTGCTCTCGATTACGTATTTGCTGATCCAGGTCGTGCCGCAATTTGCCGGCATGCTGACGGCGGCAGGGACGGAGATTCCTGCCTTGACCAAAGCGGTGATGGGGATGAGCAACAGCTTGGTGAAGCAATGGTTTTACTGGCTCGGCGGCATCGTTGTGCTCGTGCTTGCTTACAAGCTGTTTGCCCGCTCCGCCAAAGGCAATTACGCCATCGATTACCTCAAGCTGCGCTTGCCCATTTTCGGCGTGCTGTTCCGCAAAGCAGCCATCGCCCGCTTCACGCGTACGCTCGGTTCGCTGTTCAACAGCTCCGTTCCTGTGCTGCAAGCATTGACCGTCGTCGAGAAAGTCATCGGCAACGAAGTCATCGCCGCAGTCATACGCAACGCACGCGAGAGCTTGAGCTCGGGCCAACGCCTGTCCGACCCCCTGCGTATGTCATGGGTATTCCCGCCATTGGTGACACAGATGATCGCTATCGGCGAAGAGACCGGTGCCCTGGACCAAATGCTCGGCAAAATCGCCGACTTTTACGAGGCAGATGTGCAAAACACCGTGGATAAACTGAAATCGTTAATCGAACCGATCATGCTCCTGGCCGTCTCCGCCATCGTAGGCACGATCATCGCCGCCATTATGTTACCAATGTTTAAAATATATGAAACAATCCATTAAATGAGTGGTTGAAGAGGAAAGGATGAGGAAAATGAAGAAATGGGTAGAGAGATTCCGCTGGTTGGCAAAAGAGGAGAAAGGCTTGACGCTGATCGAACTCCTCGCCGTGATCGTCGTGTTGGGAATTATCGCCGCAATCGCGGTGCCGTCGATCTCGGGAATCTTGGGAAATACAAAAAAGGAAGCGCACCGTGCCAATGCGACCCAAATCGTTGAGGCAGCCCGTCAGATGGTAGCAATTAAAGGGTATAAGCCAGGAACTGATGGTGCTATTCAAATGAAGAGGATAAATGAAACTAATGGAAGTATTGAGAATGATAAAGAGCTAAAGGCGAATAGTTATATGAAAATTAAGCTTGAAGATTTGATTAACGACGGATATTTTCCAAAAGAGGGAATTACGAATCCGGAAGAATCCGGGAAGTACTATGATACAGCAGATACAGTTGTGTATGTTTTGGAAGACGATAAACATAACTTCGACTACTGGGTAAATTTGCGTCAAAAGGGAAATTCTGGAACGAACTACTTTGAAAACATGAAATACGAAGATATCGTTTCTGGAAAAGCTAAACCGCAGTAATAAATTTGTTTTCATCGACACGGCACCAGTGGTGTCGTGTCAACCTTTTCGTACAAGCAACACGAAAGACATTCGCCAGCCTCAGAGGCCATAGCGAAAAAGCCCGAGCGATCACCAATCGTTTCATTTCAATGATTTTGATTAATCAGAAGCAACGGAGGCCCCATGACTCCTATAGACATGTTTCTCTACCCGTTCACGTTCATCACCGGACTCGTCTTCGGCTCGTTCTTCAACGTCGTCGCGCTCCGCATCCCGAACAAGATGTCCATCGTCACTCCGCCATCCCGCTGCCCCAAGTGCGATTACCGGCTGAGCAAGCTCGATCTCGTGCCGCTTGCAGGCTATCTGGTGCGCAAAGGAAAATGCGCGGCCTGCGGCGAACCGATACCGTTGTATTATCCGCTGGCTGAACTGGCCACAGGAGTGCTTTTCCTGCTGTCCTACAGCGTCTTTCACGACCGTACAGCAGAACTGCTGCTGGCCCTCGCGCTCGTCTCCATGTGCATGATCGTCACAGTCAGCGATATCGTCTACACCCGCATCCCCAACGCCGTGCTGCTGTTCTTTTTGCCGATCATTCTCGCACTGCGTTTCATCTCGGGCGAGGAGCCGTGGTACAGCTATGTGATCGGCGGCGTTGCCGGGTTTCTCCTGCTCCTGGCCATCGCCGTGGCCAAGCCGGGAGCGATGGGCATGGGAGATGTGAAATTGCTTGGCATGCTCGGCTTTGTGATCGGGTGGAAATACCTTTTCATCAGCCTGTTTCTCGCATCGCTGATCGGATTGGTCATGGCGCTCGTCTTGATGGGCGCAGGCAAAGTAAAGTGGCGGGGGACGGTTCCTTTTGGCCCGTCGCTGTGTGCCGGAGCGCTGATTGCGTTTTTCGCCGGACAGCAAATCATGGAAGGATATGCAGCTCTACTTGGATATGCATGAGGTGAACAGAATGTGGAAGCGTCTATTAGCAGGAAAAAACGGAAAGTGGCTGCTCGGCTTGCAGATTCTGCCCTACGCCATGCGGATGGTCGAGGTCCGCGGCAAGGATTCGATTGTTGTCCGCAGACACGAACTGATGCCGATTCCGTACGGAAGTATTGAAAACAGCCGTGTGCGCGACCAGGAGCGGGTTTCCTTCGAACTGGAAAAAAAGGTGAATGAATGGCGCTGCAAAGGGCGGGAGGTCGTCCTGTCCATTCCGCTGTCCACCGTCGTCATCCGTAAACTGCACATTCCCCTAGTGCCTGACAAAGAGATCAGGGCATTGGTTGATATCGAAATTGAAAATTCGCTTCATCTGCCGTTTACCGACCCGGTATTTGACTACGTGAAGCTGCCTGCCGAGCTGTCCATCCCGTCTGAACAGTCATTGGCTGCAGCGGACGAGCGAGCGGCAGACGGAGCGGGGAACATGCTTCACCTGCTTGTCGTCGCTGCGTCAGGCTCGACCGTCCGAAGCTACGTGGACACAGCCCGCAGAGCAGGCTTGAAGCCGATTGCAGTCGACATCGAACCGCTCGCCGTCTACCGGGCGCTGGCCAGTGAATGGCCACTGCTCGGCGAGGCCGGGGTATTGCTTGTGCAAATAAACTTGGCAGGTGTTGATGTCGCCATCTTTACAGCGGGATTTCCCGAGTTTGTTCGTTCATTTTCCATGCCCGTCCCGTTCTACAACGAGCATCAGCCGATGGAGTCGCTTGAGCTGGCCAAGCAAGCCATCAGCCATATGGAACAGCATGGACAAGTAAACGGCTACCTCGGCGATTTGTTGGCGGAAGTAACGAGAATCATGAATTTTTACCAGTACACGTTGAACGAAGGCAGGAACAAAGTGGAACGAGTCTTTTTAACGGGCGAATTCGGAGATATGGCAAAGCTGGCAGAGATTATCCGCGACCGCCTTTCCGTTCCGGTTTTCACTCCGGAGTATCGGCACATGTCCCACGCGAGCGAGCCGTTTTTACCGGCTGCCTGCGAAGTGGCGGTTGGGCTGGGCATAAAGGATGTGGGGCGAGCATGACGATCAATATTAATCTGCTGCCAAAGTCTAAGCGCAAGCTCAGGCAGGCTCCTGTCATTCTCGCAATCGGCCTTGGGGTGCTGCTTGCGGGAAGCTACTATCTCTATTTCGACTATCGAAGCGCACAGGAAAAACACGAAGCGCTGCAAAGCCAATTGCAGGCGATTTTACAGCAAAAAACCGCATTGCAGAAAAATCTCGCCCAAGCCAGGCAAAAAGACAGCAATCAACCGGATCTGACAAGGTATCTGGATTTGCCGAAAATGATTCAGGCAGCATCTGTCGACGCAGATTTTTTGTTCGACCGGTTGGCTGAAGTGCTGCCAAAGGGCAGCGTGCTCAACTCCATGGAATTCAAAGAACCGGATCAGTTGAAAATCAACGGCAGTTTCAGCACGATTGAAGAGGCTGTCAGCTTTATTCAAGCTGTCGAACAGTCTGCCTATTTTTCCATGCAAAAAATCGGTTCGGTCGGAAAAAACGTGGACCAGAAAAGCCTCGTCCAGGAAATGACAGGCGGCGAAACAGTCGCCCCGCTGTATACGCTCAGCTTCGAGATGGTAATCAAGCGGAATCAGCCCGTTGCCGAGCACGAAGCGAATGCTGCCGGGCAGTCACCTCCTGGCACTCAAAATGAGCCGTCCCCGGACGTACTGCAAGCGAGTGAACACGGAAATTCCTCTGCGTCAGCTGGTGCCACACAGAGCGGCTCCAACCAGGCGACGGTGGCTGCTGTTCAAGATGATGCCGCCAAAAGCCCGGATGACACCCAGCCAAAGCCACAGGCAAAAAGCGAGACGAATGTGGTCAAGCATCTGACCAAGCCCGGCGACACGCTGTTCAAATTGTCCCGCCAATACTATGGAAACAATTTTGCCGTCAACCGGATCGCAAACTACAACGGATTAAACCGGAGTGAGCCGCTGAAACCGGGAAAAGTGCTGCTCATTCCCGACCCTGTCAAGCAGTAGCGGGGGTTCGTACAGGTTGCACAAAAGGAGGATTGGAAACATGACGCTCTCCCGGCAAACGGTGCTCGTCATCCTGATGCTGCTATTCCTCATCGGAGGAGGATTCTACTATTTTGTAACCCTCCCTGTGAAACAAGAAATCCTTCGACTGTCGGAAGACGCCAAGCGGGAGCAGTCGCTGGTGGACAACCTCGCCAAGGCAGAGCAGGAACAATTATCCGATGGAACCGTTGCGTTTTCACCGGATTTTCAATGGAAAATACCCGAGGGACCGTACTTGGAGCAAATCATGCTGGACTTGACGAGAGTGGAAACGATCAGCGGAGTGGAAATGGACGGGATCGGTCTGAGCAACAGCGCTGAGACGAATGTCCAGCAATCTGGCGTGGCGGCTGGCCAGGGAGTGCAGCAAGCAGGCCAGCAGCAGACACTCAGCTTTCCCCCTATCGGCGAGTCCGCTCAAACCGACATACCGCGCTTTCCCCATCTCGCACGGGTGGGCATAACGACCAAAATAAAAGGCACCTACACGCAGGTGCACCGTTTCTTTGAGGAAGTCCGGGCGCTGCCGCGAATCATGCGCGTGGAGGCGGTCAAAGTAGCGGGGAGAAGCGGCAATCTGCTCCTGTTCGATGCGTCTGATGCCCAGACGGTGCAACTCAGTGCTGAGGTTACACTGGCCGCGTATTTCGATCCTGATCTGCAGAGCGTCTTTCCTCAGCGGTTGCCGATCATCGTCCCGCCGCCTGAAAAGCGCCAGAGTCCGTTTCAGTAGTTGAACCAAGAGATTTGTCATAACCCCCTGAACAAGCACGTAAGCTATATCAAATGAGCATGTACGAGCGAAAGGTGTGGGGGGTTTTTTTGATGCAAGCAAAATCAAGGCATAGCATCTCAGTCAAACTGAACGGGCAAGCGACAGAACCGGAGTTGTCGTCCACCATACCGCCCAGGTCAGTCCAGCCGCAGAAGACCATGGGTTCAAAGCCCGCTTCGCCGCTTCCGGAGCGCAGCGAGCAGAGGGAAGAGCCAATTCCTCCGGAGGAGAGCGCGCTGGACAGGCTGTTCGTCATCCGGCAGGAGCTGCAGCGGGAGAGCATAAAAAAACGGCCGGTCCAGGAATCGCCGGCGCCGGCACCACTCTACCCCGATCAGTTGTTGAAGGAAGAGGGATCGCGCTCGGACAATCAGGAAGCGTATTTTCTCGGCAGAGGTGTTTCGCGCACGCGCAGATTCGGTACAAAACCGGGACTACATCTCTTATTTTCTGTTGCGGGTGCGATTGCACTCGGGCTGCTGTTCGGGTTTATCGTGCTGTCGGTGTTCATGCAAGAACAATTATCCCGATCCTATCACAATGTCATTGACGGAACCGTCCAGGCGTTGACACATGAATTGCCCGGTCAGGAGCAAAAACCCGCGGAGACGGGTACAGGGACGTTTGCGGCAGCAAACGGCAGAACAGGGACGTTTGCGGCAGCAAACGGCGGCACGGGGACGATTGCTGCTGCAAGCGGCGGTAAGGGGGCACAACAAGCACCGGCCAATTCGCCAAGCACTGCTTTGGCCGGGCAGCCTGTCGCTGTCCACGTTCCGGCGCAGACGCTGTTTATGGCGCAGGGCGGAGCATTTGCGACGAGTGCTGCCGCAACCGAAGGGGCGAAGCCGGTAGAGGAAAAAGGCTTTCCGCACATGATTTTTGAAACGGCTGACAAGAGTTACCTGTTTTTGGCGGCAGCGACGACTAGAGATCAAATACTGTCTCTGGCCACACTGCTGAAGTCGGCAGGGCTTGATGTGTACGTAAAAGAAGTCACGTTCCCTGCCGTGCAATCAGAAATCCATCTCAATCTGCCCGCCGAGCAATCGGCAGAAACAGTCAAAACGCAGCTGAACGACTTCCTGCAGACCGGCTTTGACATCGCAAGGATGCTGGCAGAGGGGGCTGGCGGTTTGACGCTGAACAGCCACGTTGCCCAAGCAAAAGACCAGGACGCCAGGCTAAAAGAATTGCACAGGCGTTTTTTGGAGGAAGGCAGGACGATTCAGGCAATTGCTCCGGACGCGCAAAAAGCTGCGGTTAACGGCATGATCAGCGGAATCACGCAAGCAGTCGAGTCGTATTCGCAAGTGAAGCAGGCAAATGTGGATTCACATGCCTGGCAGGTACAGAAGGGCGTACTCGGCTTTATGGAAAGCTATCTGCAGTGGAGCAGACAATTGCACTGACAGATTTCCTTGCGAGGAAGTCTGTCTTTTTTTACATTTAATTTGGGCAGATACAGGGATTGTGTCGCACTTGTGCATTTGCTACACTTAAATTTGGTTAAATAGCCCCAGCGGCCTCAGCGTACTTGTGAGTAGTTTAGGCGAGCTCCGCGTTTCATGCGCTCGCCTGTGCAACCTATTGAAAAAAAGACTAGGTGGGAGATTCATGCAAACTCAATTGCCAATCATACTAGCCTCAACTTCTCCGCGCCGCAGGGAACTCCTACAGACTTTAGGCCTACCCTTTACAGTACAAGCGAGCAATGCAGATGAGACGGTGGCAGAGGGACTGACTCCGGCGCAAATCGTCGAAGAGCTCTCCCTGCGCAAGGCAAAAGCGACAGCCGCTACGCTCAAGCAAGGCCTGGTCATCGGCTCGGACACCATCGTCGTCCTGGATGGACAAGTACTCGGCAAGCCAGCCGACCAGCGGGAAGCGTTTCGGATGCTCGCCTCATTGCAGGGGCGCGAGCATTTCGTCTACAGCGGAGTGGCGATGGTCGATGCAAAAACGAACCAGGTCGAAGTTGCCCATTCGATGACGAAAGTATTTATTCGCTCCCTGACCGAACGGGAGATTACGGCCTATATCAATACAGGCGAGCCGATGGACAAGGCTGGCTCCTATGCCATTCAGGGCCTCGGAGCTACACTTGTCGAGGGGATCGTCGGTGATTACTTTACTGTTGTCGGCTTGCCGCTGCAATTGACAGCCCGCTTGCTGACGCGGTTCGGCATCTTTTTGCTGTAACGGATTGCGCTGAAAACATCGTGTTGTATCCGTCTTTGCCAGGCAAGCCGTCATTTTTTTGGGGGAGGGGCGGATAAAGATGAATGGAGAAACGTGCAACAATTTGTCGATGAAAAACGTCTTACAAGAGGACCGTCCGCGTGAACGAATGCTTCGCCTTGGTCCAGCAGCACTGTCTGATGCCGAACTATTGGCCGTTCTGCTTCGGACAGGCCTCGAAAATGAGAGTGCATATCAATTGTCCCAGCGTCTGTTGCGAACATTTCAGGATCTGCGTGGACTTTCCCAGGCTTCCCACGAGGAATTGGTGAAGCTGAAGGGAATCGGACCGGTGAAAGCGATTGAACTTCAAGCGGCTTTTGAGTTAGGACGCCGCCAATTGGGAAATATAGTGGGGAAACGTCCCGTTGTACGACTGCCGCGTGAAGTGGCCGAATTGATGATGCCGGAAATGGCCCATTTGACCCAGGAGCATTTCGTCTGCCTGTTTCTGAATACGAAAAATCAGGTGATTGGCAAAAAAACCGTCTTTGTCGGCAGCCTAGACGCTTCGATCGTTCATCCGCGCGAGGTGTTCAAAGAGGCGATCAAGCGCAGCAGCGCTTCGGTCATCTGCTTGCACAATCACCCGAGCGGCGACCCGACGCCGAGCCGGGAAGACATTAACGTCACGCGCATGTTGCGTGATGCAGGTGATCTCGTCGGGATTTCGCTATTGGACCATGTGATCATCGGTGATGGCCGCTTTATCAGCTTGAAGGAACATGGATATATGTAAGAGAATAATTGATGTGAAGTGCAAGAGGGAGGACGTGTTTCCTCTACTCGCTTGCTGACAACGGAAGGGGATTTCTTTTATGTTTGGTAGCTTTTCTCGTGACTTAGGGATCGATCTAGGCACTGCAAATACACTTGTTTATGTGAAAGGGAAGGGGATCGTCGTCCGCGAACCTTCCGTCGTTGCGATTCGGACGGATACGAATACGATTGAAGCGGTTGGGAATGCAGCGAAAAGCATGATCGGCCGTACACCGGGGAATATCGTGGCAGTTCGCCCGATGAAAGACGGGGTCATTGCTGATTTTGAGACGACAGCGACGATGATGCGCTATTTTATTCACCAGGCGCAAAAGAATCAGGGCATGTTCAGCCGCCGTCCGAGCGTCATGGTATGTGTGCCGTCCGGAATTACGGCGGTGGAAAAACGCGCCGTCGAAGATGCTACCAAACAGGCCGGAGCAAAAGAAGCCTTTACGATTGAGGAGCCATTTGCTGCCGCAATCGGCGCGGATTTGCCCGTCTGGGAGCCGACGGGGAGTATGGTCGTCGATATCGGTGGCGGAACGACTGAAGTCGCGATTATCTCGCTCGGAGGTATCGTCACCAGCCGATCCATTCGCGTGGCAGGTGACGAGATGGACGAAGCGATCATTCAGTACATCAAGCGCCGTTACAATTTAATGATCGGCGAACGGACTTCGGAAACGCTCAAGCTGGAGATCGGTTCGGCCATCGCTCCGGAAGAACAGGAGACCGTCGATATTCGCGGACGTGACCTCGTCAGCGGCTTGCCCAAGACGATCAACGTGACGAGTGAGGAAATCGCGGACGCCCTCTCGGAAACAGTCGCTTCGATCGTCGAGGCTGTAAAAATTACGCTGGAGAAAAGCCCGCCGGAGCTGGCTGCGGATATTATGGACAGAGGCATTGTCTTGACAGGCGGGGGAGCGCTGCTGCGCAACCTGGACAGACTGCTCAGCAAGGAGACAGGGATGCCGGTGCACGTCGCAGAAAATGCGCTTGACTGCGTAGCTGTCGGAACAGGACGGGCACTAGAAAATATGCATTTGTTCAAATCGAAGCACGGCATAACCTCATCCCGCGCAAAACGTGGCAGATAAGCGGAGGAGATGGGATGTCGTTCTTTGGGAATAAGCGATTAATTATTGTACTTGTCGGCCTTGTTTTGCTCATTGCCGTGATGGGGTTTACCTCAAAGGACAGAGGTGCCCTGACTTGGCCGGAAAAATTTTTAAAGGATACATTTAGCGTGGTGCAGGGGATTTTTTACACTCCTGCCCAGGCTTTTTCAGCTTTTGTCCAGGACGTTCGCGACGCCTATCACGTCTATGAGGAGAATCGCGTGCTCAAAGCGAGCCTGGATCAATATGCGCAGGTGACGGCGCAATTGCAGTTGCTGGAAGCGGAAAACGAAGAGCTGCGCAAACAGCTCGACGCCAAAAAGACGTTGACCGGCTTTCAGCTGCGTTTCGCAGAAGTGGTCGCCCGCAGCTCGGAGTACTGGAATAACGTCCTGACGATTGATAAGGGCAGCAAAAGCGGCATCAAAAAAGACATGGCCGTCATTACGAACCGGGGCTTGATCGGCCGCGTGCAAAGTGTTGCGAATTTCTCGTCTACTGTGGAGCTTTTGACGAATGTCGAGGCTACCAATCACATTTCGGCCGTGATTATCGGCAAGCAGGTCGTAAATGGCACGACCGTCTACAAGCAAATGAACGGGATCATCGAAGAGTACGATTCCAAGGCGAATATGCTGATTATGCGGAGAATTCCGCTAGGAGAAAAAGTCGAGCCAAACCAGCAGGTGCTCACTTCGGGGCTGGGTGGGGTGATCCCGCGCGGACTGCCGATCGGCCACGTCGTCCGCGTTCAGCCAGACGATTACGGCTTGACGCAAACGGCGTACATTCAGGCGAGTGCTGATTTTGGCCAGCTTAATCAAGTGATGGTAGTCGAACGGGAGCTCGTGGTCACACCGAACGGCGACCTCATTCCATCCTCACAGCTGGATGAGACGGGCAAACCCATGGCACCCACACCCGGGATCGGTTCCAACACGCAAAAGACGAATCCAACGTCAGGTGGTGGGGGCCAGTGATGCCAAGAGTTTTCCTGACAGCAACCATCCTCGTGCTGTTTCTTCTGGAGGGGACGGTGCTTCAACACCTCTCGCCACAAGTTTGGGGCCTGTCATGGATAACCGTGCCTCGCTTCGCGCTGGTTGGCGCGATTATGGTATCGTTTCACCGCGGGCGACGCGAGGGTTTGTATTACGGTCTGGTATTTGGCTTTCTGCAGGACGTACTGTTCGGAAACGTCATCGGGGTCTATACGCTGTCGATGATGGTCGCCAGCTATTTTGCCGGTCTCATCGTCAAGCTGTTTCATCGCAGCCTGGTGGTTGCGTTTATGACGATCTGCGTCGTACTGTTCGCGCATGAATGGCTGCTCTACCTGTTATTCCGCCTGTTTGCCGTCAATCCCGTTGACGTTCAGTGGATTTTGAGCAAGCAAATTCTCCCGAGTGTCGGACTAAATGTGCTGTTTGCCATCCTGGTCTACTATCCGCTCACCAAAATGTGCGAAGCGCTCAAGCCAAATCGACATACTGCAGGCGAATAACAATTCGGCGACCATGATGAGCCTAAAAAATGTCAGCGGAGAGGAGTGAGCTTCCGATGGGAGAAAAAAAAGAGCAGCAGACACACATCCCGACGAGATTGAACATCTTGTTTTTTATTGTGTTCCTGTTTTTTGCGATCATAATTTTGCGGCTTGCCTTCGTGCAATTGGTGGAAGGGGAGCAGTACAAGCACGATCTGGAAAAATACAGCACCCGTGAATTGCCGATCGCGGCTCCGCGCGGGCGAATACTCGACGCCAATGGTGAAGTGATCGTCTCCAACAAGCCCGTCTACACCGTGACGTATGTGCAGGATCAAAACAAGAATGTGAACGAAGAGTACGTCGCCGATAAGCTGGCCGGGATTCTGCAGGGCAATGAAGAGAAGATCGGCACGGACAAAGAACTGTTGAAAAAAGCGTTGGATCTGCACGCCACCCTGCCGATCGCGTTTGACGACAAAGCGACAAATGATCTGATTGCCAAGCTGACGCCGTTTTTGCGCAAGCTGCCCAAGGCGGAGCAGGTAAACACACTGAGTGATGCCGACCTCGTCAAAACGTCGGTGATGCTGGGCAGGCCGGCCAAGTATACGCTGGACGGGACGGCGCAGGAAAAGATTAAAAGCAATCTGAAAGCGTTGCTGAAGACATCGCAGAGTACGCTTGATTTAAAGGATGTCGAGGACGACGAGCTGTTAAAGTACGCAGTGCAGTACAATATCAGCTTTCCGCTCGTGCTTGACGGCAAGACACGCGACGATCTGAAAAAGGAGCTGAAGGCAGAGCTGCTTGCCCTGCCGGAACCGGAGCGCTTGAAAACGCGGTCGGACATGGACCTGCTCAAATATGCGGCGATGTTTGATGTCGACGTACCTTTGCCGTTGACGAACGAACAGCGCCAATTTCAGTGGCGGAAGATGGCGATCCTGAAGGAAATGCGTGGGTACGGTACGCCCAGCTACATCCCGCGCCGCGTTCGCGTCAACATCTCGGACAAAGAGATGTTTAAAATCGAAGAGCGGCGCACCGAGCTGCCTGGCATCAGCGTCATCCTTGAGCCAATCCGGCAAATCCACAAAGATCCCGACGGCACCCCGTTTGCGACGCACGTCCTTGGCTATATCAAGCCGATTAATGACAGCAACCTCGCGAAGTACACGGCGCTGGGCTACAACCTGTCTGACCGCGTCGGCGTGACCGGGCTGGAAGACTACTACGAGCGACAGCTGAAAGGCAAGGACGGGATCATGGAGATTCAGGTCAACAAGGACAGCCAGACGGTTGAGAAAAACTTGAAACGGGCCCCTCAGCCAGGCGACGACCTCGTCTTGGCGATGGATTGGCGCTTTCAAAGCAAAGTCGAAGAAGCATTGAAAGAGACCGTGGAACGGATCAAAAAGGATCCGAGTTATCCGAAATCCGCTACGGAAGCACATGCCGTCGTAATGGATGTGCGGACCGGAGACGTGCTGGCCATGGCCAGCTATCCCGACTACGACCTGAATCTGCAGTACGACCAAAAGGCGTTAACCGAGAATTACGACAAGGTAATTCGCAACAACGAGGAAAACAAACTGATACGCGGCGCCTACCCGCCGGGATCGACGGCGAAACCGCTGGGGATCATGCTGGCTTTGCAGGAAGGGCTCATCGGGCCGAACGATACGATTTACGACCCCGGCTACTACATCGTCGGGAAAAATACGAAAAAGTACAACTGGAGGCTTAGCGGTCACGGAGCGGTCAACGCCAGACGGACACTGCAGGTCTCCAACAACACGTACATGTACGCGATGGCGATGAAGCTGGCTGACGTCGGCTACAGCAAATACGGACGCAGCGGCTACAAGCAAATGTTTTCCGTCGTCGATTACTACAATGCCCAATTTGGGCTTGGCGTGAAGACGGGTGTCGATTTGCCGGGCGAGAAGTCAGGCTGGTTCTCCCCATACCAGGAGATCGGGAACTTGGCTGACGCCTTTATCGGCCAGTACAATTCGTTTACGCCGATGCAGCTGGCTCAGTACTGCGCGACAATCGCCAATGGAGGGCTTCGCTTGCGCCCCCATCTGGTCAAGGAAGTCCGCAAAGGAACCGTCGATCCGAAGCAGCTCGGACCGGTGCTGAGCGTCAATGAACCGGAAGTGCTGAACCGCGTTGACATTGACCCGAAATGGATCAAGCTGGTCCAGGAAGGGATGCACATGGCAACCCAAGGTGACGGTACGGCTTCCCGCACTTTCAGAGATCTGCCGTTCCAGGTGGCCGCGAAAACGGGTACGGCGCAAACCGGTACGGGAGCGGACAACGCCTTGATCATGGCGTATGCCCCGTACGATAATCCGAAAATCGCCGTTGCCGTAGTCGTGCCGAAATCCCTCAAGGATGGCTTCCACAGTACGGACGCCTCCGGACCGATAGCGCGTAAAATCCTGGAATCGTATGACGAGATCTACGGGATGAATGCAACAAGCCAGGCTGACCAAAAGGGAAAGTGACAAAAAACGGCAAATTTCTGTAACCCGAGCAGGAACATTTTATTTTTTGGCGAATGGTAACGGTTGAGGTGAATCGCGACAATGACCGCGTCCAAGAATAAAGTGATCATTAAAGGGACAAAGGATGGACTGGTCTTTCTCATGGACGACACGTGCTCCTTTGAAGAACTTTTATCGGATTTACGGGAAAAAATCGAGCACAGCCATCAACAAATACTAAGCGGCCCATTGATTCGGGTATCGATAAAACTGGGAAAACGTTACTGTTCACCTGAGCAGCAGGAACAATTGACAGAAGTGATTCGCCAGCAAGGGAATCTTGTCATTCACACAATAGATGCAGACGTCATTTCCAAGGAAGAGGCGCTTGCCGAGCGCTTGAAATCCAGTTTTACTGTCGAAGTCCGCAATGTGCGTTCAGGCCAAGTAATTGACTACGATGGTGACTTGTTGCTGCTTGGCGATGTCAATCCAGGCGGTGCCATCAAGTGCACAGGAAGCATATTTGTCCTCGGCCATTTGCGCGGGGTTGCACATGCGGGTGTTGGTGGAGATAAACAGGCGATAATCGCATCGGCTTCACTGCAGCCAACACAGCTGCGGATTGCTGATACGATCAGCCGCCCCGGCGAAGAGTGGGCGGTCAGCACGACAACGACTGAATTCGCCTATTTGGAGGACGGCAAAATGATCGTCGCGAAAATGAATCATCTACCGCGTGTACGACCCGAATTGGGAGAGAAGAAAGCTTGAGGCAAGTGGAAAGAGGGGAAACGGTTTGGGGATTGCAATCGTAGTAACATCGGGTAAAGGCGGCGTTGGAAAAACCACGACATCCGCTAACGTTGGGACAGCACTTGCGCTGAACGGGCAAAAGGTTTGCATGGTAGATACAGATATCGGTTTGCGCAACCTGGATGTTGTCATGGGACTGGAAAACCGCATCATCTACGATCTCGTTGATGTGGCCGAGGGAGCCTGCCGCTTGCAGCAGGCTTTGATCAAGGACAAGCGCTTCGAAACGCTTGCCCTGTTGCCGGCTGCCCAGACAAAGGACAAATCAGCGGTTACACCGGAGCAGATGGAAGAGATCGTCACGCAGTTGAAACGGGAGTTTGACTACGTCGTCATCGATTGTCCCGCCGGAATTGAGCAGGGTTTTCGCAACGCGGTAGCAGGCGCAGACCAAGCAATCGTCGTGACAACTCCCGAAAAGGCGGCTGTACGGGATGCGGATCGGATCATCGGCTTGCTCGAACGGGAAAAAGTCGGCATGCCGAAGCTGGTCATTAACCGCGTGCGGGCCCATATGGTAAAGAACGGCGACATGCTCGATGTCGAAGATATACTGGATTTATTAGCCATTGACTTGCTGGGAGTCGTGCCTGATGATGAATATGTAATCAGAGCGGCCAATCAGGGGGAGCCGACGGTGATGAACCACGAGTCACGCGCATCCCTCGCGTATCGCAACATCGCCCGCCGGCTCCTGGGCGAATCGATTCCGCTCATGCCGCTTGAGCAAAAACAAGGCGTATTTACGAAGGTCCGCAAATTTTTTGGATTGAAATGAGGAAGTAGCATAAATCGAAAGACCATTTGGGGATTGGATTTTGGACATTTCCGGAAATCACAGAACATCGAGACAGACAAAAGAGAGAGACAAAAGAGAGAGACAGGGGATGCCTCCTGTTTCTTTTATCTTTGGGAGGAGAATATGGATCTCCAAAAAAGCTATCTGAAAGAGATCGACTGGTCGATCTTACTCATTCTCGTTGGTCTAGGGGCGTTTAGCTACATGGGGATCTCTGGCTCTGCCGCCGGAGCGGAAGCGGCAAATAAACAGATACTTTGGTATTTGCTCGGTTTTGGGCTTTTGTTCGCTTCTCTGTTTCTTGACTATCGCCTGTACTATACGTTGGCGTACCCGATGTACGGAGTCGGCATTGTTCTGCTGATCGGGGTATTGAAAACAACGCCCATTAACAATACAACAAGCTGGTATGATCTGGGCCCCGTTCTGTTCCAGCCGGGAGAGCCGATGAAATTGTTTGCAATTCTGGCCGTTGCACGACTGATGACCAAGATGGAAGAGAAGGGCAAGCGACTGGAAACGTTTTATCATTTGATTCCAATCTTTCTGATGATTGGCTTACCGCTGTTCCTCATCTTGATCCAACCGGACCTGGGGACGTCGATGGTCTTTGGCGGGATCATGGTGACGATGCTTGTCGTCGGCGGGATTCGCCTGAAGCACGTCTTGTATTTGGGGACGCTGTTCGGCAGCTTTATCGGCTTGCTGGTCTACCTGTACCAATTTCAAGAGAAGCTTTTTTTCAAGATCGTTAAACCCTATCAGTGGGATCGCGTCGTCTACTGGTTAAATCCAGACCTGGAAGCGATGGGCAGAGGCTTCCAGTTAAAGCAGTCACTCATTGCGATCGGCTCCGGCCAATTACTCGGCAAAGGGGTAGACACGCCAACACAGGCTAGCCTGAAATGGGTACCGGTCGGGGAGAGCGATTTTATTTTCACGGTTATTGCCGAAAAGACCGGGTTTATCGGTGCCGGGCTGCTGATGATTCTCTTTTTCTTCCTGATTTTCCGACTCATCCAAATTGCCATGCAGGTAAAGGACCCGTTCGCTTCCTATGTGGTGGCGGGTGTCGTAGGAATGCTGACGTTTCAAGTGTTTGAAAACATCGGCATGACGATACAGCTGATGCCGATCACAGGGATTCCGCTTCCGTTTATCAGTTACGGAGGGAGCTCACTCGTTACCAATTTCCTCATTATCGCCGTGGTTTTGAACATGGGAATGAGAAAGCAGTACGGTCGTTAACAACTTTTCTGCTCCTTGGCAAATTGCGTGACAAACCCAAAGAAATGTGGTAAACTTTGATCTAAGTTAACCATTTTACTTACCTATAAGTGATTTGATGGATTGGATAGTCGTACCTGTAATGAGATGCGTCACCATGTGATCAAATCTCATTGGGTGCGGCTTTTTACCGTACATGAAAGAGCGATTGGTAAAAGTAGGTTAACGTACACTTTATCGCCTCTTCGTGGGCGTCATTTTTAGGAGGTTTTTCTTCATGCAACAAGGTACAGTAAAATGGTTTAATGCGGAAAAGGGCTTCGGCTTCATTCAAGTAGAAGGCGGAGAAGATGTATTCGTTCACTACAGCGCTATCCAATCAGAAGGTTTCAAAACTCTTGAAGAAGGTCAAAAAGTTGAGTTTGAAATCGTTCAAGGTAGCCGTGGACCACAAGCTGCTAACGTTGTAAAACTGTAATCTACCAACACGACCTGAAAAGCAGTTTCTCTGTAACGGAGAAACTGCTTTTTCTTGTGGCATCGTTTTCTTGTTTGGATAAAAGCGGGGGTGTTCTGCTACGCCATGTATCGTGTTATGCCTGGTTTTCGGTAGGGCGAGGGCTGATCGCCGTTTGCTTTTGCTTCGCTTCCGGAATGATCAGGTTCAATATCACTGTAGCCAAAGCGCCGACGGTGATGCCTGAGGAGAGAATGTAATTGACGAAATCCGGCACACCCTCCAACACTCCACTTGGCAGTACGATGACGGCAATCGTCAGCAGGATTGGCAGACCGATTACCATCATGTTGCGGTCGTCGATCGTGATGTGCTGAATGACTTTGATACCGTTGGCGACGACAGCTACGCTGACGATACCGAATATGCCGTTGATGACAGGCTCAGGGATACAGGTAATGGCAGCAGACAGCTTGGGCACAAGACCGAGTCCAATCAGGATGATTCCCCCTGCCATAATCGCCATGCGGCTGCCGATGCCGGTAACGGCGATCAAACCGGCGTTGGAAGAATAACCGGTCATCGGTGTTCCGCCAAACAGAGCGCCGACGAAGCAACCCAATCCTTCACCGACGGCAGCCCGGTTCAGACGTTCTTCCGTCAATTCCTTCCCGGTAACCGAGGAGACGACAAACCACGTTCCCGTCGTTTCAATCATGATGATCAGGTAGACGAACACCATGGTCAGTACGGCACTCCAGTCGAACACCGGGGCACCGTATGGCAGAAGCTTGGGTACGGCAATCCAGGAAGCGCTTGTTACCGGACTGAAGTCAACCGAGCCGAAGAACGCAGCCGTAATTGTACCGGCGCAGATGGCTACCAATACGGAGACGAGCCGAAAAAACGTGCCAGCGCCCTGCGTTTTTCTTCCCAACAGCATACAGACGACCAGGACAGCAGCGGAGACGGCGGCAATCAGGCAATTCGTGCCGATGTTGCCGGGGGCACGGTAAATGTTGCCCATGCCAATCGGCATCAGCGAGATCCCGACGATGATGATGACCGTCCCGCCGACAAGGGGAGGAATGAACTTCCGCACGGCTTTGGCGAACCATTTCAGCGGGTATCCCAACAGCACCATCAGTAAGGCGCCGGGCATCAAGCTGCCGATCATGGCTCCGAGGCCGAGTTTTCCGCCGATCGCTGACAGTGCGCCGATCGGTACGTAGGAGGGCCCCTGCACGACTGGCAAGCGCAAGCCAAACCCCGTCTGAATCAATGTGCCGATCCCTGTGGCAAGGAAGCACATCTGAATGAAAAAGGACGTGCTGGTTGTGTCGAGTGCCAGCAAGCCAGCAATAATGATAGGAGCGATGTACAAGTCCATAGCCAGCACGTGCTGCAATCCAAGTAAAAAGGCTTTCCCGACACTGATTTTGTCATCGACGCCCACGACCAGTTGCGAGCCTTCGCGATGTTGTTCCACTTCTGATGGCCTCCTCAAACAATGTATTAAACTAAACACGAACGATATGCAGTGAATTATATAGCATCAAACTGAAATAAAGCAACAAAATTCACGTATTTCTCGAAAATAAACTGATAATGTTCGTGTTTTGGTTGACTTCCTTTCAATCAACCCGCTACAATGTTGGGGGATTGTAAAAATACGTATTCAATAAAGGAGTGTCCAATCGATGATCGTGCAAGATACCGTACTGCGCAACGAATGGATCGTCGCCTGCCCCTCGGCGGATGTACAAGAGCGCCCTGTGCAAGTCACCGTTATGGGTGAGCGTGTGGTTCTCTTCCGCAATGAAACGGGAGTTCATGCGTTTAAAGACCTGTGCATCCACAGGGGGGCAGCGCTGTCGCTTGGCTGCGTCCGCGACGGTAAGCTCGTCTGTCCATACCACGGCTGGGAGTACGAATCGTCCGGCGCCTGTGTGAAGATACCGCAACTGCCTGCCGACCAGGCGATTCCCGGCAAAGCGCGGGCCTTGCCATACGGCTGTGCCGAGCGGTACGGATTTGTCTGGGTCAATCTGGGCAACAATCAGCCTGATTTTTTTGCCTTGCCGGAATTTGCCGATCCGGCGTACCGCAATGTAATCTGGGGCCCGCAGACAGTCGCGGCCAAACCGCCGCGGGTAATTGAGAACTTTCTGGATGTCGGGCATCTGGCAGTCGTCCATGAAGGCTATCTCGGCGTGTCGACCCATATGGAGATCGGCGATTATCGCGTCCACCGTGAGCAGGGCGTTATCCGCTCTGATGAAATTGCGGTGTTCCAGCCCGACCCGGACGGAACGGGCCAATCCAAGCACGTCTATTATACGTACGAAATTCTCCGTCCATTGACGGTGAAGTTCACCAAGCGCGACCGTGAAAACGGCCACCTGATGTCGATCCTGCTGACCGTCCTGCCGCTCGATGAACAGCAAACCGTCGCTTATGGCGTGATCTCCTTCAATTACGAGACCAATATGTCGGACGAGGAAATCAACCGCTTCCAGGACTTGATTTTTTCGCAGGACAAGCCGATCGTGGAAAACCAGAAGCCAGAGGATCTGCCGCTTGATTTGCAGGTCGAGCTTTCACTCAAATGCGACCGCGTCAGCATCGCCTATCGCCAGTATTTGACTGAGCTTGGCGTCAAGCTGGGGACAGCCTGAGCATCGCATCTAACGAAAAATATGATTGGGCCCGCTATCCAGCAAGGAACGCCGTGCAATGGATGAATACTTTTGGTAAAAGTGTCTATCTGTGCAATCGTTCTTTAACTGGAGCGGGTCTTTTCTGTCCATTCGGAAAGTTCAGGCGAGGCTCAGACCGTATTTGCAGAGGGGAGTCTTTGCTACATACATGGTTCCGGCAGCCAGCGGCTATAATACCAAGGGTGATCATATGCGAAAACGATGGATGAATGCCGTGTTTTTCTCCCTTGTCGTTTTGTTTGCCGCTCAATCGGCAAGCGCGGGGCCGCAGCACGTTGCTGACGATTTTATGAACGCGCTAATCAAAAACGGTCGCAGATCGGGAGAAACGTATTTGCTGAATTCGATGGTGACGATACCTGATCTAAAAGACAATGGGCGGATAGGAAAATGGATTGTACTGCCAACCCCGCAAAAAGTTGATACACAAGTCGTGGTGGGATTTTTTCAAGGGGAAGTCGGGGGTGAGCGCGTCGCGTTTGTTTGGGAACTCGTCGTGAAAGATGATAAAATCTCGCAAATAAACATCTTGCATGACGGAATGAATCCACTGATGGAAGAAGCGAAGCTGGTCAAGGCATTTGAATTGAAATTTCAAAGAAATGTCATCGTACCGGTAAACATTCCGTTTGCCGTCAGCGGATTTGATGGGTATATGGATGAAGTGAATGAGGGGCTTTTCATGTATTATCGCGGTGAGTCGATCAATGGCTATCTAAGAGTGTCAGTCGTACCCGTCGTGCGCGATTTGACATTTTTCAAAGCAGGCTTAGGTAAGCTGATCACTCTCAAGGGCGGCAGGAAAGCCTTGTACAGGCCATCGAAGCATCTAGCAGACGAACTGCTTTTTCAGCATGACGGCTTGCAGTATACCATATCGTTCGGCCATAAGAAGTACCTTACGAAAAAATTTACACAGGATGATCTCATCCACGTTGCTGAGTCCATGCACTGAGGGGGAGACCTCCACCGGTCATAAAGGGACAAGACCTTTCATAAGATGGTAGAAATGCTTGTCTCGGAGGGGATTGTATGTTTAACGAAGTCAATCGAGTAAAGGAACGCAGACGCGAACGGATTGACAAAATCCGCATGCAGGCGCGAGATGCCTTCCCCCCTTATGCCAGCGATCTGCATGATCCGATCGAAGACAGCTATCAGACAAGCATGTTTCGCCTGGACCGTCACGAAGATGAGCAGATTCCGCCGCTGAAGAAACGAGAGCTGTTTGGCATTCAAATCATCGCGTCGATCATCCTCGTCGGCTTTGCTTATCTCCTGCTTCAATCGAGCATTGCGTTGCCCGCTTCCTGGAAGGAGACTGCGCGGGAAGTCATGTCTCGCGATTTTAACTTTAAAGGTGTAGCGGCGTGGTATGAATCTCGTTTTGGCAGTCTCCCATCCGTCCTGCCTGCTCTTTCATCCAAACAGCAGCAGGGACAGGAAAATCCTGTGGCGACACCGCTCGTCTGGCAGACGCCGACTTCGTGGAAGCTCGTTCGGCCGTTCGATCATCTGACGAATCAAGTCATTATGGATGCCGGCCAAGCGAATGTGCGGAACGGCGAAACGGGCTGGGTCACATTTGTCGGCGAAAAGCCCGATCTGGGGTATACGGTCATCGTCCAGTACGCGAACAACCGGGAAGCGTGGTACGCCAATCTGGCCAAGCCGACTGTCGCCGTGAACGATTGGGTCAAATCAGGAGACTCATTGGGGATAGCCAAGGCAGAAGGTGAGTCCAAGCCGTTCATCCTGATGATGAAGGACCATGATCAATTTATCGATCCGCTGGATGTGATTACGCTTGAGTGATCTGCACATCAGCGGAATTCGCGTTCGCTTTCACTTGCTGTTTTGGCTCGTGATGGGGCTCTCGCTGCTATCGGGGTACTTTCTGGAGACGATCACCTTGTTTACGATCATCATCATCCATGAGATCGGCCACGTAGCCATGGCGCGTGAACTTGGATGGCGAGTGACAGAGGTGCAGATGCTGCCGTTTGGCGGAGTGGCGGTCATGGAAGATGCGATCGCCTCCCACCCGATCGACGAAATCGTTGTCGCCTTGGCAGGGCCGTTCATGAATACGGCGATGATTTTCGTCTCGTTATTGTTTTGGCAGACAGGCTTGTGGACCGCCGAGTGGACGCACTTTTTCATGTACAGCAACGCTTTGATCGCCGGGTTTAATCTGCTGCCGATCTGGCCGTTGGACGGCGGGCGAATCGTGCAGGCACTGCTCGCTCTGCGCACGGCCTACCGGACGGCTGCACTCGTGTCCATTGGTGCCAGCAGCCTGCTGGCAGCAGTGATGCTGGGCATCGGCCTGTTTAGCCTGCATCTGAATACGATCATGGTGGCGCTGTACCTGCTTGTGATCAACACGCAGTCCTTTCTCCGCTTCCCGTTTTTGTTTTTTCGCTTTCTGATCGAAAAATACTACCGCACGAGTGAGCATCAGGCCGTTCATTCAATCACGCTCGAGCCGGGGACGACGGCGATCGAAGCGAGCCAAAGCTTGCGCAGAGGGTATTATCACATGTTTATCGTCACGGGCAAAACAGGCGGGATTATCTCCGAGGAGCAGCTTTTGCACGCCTTGCTGGTCGAACACAAGTACAATCAGCCGCTGTTCCGCTTGCTTTAGGAAAATCGCGCCGCCACGCGGTCAGAAGTCCCGCATGTTTGGCTCCCTGCAATCGTCCAAGCCATCGATGGCCCGCTATTTTCCGAAGCTGCCCTGCTATAGACAGGGAGCTTTTTCGTGTACAATAGAGACAGAGGGAACAAGGTGGAGGGCTGATACGAGTGGCATTACATACAGGCGCCAGACAAATTCTCATCGAAGGCAGCGGAAGCAGGCAGCGGGTGGCCAGGCTGGAAGACGGCCAACTCGTGGAGCTCCATACGGAAACGGATCAGGCTCTGCAGCTCATCGGCAATATTTATCGCGGGCGGATTGAAACGGTATTGCCGAGCATGCAGGCAGCTTTCGTCGACGTGGGAACAGGAGAGAATGTCTACTTATATATAGATGACGCACTGCCTGGCGAGCGCAAAAGCGAAAAGGGCAAGCCAAAGCCAAACATTCGCGATGTCGTGCAGCGAGGCGAAGAGCGCTTCGTGCAAGTGTACAAAGAAGGGACGGGCAGCAAAGCTCCCAGTGTGACGACAGAGCTGGCCATCCCCGGGCGGATGCTCGTCTACCTCCCTGGCGGCAAGTCCATATCTGTTTCACGCAAAATTGGCGAGCAGGCTGAGCGCGAGCGGCTGCGGCAGATTGCCGAGACGCTTTTGCAAGAGCGGGAAGGCATGATTTTGCGGACCGCATCGGCCGGAGTGGACGCCGGGCAGATTGCGGCTGAACTGACGTATTTGCGCGAACGCTGGCAGGAGGCGCTGGCAGCCAGTAAAACGAAGAAAACGCCGTGCCTGATCTACCAGGATGCCGATCTCGTGATCCGGACGATTCGCGATTCGCTCAGCGAGCCGCCAGCGCAAATCCTGATCGACGATTTGCCTACGCTCCAGCGGGTGAAACAGTTCGTTGCGGCTTTTCAACCGAGTCTGCTGCGCAACATCGCCTTTTATCAAGACAAACAGCCGCTGTTCGACAGGTACGGCATCGAAGCGGAGATCGACAAAGCGCTGCGCCGGCAAATCTGGTTGAAGAGCGGCGGATCCATCGTGATCGATCAGACAGAAGCGATGACAGTAATCGATGTCAACACAGCCAAATACACCGGAAAAGCGACGCAGCAGCTGGAAGAGACGGTAACCCGGACAAATCTGGAGGCGGCTGGAGAAATCGCCAGGCAGCTGCGGCTGCGGGACATCGGCGGGATTGTTATCATCGATTTTATCGACATGAAGCAGTCAGCCAATCAGGTACGCGTGCTCGAGACGCTGCAGACAGCAGTAAGCCAGGATCGGACAAGCACGTACGTATTGGGTTTTACCCAGCTCGGATTGGTTGAGATGACCCGCAAGAAAAGCAGGCAAAACCTCGTCGAAGCGCTGACGCAGCCGTGCCCGGCGTGTCAAGGCAGGGGACGAGTGCTGTCCGATGCCGAGGTTGCGCAACGATTGATGCGTGAAATACGCGGGCTGGCAAAGTCGGCAGGACATGAAGCATTTATCGTCGAACTGACGCCAGATGCGGCCCAACAGTTCCTTCGCGAGCGGGAGGCGCTGCATGCCGAGCTGTCCGTACACATTTTCATCAAACAGGATCGGCATGGCCATGCCGGGCACTTCCGCATCACCTATGCGGGGAGCAGGGCGGAAGCAGAGCTGAAGTACGGGCGGACGCACCAAGAATCGCTTGACTAGGTCATTTCTGCTATGATATTCTAATCTTTGTTCATGCAGATATGCTTGTCACCTTGAGCATGCTGTAACCGCGCGAAACAGGTTCCTGACAAGACGCCCTTCCTGCGGGAATGAGCGCACCTGACAAGGCGAGTCTGAGTATAGGGAGGTGCAACACAATGTACGCAATTATTGAAACAGGCGGTAAACAGTACAAAGTAGAAGAGGGCGCAGTGCTCTTTATCGAAAAACTGGCTACTGGCGAAGGCGAAACAGTTACTTTTGACAAAGTATTGTTCGTAAGCAAAGACGGCAAAGTAACGGCAGGAGCTCCAACTGTAGCTGGCGCAACTGTAACGGGTAAAGTAGAAAAACACGGCAGAGGACAAAAAGTGCTCGTGTACAAATACAAAGCCAAGAAAAACTACCGTCGCAAACAAGGACATCGTCAACCGTACTCCAAAGTCGTGATTGAAAAAATCAACGCGTAATTTGGTGAACGTATGATTGAAGTTCAGGTAGTACGCAGTCAATTCGGGGTTTCAGAGGTCACGATTTCAGGCCACGCCCATGCTGGCAAGCACGGACAGGACATCGTCTGTTCTGCCGTTTCCGCCGTTAGTCTGGGGACGCTCAATGGAATTCAGCCTCTGCTCGGTTTTGTCCCTGACGTCGAGCTTGCCGAGAAGGGTGGCGGCTTTATCAAGTGGCGCGTTCAAGAGCTTGCTGATGAACGGCTGCACGAACAGCAACAGCTGCTTGCAGAGAGCATGATCATCACCCTGGTTGGCATTGCTCATCGTTACGGGAAATACGTCGTCGTTCACGACACAAAATGGCAAGGGGGTGCAACACAATGAAATTACAGTTCACTATGGACCTTCAGTTTTTCGCCTCCAAAAAAGGGGTAGGTTCGACCAAGAACGGTCGTGATTCCATCGCGAAACGCCTTGGCACCAAGCGCGGTGACGGCCAGTTCGTAAAAGCCGGCAACATCCTCGTTCGCCAACGCGGTACGAAGATTTATCCAGGTGCGAACGTTGGAATCGGTGGTGACGACACACTGTTTGCGAAAGCAGACGGCGTCGTTCGCTTCAAGCGTCTGGGCCGCGATCGCAAGCAAGTTGTGATTGAGCCAGTAGCTTCCGAAGCTTAAAAACAGCGAGAAAAACCCAGCCTAACCGCTGGGTTTTCTTTTTGGTCGAAGACTCCGCCTAAAATCTTGGCGAAGCCAGTTTTCTCAGCCAAATCTTGTGGTAAACTGGGAAGAAACGTGTGAAACTTTAGGTAATGGGTGTGGGAAGATGAGTGACGATCGCAAGCTATTTACCCAACAGTCAGAGTTGGTGCTTGAAGTACTGAATCAACAGCGACACGATTGGTTAAACCATTTTCAGGTATTGCTCGGTTATTTGAAGTTGAATCGTCCGAACCAAGGCGAGGAATATTTAAAAAGAGTGACGGAACTGACCTTCCAGGAAGGCATGGTCGCACGAATACGCTTCCCGCAGCTTTCCGTTTTTTTATTGACCTTCAACGCACTTCATCATGATTTGCGGCTAGAAGTGGAATTATGTAATCAGGTTGACTTTTCGCTGGTTGATGTTGATCAGGACGCAGTACTCCGGTTTATCCAGCAGCTTGTGTTTACGATTCGGGACAATCTGGAGAAATCCGAACCGGCCAGCCTGCTGCTCACCCTCTCCCAGCCCGGGAACACGTTCCGGATCCGGTTTGATCTGGAAGGAAGCTGGCTTGTTTCCGGACAAGAGAATGTGGCAAAAATGGTTGACGAAAGCACAAAACAATCGGCGGCAATTGTCACCGAATGGATTCAGAGTGAAGCAGAATGGGTCATGGAAGTTCAATTTTCACCCCGTTCGTCGTAAAGAGGTGACAACATGTTTGTTGATCAGGTAAAAATCTATGTAAAAGGCGGGGACGGCGGCAACGGTGCCGTATCGTACCGCCGGGAAAAGTACGTGCCGCTCGGCGGACCGGCAGGCGGTGATGGCGGCAAAGGCGGCTCGGTCGTCTTTGTCGTCGATGAAGGCTTGCGGACATTGGTTGACTTTCGCTACCAGCGCCACTTTAAAGCCCCGCGTGGCGAAAACGGCCGGAATAAATCACAGCACGGTGCCGGGGCAGAAGATCTGGTCGTGCGCGTGCCACCGGGTACGACGGTGATGGATACAGATACCGGCGAAGTCATTGCTGACCTCGTAGAGCACGGCCAGCGCAGCGTCATCGCCAAAGGCGGTCGCGGCGGCAGAGGAAACATCCGCTTTGCGACAGCTTCCAATCCAGCCCCGCAAATCGCCGAGAACGGCGAACCCGGCCAGGAGCGCAACGTTACGCTGGAGCTGAAGCTGATGGCGGATGTCGGCTTGGTCGGCTACCCCAGTGTGGGCAAATCGACCTTGCTGGCAAGCGTAACGGCTGCACAGCCCAAAATCGCTTCTTACCACTTCACGACGTTAAAACCGAACCTGGGCGCAGTCGATTTGGGCGAGCGCAGCTTTGTTCTGGCAGATTTGCCCGGGTTGATCGAAGGTGCGCATGAAGGCGTCGGACTCGGCCACCAGTTTTTGCGTCATGTTGAGCGGACGCGCTTGATTATTCACGTCATCGACATGGCGGGCTCGGAAGGGCGCGATCCGTACGATGACTACCTCAAAATCAATCAGGAATTGAAACTGTACAACATTCGCCTGGAGGATCGTCCGCAGGTGATTGCCGCCAACAAGATGGACTTGCCGGAAGCGGCGGAACACCTTGCCCGCTTCAAGGAGCAGGTGCCCGGCGTGCCGATTTATCCGATCTCGGCCGCGACGAAGCAAGGTGTCAAAGAGCTGATGTACGCAGTCGCCGACCTGTTGGCCAGTATGCCGGAGAAAGTAGCGGTCGAAGAAGTGGCAGAGGTTGAGGAGCGCGTCGTGTTCCGCGCCGAACCGGAGCCGGAGCAATTTGAAATCTATCGCGAAAACGAAGTATTTGTCGTCACAGGCGAAAAAATGGAGAAGCTGGCCCGGATGACCAACCTGAACAGCTATGATTCAATCCAGCGCTTCTCGCGGATGATGCGCAACATGGGAGTCGACGATGCGCTGCGCAAGCGCGGGGCCAAAGACGGCGACACCGTCCGCATCGGCGATTTCGAATTTGAGTTTGTCGAATGAGGAAAGAGGTATGCATCGAAACTGATGCCATACCTCTTTTTGCTGAATTACCCTTGCTCCAACCGGTTTTTGGGGTGTTGCGGGGTCCCCGAAAAGTACTCGGAATACGCTGCGAAGACCCGCTTCACTTTTTGGGGTGGTTTTTGGGGTGCCTCTCACCCTCCGCGCTCGTTTCCTTCCACGACCCGGGACGACATTGCCATCCGTTTTTCGCTTGCTTCCCCGCCAAACTGATCGAGATCACTTGGCTTTGCCGGAGGATGGTTGTTTCTGCGCTCTGACTTGTCTGATTTGCCGCGTCCACCCAAAGTAGACTCACCTCGCTTTCGCTCGAATGGCTATAGTCTGTGTCAAGTTTGGCAGGATCATGTAAACCGCCTGATTCAATGATTATTTACAGATTTGGGGTTGTCAGTTGCATGATAGTTCGCTATAATGTCCTCTATTAGTAAACAGTTGTATTCCTTGGGAGGACACATGACGAAACGAGAAGAGAAATTTTATTTGATTCGCTCTGATATCTTGCCCGAGTCGATTGTCAAAACGATAGAAGTAAAAAAGCTGCTGGAGTCTGGCGAAGTCGACACTGTGAACGAGGCTGTAGAACGCGTCGGAATCAGCCGCAGCGCCTTTTACAAGTACAAGGACGGGATTTTTCCGTTCAACGCCATGATGAGCGAAGAGATTATGACGATTACATTCTCGCTTGAGCACCGCTCCGGAACGCTGTCCAAGGTACTGCAGCTCGTCGCTGATCAGGGCGGAAACGTGCTGACGATCAACCAGACGATTCCGCTGCAGGGGGTCGCCAATGTGTCCATGTCCGTCGATATGGCCCACCTGAAAATTTCCGGTACAGAGTTTCTCGATGTCCTGCAAGAGCTGCCAGGCGTGCGCAGGGCGATGATCGTCGGTCGCGGCTAGTGGATGGACGAACACAGGAACAAAGTTTGAAATGTCCCAAGACTTTTCAAACTATTTATAAATTGGGGATTTTGCAAAAATCCATTGAGCGACTTCCAATCAGCTTTGTACCTGGGAGCAGGCGAAATCGAAATTTGCAAAATCCTGAAATTATTGGCTTCCGCAGAGAAGTTACCCGTAAATTATAGGAGGAAGAGAGATGGAGAAGAAAGTCGTAAAAGTTGGTTTGCTCGGTTTTGGAACAGTGGGAACCGGTGTCGTTCGCATTGTTCAAGGACATCAGGAAGACCTGCAAAAGCAAACCGGATTGGGCATTGAGGTTCACAAGATTCTCGTTAAAGATAAAGAGAAATCGCGCAGCATCACCGGTATGCAGGAATTGATTACAGAGAACGTAGAAGATGTCATTAACGATCCGGAAGTCGATGTCATCGTTGAAGTAATCGGCGGCATTCATCCGACGAAAGAATACATCCTCGCCGCTCTGGAGCAAGGCAAGCATGTCGTGACCGCCAATAAAGATTTGATGGCTCTGCACGGCGCGGAAATTTTGCAAAAGGCGCAAGAAAAAGGCTGTGACGTCTTCTACGAAGCGAGTGTGGCCGGCGGTATTCCGATCCTGCGGGCACTGGTCGAAGGCTTCTCCTCCGATCGCATCACGAAAATGATGGGGATCGTCAACGGGACGACCAACTACATCCTGACCAAAATGAGCCAGGAGGGGGCTGATTACGCTGAAGTGCTAAAAGAAGCGCAAGCGCTTGGCTATGCCGAGTCTGATCCGACTGCAGACGTGGAAGGCTTTGACGCAGCGCGGAAAATGGCGATTCTGGCTACGCTTGGCTTCCGGCTCCCGCTCAATCTGGACGAAGTCGATGTCAAAGGCATCAGCAGCGTCTCCAAGGAAGATATCGCCTACGGCAAAAAGCTCGGCTACACGATCAAGCTGCTCGGAATGGCTCGCCACGACAACGATGAAGTCGAAGTGAGCGTACAGCCGACAATGGTTCCCAAAGATCATCCGCTGGCATCCGTCAACGGCGTGTTCAACGCTGTCTACGTCCACGGCGAAGCTGTTGGCGAGACGATGTTCTACGGTCCGGGAGCAGGTGAGCTGCCGACTGCAACAGCCGTCGTATCCGACCTGGTGACTGTCGTGAAAAACATGAAGCTCGGTGTAAATGGCCGTGGCATGGTCGCGCCGTACAAAGAGAAAAAGCTGAAGGGCAACGATAAAAAACTGTCCAAGTACTTCCTCCGGCTCATCGTCGCCGACAAGCGCGGCGTGCTGGCCCAAATCACGCAGCTTCTCGCTGAAAAGAACATCAGCCTTGATCAAGTGCTGCAGCAGCCATACAATGGTGGTAGCCAAGCGGAAATTATCATGGTCACGCACACGGCGGCAAAAGCGGACATGGACGATTGCATCCTCTACCTGAAGGATATGGATGTGATCAATGAAGTGAAAAGCTTCTACCGCGTAGAAGGAGGAGAGGCATAAGATGGCCAACGCAGCGAATTCAGTAAAAGACAGCTCCAGACAGTCAGGAATCATCGCCCGTTACCGCGAATTTCTCCCGGTAAACGAAAAAACGCCTGCGCTCACGCTGCATGAAGGAAACACACCGCTCATTCATGCACCCAACCTGTCAAAAATGCTCGGTGTCGAGCTTCACTTTAAATACGAAGGCTTAAACCCGACCGGTTCGTTTAAAGACCGCGGCATGGTCATGGCGGTTGCCAAAGCGGTCGAGGAAGGCAGTACGACGATCATGTGCGCGTCTACCGGCAACACCTCGGCGGCAGCGGCAGCGTACGCCGCACGTGCCGGATTGCGCTGCATCGTGCTGATCCCGAGCGGCAACATCGCACTGGGGAAACTGGCGCAAGCCATCGCCTACGGGGCAGAAGTGATCGCCATTGACGGCAACTTCGACGAAGCGCTGCGCATCGTCCGTGACATTACCGCAGTCGAGCCGATCACGCTGGTCAACTCGGTGAACCCGTACCGGATCGAAGGACAGAAAACATCCGCTTTCGAGATTTGCGACGCACTCGGCAAGGCACCTGACATTCTCGCCATTCCGGTAGGGAATGCCGGAAATATCACAGCCTACTGGAAAGGCTTCAAAGAGTACAAGGCAGCAGGAAACATCGATGAACTGCCGCGCATGTTCGGCTTCCAGGCCGCAGGTTCAGCACCGCTTGTACTGGGCAAACCGGTCGAGAATCCGGAGACGATCGCAACCGCGATCCGCATCGGCAACCCGGCGAGCAAGGACGGTGCACTCAATGCACTGAGCGAATCGAACGGCCAAATCGATGCCGTGACGGATGAAGAAATTCTCGAAGCCTATCGCTTGCTGGCGCGCATGGAGGGAATTTTCTGCGAGCCTGCATCTGCAGCGTCGCTCGCTGGGGTCATCAAAGCGCGCAAGGCGGGAAAAATTGCAGACGGCCTTACGATCGCATGTGTACTGACGGGAAATGGCCTGAAGGATCCGAACATCGCTTTGAAAGCAGTCGCTTCCGAGCCTCGTGCAGTTCCGGCTACGCAAGAAGCGGTCATGGCGATTATCAAAGAAAGCAAAGCAGGTGAATAGGCCGTGAACAGCAAAACAGTTCGGGTGCGGGTCCCGGCGAGCACGGCGAACCTCGGTCCCGGCTTTGATACGCTAGGAATGGCGTTCCAATTCTATACCAATCTGACGATGCGTGTCGCTTCCACGACGGAAATTCGCCTGATTGGCAATGAAGTGGCGGAGCTGCCAACGGATAAATCGAATCTGCTGTACAAGGTTGCGGCCACTCTGTTTGAAAAAGCGGGCAAAGCTGTACCCGAGCTGTATATCGAAGTCGAATCGGAAGTGCCGCTGACGCGCGGCTTGGGCAGCAGCGCAGCGGCGATCGTCGGAGCATTGGCAGGCGCCAACGCTCTGGCTGATCAGCCGTTTACTAACGACCAGCTTTTTGCCATCGCGAGTGAAATGGAAGGGCATCCGGACAATGTCGGAGCATCCATGTTCGGCGGAATCATCGTCGCTACCATGCCGGATGAGCGGGGCGCAGCAGTGCCGTACGTGCGTTTGCCTGTACCAGGTGAGCTGCAGGTGCTCGTGGTGATTCCCAACTACTGGCTGTCGACAGAAAAGGCGCGTACGGTGCTGCCCGATCTGTACAGCAAAGCGGATGTCATCTATAATGTGGGACATAGCAGTTTGCTCGTCGCTGCGCTCGCGCAAGGAAATCTCGATTTGCTCGCCCAGGCGATGCGGGATCGGCTGCATCAGCCATATCGCTCGCAGCTGGTACCCGGTCTGGCAGAGATGCTGACGACAGCTCACGAGCACGGGGCGTTGGGAGCGGCCCTCAGCGGAGCGGGTCCGACAACCTTGTTCTTTTACAGTGGGGCAGAGAATGAGCAAAAATTGCGCGGATTTGTCGATCGTGTCATGACGACGCATGCGATCACGTATCAGGCCATAGAGCTGAAGCCTGACGTTGAGGGCGTACGGGTCGAGACCGTTGACGTCGGCTAATGCGTAGTCGCGTCTTGTCTCAAGAGTAGAGAGTGGTATGAAGGATAGGAGTAAAACCATGGCAAAAAAACTTGCATTTTTAGGTCCGCACGGGACGTTTTCCGAAGAGGCAGCCCGCTCGTTTCCCATAGAGGAAGCCATTGCGTACGTTCCTCACGGCAGCATCATCGAAGCGATTGAAGCAGTCTGGAACGATCAGGTTGAATACGGGGTCGTGCCTACGGAGAATTCGATCGAAGGCACGGTCAACAGCACGTTGGACTGGCTGATACATGAGGTGGATTTGCCGATACTGGCGGAGCTGGCTTTGCCGGTGTCCCAGCATTTGCTCGTAGCAAAACGGGACCAGGTGCTGCCTTTTTCCGAAATCACCAGGGTCCTGTCCCATCCGCATGCGATTGCCCAGTGTCATATTTTCATCAAAGAGTATTTGCCGCATGCAACCATTGAATATGTAAACAGCACTGCCTTGGCTGCGCAAATCGTCAGCTCCAAGCCGGAAGAGTCATGGGCGGCGATCGGAACGCGACTGAACACCCGGATTTACCCGCTGCAGTTTGCCAAGGAAAACATCGAGGATTACGATAACAACTTCACGCGGTTTGTCCTGGTCGGCAAAGAACCGCTGCCGTTGCCCGCGTCCGAAATGGAAAAAACGACGATACAGGTTACTTTGCCGGAGGATTTTCCGGGGGCGCTGTACCAGGTGCTGGCAGCATTCGCCTGGCGCAAAATCAACCTGTCGCGGATCGAGTCGAGACCGACAAAGCGAGGGTTGGGCAGCTACTATTTCATCATCGACATCGAACAGCGCATGGATGATGTCTTATTGCCCGGCGCGTTTGCTGAAATCGAGGCGCTCGGCTGTCAAATTCGGCAGCTGGGGACGTATCCACTGTACACGTACCAGCGTTCAACAGCCAAATAGGGAAAAGCGAGCAGCATTCATCTACTCGGTAGATGGATGTTTTTTTATTTTGGCATCGCGAGCTCTTAAAGATGGGCTAATTCCCATTTGCCGCGATTGTGAGCAAAACGCCTATGGGTGCATACCATGATAGAGACTTGGAGAGAGGGAGGAGAAGCGTCACGTGAAGATTCACATAGTACAAAAAGGTGACACGATGTGGAAAATCGCCAAGAGATACGGCGTAAATTTTCAAGAGCTGCTTCGCTTGAATAGCCAGCTGAAAAATCCCGATCGGATCTACCCGGGTATGAAAATAAAAATTCCATCAGGTCAGGTACCGGTTAGGCCTCGTGGGCAGCGTCCGACGATGCCAAAAGAACGTCCATTTACGAAGGAAGCGCCATTTATACAAGAAATGCCACCGGCGGAGGAAGAAGAGAATGTCCTGGAGGAAGAATTCCCGGTCGTTCCGCCTCATGTAGAGAACCGGCCAATGGAATCGCCGCAAATGGAGGAAGAAGTACCGGAGGAAATGCCGGAAATGCCAGAGGCAGTACCACGGATGCCAGAAGCCGTACCGACACCTGTACCCGAACAGCCGCGTGTGCAAGCAGTACCGACGCCGCCACCAGTGCCGCCTCGCATGAAGGCCATGCCGGTACCGCTGCCAGCACCGCCTCGTGTGCAGGCAGTACCGACGCCGCCACCGGCACCGCCTAATGTGCAGGCACTACCGACGCCACCACCGGCACCGCCACGGGTGCAAGCCGTGCCAGCACCGCCACCAGTACCGCCGCGTATGCAATTCGCACCGCCACCGCGTGTGCAGGCAGTACCAACGCCGCCGATTCCACGGCCAAACGTACCGTTTCTACAACCGTATGCGTTGCCGAACAGACCGCTGCCGCACATGCCGCAGCGGCCAGTGGAGCCGCTTATGCCACCGCCACATTTAATGCCGCAGAAAACGGCGCCTTACTGCCCGCCATGTGCTGAACAACAGCCGCCTGTTATGCCGAATATGCCGCTGCCGAATATGGCTATGCCAAATATGGGCATGCCGCTGCCGAATATGGCTATGCCGGAGCAATCAATGCTGCCACCGATGCCGATGCCCATGCCTCTGCCCATGCCGATGCCGCACATGCCGTATTGTCCGCCGGAAGAGATGGAGGAGCTGCCGACTCATTGGGATGAACCGATGGACGATGGAACGGACAGCAGCATGAGCATGTACTATCACCACCACCGGCACCATGATGGTCTGCCGTACATGCCGATGCCGCATGGACCATCCATGAGAGCACCCTGGCGCGGATATCCAAGCAGCAATGCACCGATGATGGCACCCCAACCGCACCGATACCCGATGTACCCGTCACCTCAATACATGCCGCACATGCCAAGGCGGGAAGTCTGGCCTCAGTGGGAGCATGGGTTTGAAGAATCTTCATCTCAATGCTGTTCCGACTAACTGAACAATGGACGACACACTTTTTCCTGCGCTTCAGAAAGCTTTTCGCTGTCAAATATCTGGGGTGAAATCGCTACGGAATGTATATCTGATTCGCACAAGTCGGGGGATGTGGGTAGTCAAAGGATACAAGGATCAGCAGAAGGCAGAGTGGGTGACGCAGCTCGCACAGGTTTTGCAGGATAACGGTTTTTATCATACGGTCCAATACGTCAGCTATGCTGATGGACAGTATGTATTTCCGCACCAAAACAAGTTTTACACAGTAATGAAAGCGATAGACGGCCGGGAGGCGAACAATGCAGATTTGCACGATGTGAAGCGGTCGGCTACAACGCTTGCACGCTTTCATTTAGCAGCCCAAGGATTTCCGACGCTGGTGACTAATGACAGCTTTAAGCCATCGATTATCGACAAATGGGAAGGGCGTTTGGCTCAGTTCATGCAGATATCCGCAAAGATCAGCAAGCGCGGGCCGAACAATCGCCTGGAGCAAATTATCCAAGCGATGGCAAAGGAAGCCGAGCGGGATGCCACCAAAGTGGTCGAGCAGCTTTACAAGCTTCCGCTCGTTTCCGAGACGGAACAGGCGCTCCGTTACGGAACGTTGGCGCATCGCGATGTCGCCAGCCACAATTTCATGATTACCCCTGGCGGCAGCTGTTACCTGATTGATTTGGACACCGTCGATTGCGACATGCAAATTCTTGATGTGGTACAGCTTATGAGCAGGATGATGCTGCTGCAAGGCTATAAGTTTGATTCCTTTATGCAGGCCATCGAAGCCTACACAAAAGTAAACAGTCTGAGTGATACCCAAATCTGGATGATTTTTCAGATGCTGCGCTTCCCTGATAATCTCATGCGCGAAGTGACCGGATTGTACATGAAACGCCCTGGCTACCAGTTACGCGGGGTTACGCAGCTATTGCAGCTGGAACGGCGATATCGGCGCGAGCGGAGAGCTTTTTTGCACTCGGAACCGCGAATATTCCAGCGCCTTGGGTCGTACTACTACGTTGGATAGCGAAAAAAAGCTGATGACCGCGGAGGCATCAGCTTTTTCGTGTCTGGCTTATTTTTTCGACAGGTTGATTTGATACTTGGCAAAACCGCTATCCAGAGTGGAGATGTATTTCAGGTTGCTGATTTTGTCAGCGAATGGCTTGGCGTCAGGAGACGTTTCGAATGTGATGGTCGGGTTGCCGTTGATCGGTGCGATTGACCAGTTGTTGTCGGCTGTTGGGTTGATTGTCTTGGTTGCGAGAATGTAATCAGCTACCGCCTGACGATTTTCGTCCGGAGAATCGAGGACGATGTTCTTTCCGTCCAGGCCAGGGAAGTGACCGCCGCCGCTAGCGCGATAGTTGTTGGTGACGACGAGGAACACTTGGTCCGCTTTCACATCTGCACCGTTGAACTTCAGGTTTTTGATGCGGTTTGCCTTTTCATTTACCAGATTGCCCTCGAGGCTGTATTTCGCCGGTTCCGTGACGTCGATTTGGTAGGTCACACCGTCGATTACGTCGAAGTTGTAGGTTGGGAATGCATTATTGATGAGCGGTTGTTCTTCTTTTTTATTCGGATCGATCTGATTGAATTGTCCGGCAGACATTTCCAGCCATTCCTTCACTTGCGCCCCCGTCATCTTCACAGCTTTGATCGTATTCGGATAGATGTACAGGTCGGACACGTTTTTCAGTGCGATCGTACCGGCCGGAATGTTCGTGTAGTAGCTGGAACCGTTGCGTCCGCCCGCTTTGAACGGAGCACCTGCGGAGAGGATAGGCAATCCTTCCAGTTCTGTACCTTTCACGTTCTTCTCGACGTACCATTTTTGTGCAGTGGTGACGATTTGGATGGACGGATCGTCCTGAACCAGTGAGAAGAAGCTGTGGATCGGTGCCGTCGTCGTACCTACAGCAGAGCGAACCCAGTTAATCGTCGCATCGTGTTCTGTTTTGACCGCGTCAACGACATGCTGGTCAGCTTCGGCGAGTGCTTTCTTATTCGCTTTGTCGTAAATCGGTTTTACTTGCGATTGCGAATCGACAACTTTCCATTTGCCGTTCACTTGCTGCAGTGTCATGTCGATAATGCCGAGATGATCGCCCCAGACTCCGGCTTGTACAGCAGCAATGCCGTTAAATGTTCCTTTGACAGGGTCTACTCCCGGAATGTTGTCGTATCCCTGGCCAGGGAATGTCGTGTGCGAATGGCCGTAGAGGATCGCATCAATACCCGGAACCTTGCTCAGCTGGTAGCTCGCGTTTTCGTCCATTGTCTTGCCTTCGACCGGACCGATGCCGGAATGCGGGATGGCAATGATCAGGTCTGCGCCTTTTGCCTTGATTTCCGGAACGAATTTTTTCGCCGTCTCGACGATGTCTTTGGCAATGACTTTGCCTTCGAGGTTGGCTTTGTCCCACTGCATCACTTGTGGCGGAACAAATCCGATGACGCCGATTTTCAGCTTTTGGTCTTTGCCGGCTTCATCTTTAAACGTTTTCTCGAGGATGATGTACGGGGTGAAGAAGTTTTTGTCGTTGTCCGGATTTTTGTCGTGGTCATCGACGTAGATGTTCGCATTGACGTACGGGAAGTTGGCGCCCTTCAGACTGTTTTGCAGAAAGTCCAGTCCGTAGTTGAATTCGTGGTTGCCGATGTTTCCGGCAGCGTAATCGAGCAGATTCATGGCTTTGTAGGCAGGGTGGGTTTCACCGGCTTTTAATGGCTGAATTTTGGCAACATAATCAGCCAGCGGCGTTCCTTGCAAGAGGTCTCCGTTATCGAACAGGATGCTGTTTTTCGCTTCGGCGCGCGTTTGGTTGATCAGACTTGCTGTCTTGGCCAAACCGAATTCGTCTGTTGCACTGTCCTTATAGTAGTCATAATTGACCAGGTTGGTGTGAATGTCAGTCGTTTCCATCACGCGGAGCTTCAGCGTCGCTCCTGTCGTATCAGCGTAAGCCGGGAAGCTCAAGGCGCTGAGGAAGAACGAACTGGCCAGCAAACAGCCTGCTACTTTGTGTTTGTTCGCCTTTTTCATTAAATAAATTCCCCCGTTTAAAAAAATTTTTTATGACGACAATATCCTACCATAAAAATGGTAGATTTTATATAGTTTGTACCCAGTTTACGTATAATTTACCTCTCGTGGGGCAAAACTAAACAAAAAATCGTCTTCACATGCCTGAAGAGGGGTTAATCGCATGAATAAAAAATGGATACCTTTGCTTTTGGGACTTATCTTGCTCGCTACCGGGGGAGCGATTTACAACCTGTTTCACTCCCCAAAACACCCATCGCCACTTAGTGTCGGCAACCCGTCGGAAAACTCCGCCATCGAAGCAATGGCCAAGCCAATTGAACTGATCCTGGCGAAAACGTATCTATGCGGCTTGCGCGAAGAGGAGCGAAAGCCGGCCGATTCGCAACGGTTGGAGCAAATTTTCAAAGACTATCAGGGCTGGGAAATTGGCGATGTCGAGCAAGGCAAGCTGATGCTGCTGAAACGGGAGAACGACATCGCTCCCAGCTGCAAGGAGAACGGATATTTCGGCTTGAATGAAGATGGCATCCTCACGCTGTTCAACGGGCTTCCGCGCGAGCAGCAGGTCATTCAGACGTTTTATCCCATCAATACAGCAAGAATGGAAGCGAGCCTGCCGAAAGCCGAGATTGAAAAGCTCAACCAGGGCATCCGCATACACGATTTGGCGGAATTTAACAGCGTGCTGTCGACGTTCGGCATGTTTCAGGAAGGGTACGAACAAGAGTCGCATTAACAATGGGTTGCGTTTGCTTCAATCCGTTTCCAAGGATAAAATCGCGCTCCTCCCTTCATACTAAAGCTGATACGGCGTATCCAAGGAGGAGTCTTTCATGTCTTCAATGCCTCGCGGAAGCTACAAAGACCAATTCCATCATCGTTTGTATGTACAGTTGAACCAAGGGCAAGAGCACTGCAATCTGAACCATCGGCGAATGAACATGATTCATGAGCAAATGCAGGCAGGTGTCGATGAGTACGCGCACATGCAGCATGATGAGGCGGATTCACTTGGCTTAAACAAACACTGACGAACGCCGTAGAGCCTGACCCGGTATTGGGTCGGGTTTTTTCACATGTAATCGAAGGTGCGGAGGAGGGGAGGGGAATCGCCAAGAAGAGAACACTCCGCAAGTGACAGCGCCACGTGGAAGTATCTCAAGGCCGACTCCGCCAAAAAAACGGAACCGCGCCCCAAAGCCACTCGCTTCGCGGCGGATGTATCTCAAGGATG
>CAMIVR010000019.1 GCA_946402065.1 uncultured Brevibacillus sp. | reverse complement strand
CTTGGAGAAATGCATGAATTTTTCTATTCCAATACTTGGTTAATCAACAGGCCTGCTTATAGGTAAATGAAATGTAACTTGTAACTTTTCGATTCCCAAAGGGTAAATCATTGATCGGCTAACATTATTGCACCATGGTACGCTTTCCAATAATCATACAATTCTAGGAGAATGTTAAAGTTCCTTCCCTTTTTGTTGGATGATTTTATAGGAAATTGTTTGTGGTCCATCCCAAACAAAAACATACGCTGAAACAGCATAGCCAGACGATCCCCAAACAAGCGCAAAGGCTCTACCAAAAAACTTGGCAGAGCCTACCGCATCATATAAGCCTTTCCTGCGAACAAGCCCGCATCAGCGACTCCATCAACCAATCGTACGCAAACAAACCAATCACTTCAAAACAGTAGGCAATTCAAACGTCCACAGCTCCGTGCCCACACCCGTCTGCGTCGTATTGTCAATGCCAAAGTCGTTATCGTTGACAATCGCCAGCGTCTTGCCGTTCACAAGCGAAATTCCTTCGATTTTTTCATACGGATAGCCGAATTTCAATATATCGACGAGCAGTGACTTTTTCGGCGAAACGATGCCTGCTTTTGCCATGTCCGCCTCGGACATTTGCTCGAGAGTCTGCTTGCCTGGCTGCGCGGCATCGTATTTGCCGAGAATGTTGGTCGCCTGGGAGAGGTCGATTTTGTACACTTTTTTCAGCTTGGCTTCGGCTCCGGCGTATTTGTCGCGTTCGTCTACCAGCAGAGTGTGTTCATTCACGGCGTACAGATCAGAGACGACGATGTCGAATTGCTTCAGTCCCTCGTACGCTTTGGCACTGTCGGCGAGGTATGCGTATTCGCCAACCACTTTCATCTGTTTCAAATCGATCTTGATAATCCGCATCGTTCGCGATTTCTTGCCGGTGTCCAAATCCGGGTTGGCCAAGGCGTTCTGCACGACAGCGTACATCCATTTGCCGTCAGGGGTAATCGCCACGCCTTCAAAGCCGCGGTTCGGAATCCGTTTGGCATAGACAGCAGGCAACATGTCTCTCACATACACGTACGAGGCTCCCTCGAACTGCTTGGCCATCCCGGCCGGCATGAGCCGCTGGATAATCGTTCCGTCGCGCTTCACTTGCACCAGGCTGGGGCGGTACTCGTCGCAGAGCCAGAACGTATTGTCTTGCGGGCTGTACGCGATGCCTTCCAGATCGAGACCGTACGGGTCGTAGGTAAGCTGTTTTATCCCTTTCGCATCATACGGGGTCTCGTCTTCTTTCGGCAGGTTGGACACGCCGGAGATCAGGCTGGTGCCTGTGATCGGGTCGGTTCCCGTGGCCAGCTTCAGCGGGATTTCTTCCAGTACGTGAATGTCGCCGTTTTTCAGCTCGATTTTATAGATCGACGGCGTGTACTTCTCCAGCGGGAAGGTCCGGCGCTTTTCCTTGCCGACCTGAACTTCGCCATTCGGACCGCGGTCAGCCGTAGAATAGAAGATATTGTCGGGATCGCCGGGGAGATGGACGAGCGAGGAACCAATCGACAGCTTGATCCCGTTGCCCAGTTCCTTCGGATTTTTCAGCGTGTATTTGCCCGTCAGCGTAACCCCGCTATCTGATGCTGGCGCTGTCGGCTTCGCAGGTGCAGCGGCAGACACGGCTTGCACAGCGGTCAAGCCAAGCGAGATTGCGACCACGCCCGCAAACAGTTTGTTTCCACTCATATTTTCCACCCTCTCTACCAAATGTGATCCAGTATGTACGAAAAAAAGCTAGGAAAATCGTACCATCGGCTTGTTAACCCGGCGTTAAGCGATTGTAAAGGTATGTCCGAAAACGCCATTCTCTAAATTGATAAGCATTTTCTCAGATTTAATAAGTACCGATCGACTGTTCCCTCATTGTCTGGACTTGCAATATCCCCGACGTACGCCAGGGTTCCCATTCCTTCCCCTATTCTTCCTGCACTCTCCCCTACCCCTCGCCCCCAGTCTCCTTTATAATGACAATATTGGCACACCCATTGCTTATACAGGAATTGACTGCTAAGATACTTACCGAAAGCAAAAAGCATGGGAGGTGTAAAGAGCAAGACAAAAACAGGTGTGTTCCCTACCCAATTCCGGGCAAGGTACACACAAACAGAAAGGGAGTTTCTCGTGATCAAGAATCGTAAGAAGTGGACTGGCCTTGCTGCCGCCTTCCTGCTCGGCAGCACCCTGCTCACTGGCTGTGCCGGGGGTAGCAACAATACCAATGAATCGGCAAGCAACACCGGCGGCACGGACAACCAGGCTGGCCTATCCAAGGAATTGAATCTGTTCATATGGTCGGAGTACATACCCTCCAGCGTTCTGGACAAGTTCACCCAGGAGACCGGCGTCAAAATCAACTACAGCACATATTCATCCAATGAAGAGATGCTCGCCAAGCTCACGGTCGATACATCCAGCTACGACCTGTCCGTCGCCAGCGGCTACACGGTGGAAGCGATGAAAAAACAGGGCGTGCTCGCAGAGATCGACCATGCCAACATCCCGAATCTGAAAAATGTCGGGCCTGAGTTTTTAAGCACGCCGTCTGACCCGGAGAGCAAGTACTCGATTCCGTACCTGTGGGGCAACACGGTCATCGCCGTGAACACAGACAAAGTCAAATTCCCGATCAAGGGCTACAAAGACCTGTACAATCCGGAGCTGAAAGAGTCCCTGGTTGTCCTCGACGATGCGCGCTCCATGGTCGGACTGGCCAACATCATGCAGGGCAAGTCGATTAATGAGTCGGACCCGGCTGTTCTGGAGCAATCGAAAAAGCTGCTTGTCGACCTGAAGCCTAACATCAAGGCATTTGACAGCGACAGTCCAAAATCGCTGCTGCTCAACGGCGAGGTCAAAGCAGGGATTGTCTACGGTGCAGAGGCATCGCTGGCGAAACGGGAAAACCCGGCCATCCAGACCGTACTGCCGGAGGAAGGCTTTGAGCTATGGCAAGACAACTTTGTCATCCCGAAAAACAGCAAGCACAAAGCAACTGCCGAAGCATTCATTAACTTTATTTTGCGTCCGGAAATCAGTGCGGAAATAACCAGTGACTACCCGTATGCCAACCCGAACGTCGAAGCCCAGAAGCTGCTGGATAAAGCGGTGCTCGATGATCCGGCCGTTTACCCGCCGAAAGAAGATTTGAAGCGCGGCGAGTACATGACCGACCTCGGCGAAAAAGCCCAGCTGCTCGACCGCATCTGGTCAGAAATCAAGCTGGAATAGAGCATCTGTGAGACGCGAGGCTTACCACGAAAGACCTGAACGGTAAGTCTCCGTTTTTTTACCGAAAATTATCAGAAAATACAAAAAATAGGGGTTATTATGAAAAAACACACGTGGAGCGGCGCGTTGCTTGCAGTGCTGTTGCTCGGTGCGGGCTTGGGCCAGGCGACAGCAGCCACAGCGCCTGTACCGGCAGTGGCGAGCCAGAATGCGGCTGATACGGTATTTACGAACGGCTCGGTCTACACGGTAGACAAAAACCGCAACTGGGCGGAAGCAGTCGCCGTCAAAGCAGACAAAATCGTCTACGTCGGTTCCAGTGAAGGCGCCAAGGCGTATATCGGCTCCAAAACCCAAGTGATCGATCTGCAAGGCAAAATGCTTTTGCCGGGCTTTTTCGACGCCCATGCGCACGCCAGCGAAACGGTTAAACAGCTGTATCAGGTCAATCTGTTCGGGCTTGAGACAGTGGATGACTATCTGAAAGCAATCAAGCAATTCATCAGCGACCATCCCAACAATAAGTTTATCACCGGCATGGGCTGGAGCAATACGGTCATACCGGGGAAAGGGCCGGAGAAAAAATGGCTGGATGAAATCAGCAAAGAGAAACCGATCATCCTCAGCTCCGAAGACGGCCACTCCACCTGGGCGAATTCGAAAGCGCTGGCAATGGCCGGCATTACCAAGGACACGAAAAACCCGGCAGGCGGAGTGATAGAACGGGACAGCAATGGCGAGCCGCTCGGCACACTGCGCGACAGCGCTCAGGGTCTCATCGAGGACCTCGTCCCTCCGACCACTGTGGAAGAGTACATGGGGGGCATTCAGGAGTTCGAAAAAATGGCTGCCGAGCGCGGTATCACCAGCGTGCATGAACCGATGGTGGCCGATCCTCCGGTAATTCAGGCCTACAAAAACCTGGAAGCAGCGAACAAGCTGACGATCCGCTTCCGCAATTCGATCGTTGCCGATCCGCACGAAGGCGTCGCCCAGGTCGCCGACTTCGTGAAGGAGCGGGCGAAAAACCAGGGCCCGCTGTTTCAAACGAATACGATTAAAATCTTTATGGATGGCGTAATCGAAGGCAGCACAGGGTTGTTAAAAGAGAAATACCACCATATGGATACGTACGGTGAACACATCTGGGATACGGAGACGTACAAGAAAACGGCTGCCGCCATTGATAAGGCTGGCTTCCAGATGCATCACCACGCGATTGGCGACGCCGCTGTGGCTCTTGCCCTGGACGGAATCGAATACGCGCAAAAGCAGAACGGCAAGCGGGATGCCCGCCACTCCATCACTCATCTGCAGCTGGTCACCCCGGAAGACATCGCCCGCTTCAAGCAAGACGGCGTCGTTCCTGTGGCCCAGCCGTTCTGGGCGTTTAAAGAACCCGGCTACTACGATGCCATCCAGGTGCCTTACCTCGGAGAAGAGCGTGCGGAAAAAGAGTATCCGATCAAGAGCTTTATGAAACTCGGCCTTCCCGTACCGTCGTCAAGCGACTTCCCTGTCACCCAGGAATTCAGTCCGCTGCACAGCATTGAATTTGGCGTCACGCGACTTGCCGTGGGCTCAACCTCTACCGACCCCAAAGACGTGCTGTGGCCGGAAGAGCGGGCGACGCTCGCCGACATGATTGCCAGCGTCACGATCGACGGTGCTTATGCCACCTTTACCGATGACATTGCCGGTTCGATCGAGGTCGGTAAAAAGGCAGATTTGGTCGTATTGGACAAAAACCTGTTCAAGATTCCGGCCAATCAAATCCACGCTGCAAAAGTGCTGCTCACGCTGTTTGAAGGCAAGCCTGTTTTCCGCGATGCTTCCTTCAAATAGAAGGTGAAGACTGGACTTCACTGAAAGCAACCCGTATATCTGTGACACAAAGCGAGCCTTGGCAGTCGAAAGGCTCGCTTTGTTACGCTTCTTGCGATTGACAATGCAAAAAATCATATGGTAGGATAAGCCCAATTTTGTTTCGCGAAATTGATAAAGTTGCACGCATAAGAAAAATTTGCGACTTTATCTAGGTGCCAATGGTGATACGTCCAGTTTTCCGCTTCACTTTTCCATTGGAATAGATACTACTACATCTCTCTATTGAAGGAGGCGAAAATCATATGGGACATGCAAACACATGGGATGCAGAGTGGGACGTGTCAACAGAATTGGCGAAAGAATTAATCACGAGCCAGTTTCCGCAGTTATCCGCCAAACCTATCCAACGACTGGGCTATGGCTGGGATAACACCGTCTATCTTGTTGGAGACGAATATGTCTTTCGCTTCCCGCGAAGAACCATTGCGATTGAGGCAATCAACATGGAAGGCAAGATGCTGCCGATGCTAGCAGACTATATCACGCTTCCTTATGCGAAGCCAGTCTTCTACGGAGTGGGAAATAGCGAGTATCCGCTGCCATTTCTGGGATATCTCTATGTAACGGGAGAGTTTCCCAGCGGATTGACAGATGAGCAGCGCGCCCAATCCGCCGCAGTACTCGGTCAATTTTTACAGCGCTTGCACTCATTTCCCATACAGGTTGCCAAAGAGCACGGGATCCAGACCGATCACGGGAATCTCCTTGCCATAGCATCCCGTAAGGAAAAGATGCTTGGGTTCATGTCAGACCTCACCGTACACCTCGACGAGGAAGAGCGATGCCTGATTGCGGACTATTTGCATCAATTGAACACCGCCCGATTGCAGCAGCGGGACGTTTTCCTGCATGGCGATCTGCATTTTAAAAATCTGCTGGTAGACCCATCGGGAAGAGTCTCAGGAATTATCGACTGGGGCGACATGAGCATCGGGCACCCCGGCTGTGATTTGAATATCGCCTTCAGTTTTTTGCCACCGCATGCCCGGCCGGAATTTTTTAAGGAATACGGTGAAGTGGATGAAGAGACCACTCGATTGGCGCGGATGATCGCGGTTTATATTCCGATGCTAGTGCTGATGCAAGCCATTGACGAGCATGACGAAAAAATAGCAAAAGAAGCGAAAGCAACGATTAAACGCGCTCTCGCCGATTAACGCGATCGACATCATTTCAAACTCCGCTCGGCATGGGCAGGGCGGAAAATCATACGACTGAATACAGCACGATAACAGTAAACGCAGCAGAGGACAAGAGCGTTGCCTTGATGCTGCCCCTGCGCTTGCGCAGCAGGAGAAAGAACACTTGCAGCGTCAGCACAATGCCCGTGCCGATAAAATAAGTCAGCAGAGTATTTCCTGACAGCATGACAGCGAATACTCCAGCGGCGAGCAGCAGGTAAAATACAGCCAGCCTGCCGACAGCGAGCAGTACCAGTCGGCGAACACCGCTTTCCCTGTATCGCACCCGGAAGAAGTATTCCACAGCAAAGCATCCCGCGAACCACATCAAGCCCGCCAGCAAGAGATGCTGCAAGGAAGCGGCGAACATGGCAGCCATGCCAAGCCCGGCGAGCGCGATCTCCGATTCGTCGTACGCCGCAGCAGCCTTCAGCTTGGCGGCCTCGTCCAAGGAGACACCGGGAATCTGCTCCAGCTCGTCAAGCGATTGCAAAGCTCCATGCTGATCGCGATAGGATGTTATGGCTTCTGCTGCTGTCCGGCTGATCCCCTCGACCAGCATCAGGTCGTGCACGTCTGCGGCATTCAGATTAAACGGGTACATGCTCGCCGTAATCCCTTTGTATTGATCAAACACCCATACAGGATAGTCCACATTCCGCGCTGCCAGCCACAGTTCCGGTCCGACGCGACTGCCCGGCGGCTCTCCTGTCACCCCTCCCGTCGCTTGCTGAAAAATCTGCTCCAGACGAGCTTTTTCCGCAGGGAACTCCTTGCCATAACCTTGAACGAAGTCAAGCAATTGCGACTTTTCCGTAACGTCCGGACGCACGTATTTGTGCAGGACGACAAAGATTTTCATGTACTCGTTTTGCAGTGGTGAAAATAGCTTCTCCACCGGCACGTCAAGCTGTGCACCTGAGCGTAGAAACGACCGGTAAAAGTCCGGCGGCAAATAACGCGTCGGCAGCTCGCTGTGCAGCAAGCCAGCAAAGACACTGGAAACGACGCCCTCCGTAGCGAGCATTGCCGCGGGATTGCGCAACCGCTCTGCATCAAAGTGAACGGCCGTATTGCGATACAGGACAGATTCCCCTGCATCAAGACCGCTCCTGATGTAGGCCGGATGCTTAATGAGCACGTCCAAAACGGCCTGATTCCGCTTCAGATGCTCGTATTGCTGATACCAGAACGGAAGTGCCGCACGGTATAGCCCAAGGCGCAGCGGCCAAGCGTAATCGCGGTCGTACCCTGCGATTTTCTCGCTTGTCACCGCGGCGATCCGCCGTTGATCGGCTTCGATTGCCTGTTTGCGCGTAGCGTTGGGTTCATTTTCGCGTGCGATGATTTCAAAATGCTCCGCAAACCCTTCGTCAAACGCCGTCCGGTAATCCGTCACAACCGCTGCATAGTGCATTGTGATCGATTTGGTCTCAAGCGGACCGGGAGAAAGCAGCCGATAGATGTTATGGCCCATTTCGTGGGGAAAAATTTGCGTCATCGAACCCAGATAATCCTCTTGCCTGCTATCCCGTTTGACCAGATCCACGTAGCGCGCTTTCGTCTTGTCCAGCCATTCGCTTCCGGCTTTGAGGTAAAACCCCTGTCTGGCATAGCCGCCGTCCTGTGAGGAGAGCAGCAGATACGCCGGTTCCACGGCTTCCAGCTGGCCCGTGTTGACCAAGTAGTTTTGTGTGAGCACATACAGCTTGACGGACTCACGGATGAACGAATCTGCAAACAGCGGTTCGACCAGCGACCTGACCGGCGCTTCATCAGGCAAGCGCTCCAAGGCAGGATACCCTCCCTTGGATTCCATTGCCGACGGCTGCAAGATGATGTGATCAGGCTGACCTTGTGGCATAACGTACGTTTGGAACAAATCTTCTTCACCGTAGCCATTCTGTCCGACAGTGAGCAGTAACAACAGAAAGATCAGGCTGACCCTACGGACGTTTTTGCAGCGCAGCATGCCCTCGCCCTCGTTTCTCCACTGATTTGCCAAAGGAAAATATGAAGAACTCCCCGTTGTTCTCCAGGCGGTTTCGTTCAAAACAGACGAGCGACAAGTAAAAGAACGCGATACAGATCGCCAGAAGCGTTAGGAGCAGCCAGACGTACAGCGGGCTGTGCAAATACGCCCTAACATTGGTCAGATAGTGCAGAAGCGTCAAGTGGTCGGTCAGCGTACTCAGCCGGTCAAGACCTGCAGGCCCGATCAAGCCGAAGGAGCAGAAGCTGATTACAGCGTAGGCCAGCTTGGGCAGCAGTAGAAGCAGAAAAGCGATAGTGTAGCCCCCTGCCCGGTTTCCCGTGACCGTCGCGACCCAAAAGCTGGTGCTGTAGATGGCAAGCAGCAGTGATCCTGTCAGCAGGAACCACTTCACGGCGTCAGACAACTGGTAGTAGACTGGCAGAAAGAGCGGCATGATGAGAAAAAACAGCATGTTGAGCAAGATGATCGCGATGATCACAGCTGCGCCCAGCATGTACTTCGCTGCTGCTATTGATCTGCGGCCAAGCGGCAGTGCGACGAGAAAGTCCAGTGTATCGCCGATTCGCTCATCTGCCAATAGACGGATGGCGATGGCAATCGCAAAAATCCATCCCAACAGGGCCAGCATAGCGCCGTCATGCTGATACAGGATCAGACTGAACGATGCCGACCAATCGGCCAACGGCTTCATCCGGTTTGGCCGATCCAGCCAGTAGAAGATACTGCTTATAGTAGGATGCATGCTCATCACGATCAATGCGGCCGCAAACAACAGGCGGTTTTGCAGCCATTCTTTTCGCACGAGCGCTTTAAGCAAGCTCAACCGGTTCATAGCGATACCCCTCTCTATAGGCTGTACAGACGAACAACTCTTCCAGGCCGACATCGAGCAGCTCGAGATGAATCGGCTGAAGTCCGCTGATCTTGTCCAGGACTGCTTGCCAGTCTCCGTGAACCACCAGTGTGCTGACTCGGCCGTGTTCCTCAAGCTTGAGAATGTCCGGCATCTGGCGAATGTCAGCAGGGAGCTCCTCGGGCAGGACAGCCTGAATTTTGCGCGACGATGCTTTCAGCTCTTCCAGTGATTGATTGACGATCAGCTTGCCATCCAGCATAAACCCGATATCGTCAGCCATTCGCTCCAGCTCGCTGACGTGATGGGTCGAGAAAAACAGCGTGGTATCGCCGCCAGCCACTTCCTGCATGAGCAGCTGCAAAATGACCTGTTTGACGACAGGATCAAGGCCGCTGGTCGGTTCATCGAGCAACAGCAGCTTCGGCCGCAGCGACAGGGCGATGAGCAGCGCCAGCTGTGTTCTCATCCCCTTGGAAAAAGCGCGGACGCGCCGGTTCCACGGCAGATCAAATGTCGTCTTCAGCTTGCGGCAGCGCTCCCGATCCCAATCCGGATAAACTCCGGCACACAGCCGCAGGACATCATCTGCCCGCAGGTCCGGGTAGAGCGACTGCGTGTTGACGATGAATCCGACATGCTGCCGGACTGCGCCGCTCGGATCGCCGATATCCCTTCCGAAGATGGCTCCCTGGCCAGCGGTCGGCTTGATCAGCCCGAGCAGCATTTTGATCAACGTCGTTTTGCCCGCGCCGTTCGGGCCGACCAATCCGAAGACGCGGCCGTGCGGAAGGGACAGACTTAGCTCATCCACAGCCAGCTGACTGGTAAACCATTTGGTTAAGCCTAGCGTCTCTATCGCCCGTTCGCTCATGGCTGATTTCTCCTTTCCCGATACCACTCGCGTACCTTCTGCTCCATCACCTGCAGCAGCTCGTCTTCCTCCAGCTGCAAATAGTAGGACTCGACGAGAATTTTCTCCAGCATCTCCTGAATCATTTTGACTTTGATTCCCCTCTCAATCTGCGGCTGTTCGGCAGCGATAAACGATCCTCGCCCGCGCATCGTTTCAATGACGCCTTCCCGTTCGAGCTCCTGAAACGCTTTGGCCACCGTGTTCGGGTTGATCGTCATCGCCTGGGCCCACTCTCTGACCGTCGGCAATTTATCGCCCGGTTTGACTATTCCTTTTGCTACCGCTTCCTTGACCCCGTTTACGATTTGCAGGTAAATGGGGACGCTTGATCGCTGATCAATCGTAAGCCACAAAGGTCCTCTCTCCTTTGTACCATTTGTACTATTTCAAGTAGTACAATATACAATGTAACGATATTCTTTGCTGCTGTCAATCATCTCGATTGAAAAGAAAAGACCTTGTCACGGGCCGTCGTGTGGGGAGAGAGAAAAGAGGATGGGCTACGTTCGTTGCGGCTTTTGCAAGGAAGCAATCACTGTCCGGCCCCGCTCCAAAAACGGCACGTCGACCAAAATTCCGAGGATGCTTATTCAACGTAGAGTTGGTCTATAAAGCTGTGCCGTTTTTTCCGCTCCGCCTGGGCTAAGCCGCAAAGGCCTTAAGCCCATTCCTCTTGTCTCTCTCTGAGCGACTGGGCAGAATCAACGTGCGAAAAGACTAAAAGAATAATTGCCTTCGCTTGTAATTCAGCGAAGAACTCGTCTGCATTTGCATTGCCGTACAAAGAAACTAAAAAACCGTTCAAGTAAGCATGTACAGGGAGAGTAAAGATCGAAAAGCCGTTGGAATTGATGCCGCTTGTTCGAACACAACAGTGGCTAAATTCCCCTATTTTCAGCATCCTGAGTATCCCACAAGCAATGCAGCCAGGGAATCGCCAAGAAGAGATAAGCGGAGCTTTTTGACAGCGCCTACCCAGACTGCAACCAAAAAAACGGAACATCTTTGCGCTCCACCTGCATCCATGAGATACGTCCCTCGCGGCTTTTGGGGCGCAGTTCCGTTTTTTTGGCTTGGGGTCCCCGAAAAGTAATCGGAATACGCTTCGAAGGACTTCGTCACTTTTTGGGGCTGTTCACAGCCGGCCTTGAATACTCCCCCCGGGTGCTGTCACTTGCGGAGCGTTCTCTTCTTGGCGATTCCTCTCGCCTCCACTGCAGCCACGGATACCAATGAAAAAGAACCTCAACCGAGTCTTTGACGACAACTCGTTCGAGGTTCTTTAGCGTTTACAAGCCTTATTGCTTTACTTCCGTCCAAGCCCGGTCATAGTACTGCAAGGCTTCGGCGACATCCGTAAAGTACGTGCCGCGTTTGATTTCGGATGCCGGGATTACTTCCATCGCTTCTCTGACATCGTCCGGGAGCAATTTCATCGCTTCGAGGTTAGCGCTCGGATACGGCTGTTCAAGCGTAATGTCCCGGCTGATTTCCGGCTTGTTGAGGAAGTCGATGAACTTTTCGGCATTGCTGATATGTTTTGCCCCTTTGGGAATGACGAAATTGTCTTGCCACAGCGGGAGGACTTCTGTCGGAAGGACGGCCTTGATCGACGGGTTTTCTTTTCTTGCCATCGGCACTTTTCCGTTGTAGACGATACCCGCCTTTACTTCGCCAGAGGCGAGCAGGCGGTCGGCGTCACTGCCTTCATACGACTTGATGTTGGGAGCCAGCTTTTTCATCAGCTCGCCCGCTTCTTTAATTTCCTTTTCATCCGTGCTGTTCGGCGAGTACCCGAGCATGGCCAGCATGATGCCGAGCATGACGTGGGCGTCATCGACGGCGACCAGACTGTTTGCAAACTGCGGATCGAACAAATCCTTGAAAGAGGTGATCGGTTTATCGACCAGCTTTTCATTGTAGGCGATAATTTCTCCACCCCAGTACGCCGGGACGAAGTATTCGCCTTTCGGGTCGAAAGCAAACTTGGAGAAATCTTCGCCGATGTATTTCGTATTCGGAATGTTTGCCTTGTTGATTTTCTCCAGCTTGTCCATCTTCATCAGCGGCTCGACGAAGTCGGCACCAGCGATGGCAACATCGAAGCCGTGGTTGTCGCCGACGCTTAATTTTGCCATTAATTCAGCATTGGACGTGATCGTCGTGTAGTTGATTTTGATGCCGGTCTCCTGCTTGAACTGATCGACGACGCTCTGCGGCAAATAGTTGGCCCAGCCCATGACGTTGACGACCTTCTCTTCCTCTTTCGCTCCGCCTGCGCCATCCCCTGACGCTGCCGGGGCGCCACCGCCGCAAGCCGTGAACAACAGCGATGTCAATGCTACCATACTGACGAGAATCCCTGATGCTTTCCGTGCTGCAATCATTACCTATACCCCCATATATCTGTCTGGAACTTTCCTAGACGATGATCAAATCCCACTGTGTCGTTCCCAAAATTTTCGCTTCATCCTTGGTGAAAATCAGCGTGTCGTTGATGCCAAAGCCTGTCTCGAAGTTGACCACGGCACCGGGAGCGAATTTCACACCCTCATGCAGCATCGACGTGTCGTAGACGAACTCTCCTACCCAATCAGGCGGGAACGAGATGCCGATTTCGTAGCCACCGAACCAGAGCGGCGGCTCCATGCCTTCTTCATCGTAAAACTTTTTCATTTGCAGCATAAAATCGCTGACGTACATGTCGGGCTTGATGATCTCTTTTACTTTTTCCATCGACTTTTTCGCAAGCGCATACGTCGCGGCGAATTTTGCATCCGGCTCTCCGACCGAGAAGCATCTCGACAGATTGGAGTGGTAGCGGTTGTACACACCGGACAGGTCGATCTCAATCGGGTCACCCGGCATGACCATTCGGCGTGACGCGTTGGGATGTCTGCACCATACGCGCTCCGGTCCGGCGTGAACCAAACCGACGATTCCCATGTTCTCCCCGCCCGCCTTGTGCATGGCATAGGTGTATTCAGCCATGATGTCAAGTTCGGTAACGCCCGGTCGGATCGCATCCGTCGCTGCTTTCATGCCGATGTCGGCAATGCGCGAAGCCGTCTCGATATAGCGCAGCTCCATCGGCGACTTGATGAAACGGACGTCGCGGACAATTTTGGTCCCATCGACGACGGTACAGTCAGCCGCTTCCAGCGCAGCCTGCAATTTCTCGCTGATCGTCCGCGTCGGGCGGTAGCTGCCCATCTCGATAGCGGTTCTGCCTCCGGTCCAGCCCTCCGCTTTCAAATCTCTTACAATAATGTCGATAAAACCCATACCTTCCGTTACGGCATTGAACGTTTTGCCCAGGTATTTTCCGTGCGGGCTGTCATGGTAAATCCGCGTGTCGGTAGAGACCGTGGACCACATAGTCAGGCCCAGCTCGTCGACTACGTCAAACAGGATGAACTTGTCGTGGTCGACATGGATGGCAATTCCCGCCGCCGCCGACTCGGCCCACTCGGTCGGCGGATTGCCGCGGAACCAGGCAGCATTGTAGCCGCTGACGTAGAACAGGTTCTCCGGGTTGGTAAGATACAGCAGGTCGATGTTTTGCTCCGCCATCGCTTTGCGAATTTTATTGAGACGGTTTTTGTACTCCAATAGCGGAAAGGGAACCGACATTTCGGACGTGGCAACATCCAGTTCTTCCATAATTGTGATATTTCTCTTTGTCATCCTACCACCTCATCCATCGTATTGTTGCAACAACTGACACCTGCAGCCTCTTTGACTTCAGGCTCTTACTCGGCACGCTTCCGCTAAACAGGCACATTCCGTTTTTTTAGAAAAAACGTGGAGCTGCATTCATAGAAAAGAAGCCGTTCCATCGACTGCCACGCGTTGCTCGTTGTCAGTCGGCAGTATAAACGGCACCGCCGGACAAATGTATAAATGAATCATACTATACTTCTCACAAATCAATTGTTTAGTCAACAGAATTTATTTCATCTCTTTAGATTACATTTTGCACGATTACAAAACAAAAGGCAAGAAAATTTTAAATTTTATAACCACTTTGTAAATAGGTTGCCTGAAGTTCCCCCGGGCATACGATAGGATCGAACAAAGCCGGTTCTCCCATTCAAAGGAAAACCGGCTTTGCTGTGTCGCAGCTATTTTTCGCAGATGGCTTGACGCCAGCCGGAATCGGGCAGACATACGGTTTGCCGCCTGTGCGCTGGCGCAATTCCGCCGACACCGCGCTCGACGGCCAAGCCCTCCTGTTCCAGCGTCTGGCAAAGCAGCTCGGCCGAGCGAAACTCTTCAAATGGCGTCTCGACAAAGCCCCGAATCCGATCGCTGACACCTGTCAGGACGTCCCGATTGTCTTTGCAGATCGATCACGCGATCCTCTCCTGTTCTCTCGCTGTTCATCTGGCTACTATCTCTGGGAGCGAAGCGAATGATCCCCGGCGCCTTCGTTCCCGGGAAGCTGTGCAGTGGCTTAGCGCAGCATGAGGCTGGCGTATTCGCTGCCCAACAAGCTCACCGGCGCTTCCTTGAAGGACGTAAAGCCGTCGACCTGCTTCGCCTCTTCCCAGGCGATCGCGACCAGCTCCGGATCGCAGCAGATCGGGATCGCACCGCCGATCACTTCGATCTTGCAGTCGAGCTCATAGCCGACCTGGCCTACCCCTGTAATTGCAGCAAAATCTGCGGATCCTTGATTTTCGTATCCTCGGCCAGCATCACGATCTTGGACAGGATCTCGGCCGTCTTCGGATCTTCGTCAATAAACGGCAGGAAGAGACGTCCGCGATGCTGGGAGTGAACCGGGATGATGTGCAAGGTGCCTGTCGCTTGCTTGTAAACCATGCCGCTGCCGAGATGCACGGCGTACTCGCCGAGGCTTCCGTCCACATGGGCGTAATTCCCGTCAAGCCGCACATTGCCGAGCTTCAGCAGTCGCAGCGATTCCCTCACGATGGCCTGGCGCATCTCGATCGTCGTCAGGCTCGCTTCCGGATCGACGCCGCCGACATGGGCGACGCTGACGACCAGGTCGACATCCCGCATCACTTCCGAGAACAAGAGCGGCGGCACTTGATCGAGCGCGACATTCTTGTAGGTCGTCCGATCCATGAACTGAATGACTTCCAGCGTAGGCGCTTCCGTTTCGGACGGCGAGAACCAGTCGGCCATCGCCTGCAAGCTGGCAATCAGATTTTCCGCATAAAATACTTTTTGCAGTCCTTCCTCATAGCTGACGGTCCACTGTCTGCCCTTGAGCAGCGCGACCGTCTTCTTCGGCTGCACCTGGTACCCCGCATAGCGGCGGGAATGGGTTGCGTGGGCCAGCTCGTCCGCGTTTGGCCTGTACAGCTCGCGGAACACTTGTTTGAACGGCTGACGCAATTGACGGTCGAACAGGTCGCGCTGGAAGCTGCTCCATTGCCCGCTCTCATACAGATGGACCGGATGAGCGATCAGCAGCTCGTCTTCATCCGTCAATCCGACGAGCTTGCCGGACGGGTCGCGCAGCGATGCGATTTCTCCGTCGAAATAGCCGAAATGATTGCCGAACTTGAACACCAGTGAGCGCAGCAGCGGACGGATGACCGGATTGCCGTCCAGACCGGCCAATTCGCCGCCTGTAAAGGTGTTGCCCGATTCCATGGAGCGCTCCAGCTCCTGACGCGCCCTGCGATACTGCTCGGTCAGCTCCGACTTCAGCTCTTTTAGCGTAAGCAGATAATCGGCTTTCTTGTATTTGGCCGGGACGGACTTGAGTTCTTTGCCTTTGCGGCTCACCCTGATGTCGGCCTGGCCTTCCTCGTCGACAAACAATTGCACGGTCGTTTCTTCGTCTAGCGAATATGGTTCAAAATACGCCTGCATCTCATCCAGCTTGCGCGCTTCCATATCCCACTTCAGGCGCGTGACGTCCCTGTACCCGGCATTGCGCGCCAGATTGTCCAGCGCGATCTGCGCTGCGATGGCCTCGCTTGCCCGCCGCTGGGCGCCGAATTTCTTGCTCTGCAGCAGGAACTGCTGGATGAAATCGTAGCGCTGCCGCAAGTCTTGATCGCGATCGTCCGCAAGCGGGATCAGGCTGTAGCTGAGCAGATGATCCTTGTTTCTCTTCTCGGCGACAGACGTCTGCATTTTGTCCAACTCGAGCTTGCCCAGCACGGCATCGGCAAAAAGCTGTGAACGGCGGTGGTTGGCACCTGCGGAAATGTATTTGGCGCACTCATACAGCAGCTTGAAGCGTTTTTCCCCAAGTGTTGCGTACGCCTCCTGGAACCAGCGGATGTCGAACGCCCCGTCGTTGAAATCCTGCGGCGAGATCGGCGAATAGTGCGCGACGACGGTTTCCTTTTCTGCGGAGAAGCTTTCGTTGATGTGGGCGTGGAAATACCAGGCCGCACTGCGCAAGCCTTCCCAGCCGAGATGCTCTGCTACGATGTCGATCCATTGCGGGGCATACATCGCCGCTTCCAGCAGACGTCTTTCCGTAATGCCTTTGTGCTCCCTGAGCAGCTTGCCAAGCAAAGCCGCATCTTCGCCGGGGCAGGGATGGCAATTTTTCAGCAGATGGCTGAAGGCCTCCTTTTTCGTCAGACTGCCTCTGTAGCTGTACACGTATCCGCGGACGAAAGCGTCCTGGTCAAGCCCTGCCAGCAAGCGCACCCAGTATTCCATGCCCTCGATGCGCTGCAGTCTGGTCACGAGCGGCGTCACATCCGTAGCCAGATCACCCCGCGACAGCTCAATGCTGACGATGCGCTCCACTGCGGTATTGCGAATGGCCAGCAGCTTGGGGCGATCCTGCAGCGAGCCGTAGCGGGCGGACGTGAGGTCCCACAGATAGCTGGAGCTGTCCCCGCTGCCGAGCAATGCCTTGTACATTTCGCCTTCCCCGATGATGCCTAGTTCAAATGCGCGGATTCTCTCATCCAATTGATAGGAAGAACCACCATGCGGATCGTTCACCACCCGGTCAAAGGCGAAGACGGTGCGGTAAAACGCTTTGAACGACTCGTCGTCATATACCCGCGTGCGCGCCATGTTAAGCCAAGGTTTGGCCAGCAGCTGGAATAATCCGGCCTTGTTTTCCTGCTCCAGCTGCTCGTCGCTTGCCTGCACCAGCTTGTGCACGGCGAGCTCCGTCCAGGCAAACGTCTCCTGTTTGTCGCTGTCGAGGAAAAATGCCCAAACCAACTGACGGATCTGATGGCTGTAGGTCAATTCGTGAATAATCTGTTGGACCTGCAAAAGGTGCTCAAGCGGATAGACCGCTTCGATAAATGCCTTGCGCCAGCCCTCAAGCAGCCTGGTCTTCTGCATCTCGGCGTACTCCAGCTCATCGGAAAAATATCCGTAATAGGTGTCGAGTGTGCGATTCAACGGTTCCAGCAAGATGTAATAATGCAGCTGCATAAGTCCATGGGCATTCATTCCGCTCTGCTCCAGATACGCCCGCCATTCTTCATGCAAAGGGTAGCGCTCCAGGTAGGAGCCCTGCTCTTCGCCGCTCTGGAAAGGCCGGTACGGATACAGCTCGCGCAAATTTGCCCCGATCAAAAGCGTATCCTTGTAGCCGGAATAGTATTCCGATACGTATTCCACATCGCGGTGCCTGTGCACGAGCTCGTCCAATCCGTGAAGAAACGTTTTGACGTCCTCAGGCGAAAGGGTGAACAGGCCGTGATGGAATGAAAAGGCCCCGATCTCTTTCTTTTCCAGTAGCCATGGCTCTGTCGCCAGAGGATCAAACAAGCCGAAGCCCTCTTCCCTGCTTGACCCGCTCTTCTGGCCCAGCTTGTCCAGTAGAGCCTGTTCTCTTGCTGTCGGCTCTGCGATCAGCGCCGCCAACGGGCGAAGCCGATCAAATTGCCCCAGCCGCTCTTCGGCTTTGTAAACCTCAGCCAACACTTCCAGGCCGCCCAGCCGCTGCAGCTCGTTTTTGGCTTGCAGCAAGCGGGTCAGGGAAGCTGCGAGACGATCTTCCGGCTGGAGCAGCAGCACTTCGATGGTGCTTTGCCGCAGCGAGCCCGTCTTCAGCTTCAACAGCTCCTCCATCGGGTGAAGCTCATCGTCGGAAAGCCTCATCCCTTTTACCTGTTCCAGGGCGTGCTCACGGTTTTTCATGCTCTTGTCGGCCAGGCTCTCAAAAATAAACGACCGTACCGCAGCATGTTCCTTATCGCCCATAAAATGCGCCAGCATAGCTCCGCGCTGGTCGGGACTGATGCGTTCTTTCCGCGTGATGAGCTGGGCAATCCAGTCGCTGTCCATGTCGTAAGCCGCCAGATAGAGCATTTTCTGCACAGGTAGATCATTCGTGTATTGGATGTGTACGAAGTCGAGCATTTTCGACGGGGCCGCATATTCTTTGTCCATCCCGTCAAACATCGCCAGCAGCAATTGAAAATCGCGCTGACGCTTGCTTTTGTCCTCCAGCGCTACTACACGTGTAATCGCAATGGTCGGTCCATCTGCTGCCGTGCCAGGCTGGCGCCAGAGCGTGTGGTACTGGTAGCAGTAGTTCGTCAGCACCCAATATTGCAGCTCGGGATCAGTCGCATCCAGGTGCTCTCTGGCCAGTCGCAGTCGCAGGTTGCGGTTCTGGCTATTGGCCAGCACATACAGGGCGACGATCTTCTGGTGACGCTGTCCGTGCTGCATCAGCCGCTCGATCCGGACGTATAAATCCCGTTCCTCGTAAACTGCGGTCGCCCACAACGCGATATACACCTCGTTGGCATTGCTGCTCGATAGCCACTGCTCCCGCACTTCGGGTTCCGTCAAGGCGCGATACGCCTGCTCGATCAACTGTCCGGCTACCCGCTGATTGGCCGCTTCCAGAGCGATTCCCGTCCAGACTCCCAGCGCTCGGACCACCGAGCTGTAGCGGATGTAGCCCTCCTCGATAATCAGCTTGAGAATGTACAGGTTGGCAGCAAGCGTCCCCTCGTCCATCCGCTCGACGATGCTCTGCCGCAATCCCTCCTGCAGTCGGGCTGCCTTCAGCAGCTCGCCCACCATCTGGTGCATGTCTTCCTGGTGACTCATGAAAATGCCCTTGATCATCTCGTTGGTCAACAGGGCAGTCTGGTTGTCCCCGTACATGATCGTTTTCAAAGCTTCGCGTACCTGTTCATTGCCCCGATCCAGCTCAAAGCCAATGACGTCTGCGATGACCTGACCGATGAGATAGGAGTTCGGTACGGAATAGTTCGCCACGCTCAAATAGTCCAGCAGCACAAACGACTGTCTGTCCATGATCATCAGCGAAACCGTCTTCTGTATGAGCAGCTCCATCTGCGGAGCAGCCTCCGCCGTGCGAAACGGGCGACGGGCATACCCTCTCGCATACGGATACTCTGCTGCATGCAAAATGATGTAGCGCAGCCTTTCTGCCGACTCGCTGCCCAGCAATTGCTCGACCACGCCGACGAGCGGATCGAATAGAAGCCGCTCGTCACCGGCGGCGCGCTCTTGCAGGAATGATTTGCACCTGTACATCTCGTTATCATCGATGTATCTGCTTTTGCTCAGCTCAATCAGCAGCAGGGCAAAAGGGCGGAGCGCTTCCGCGATTCCTTCCACCCGCTCTGCGAGAATGGCCTCGTATTGCTGTTCCTGATCATCGTTTTTCATCATCCGAACCCCTTTCACCAAAAGCTGCCGGCCAGCATCGTGAACCGGATCAACACGATATCGTCGTCTTCGTTTAATGAGAGTGGCGCATCCAGCGCTTCTACTTCTTCCTCGCAGATGAAGACGCGGTACAAGCCGTCCTCGAAAGCGCGTATCGCCGTCTCGATTGCTGCCGTGACATCCGGCACGACGTCGTTGTAGATCGCGCCAAAGCCGACCTTGCCATTGTCAGCCCGCTCCTGCACTTCTCTTTCGCTCAGGTAAGGAACGAGTGCCAGCTGCTGCTGCTTGTCTCTTAATCCTTGAACGTTCCACTCTACCAGAGCTGCGATCAATTCCCTGAGTGTTCGGGGCTGGTACGATAATTCAACAGGGATGCGGGTCAGGGCGTTTTTGCGCTTGCCGATGCTTTTAACCGTTACCGCCAGTCGCATGATCGGTCCTCTCCCTTCCTAAACGGCTAGTTGATTTACTATGAAGTCATTCTACTAAAATATGGGTTGCCTTTTCAAAAACTAGCGGCGTTTCTACTATAAATCGTTATTTATGACTATGTTTGGATGGGAGATTCGGAACGATGGACCTAGGGTCGTGGGGGAGGAATGGCAAGATTAAATAGCTTTATGGCACTAAGGAGTATCACAGATGATCCGCCACAGCGAACCGAACAAGAACACCACATCGCAGGGACAGACCTTTAGAAAACTTGGCTACGCCAAGCCTTTCGGCGTAGCCTTAGTTGCGCTTATGTCGATAAGAATTTTTATAAATTCTTATCGACCAAAAAAGCTATTTCCGATTTGGAAATAGCTGAATACACGCTTGCTTCTGCAAGCGCTCGTTGCTTTTCGGTAAGCCGGCGATCATCGTTTACCAGCGAACCTTGGCATCCAACCTACGCATTCAATCTACAGGCCATCTCATTCAACCCTTGTACGAGCGCTGCCAGCTCTTCTGATGCCGCAGCCTGCTGCTCTGTTGAGGACATCGTGTTTTCGATTTGCTTTTCGATTTTGCTGATCTGCACGAGGATTTGCCCAAGTGAACTCTGAATTTCGTGGGAGGAGCTTTTCGCCCGGTCTGCCAGCTTGCGCACCTCGTTTGCGACGATGGAAAAGCCTCTGCCGTGTTCGCCGGCACGCGCCGCTTCGATCGCTGCATTGAGTCCGAGCAGGTTGGTCTGTGACGAAACCTCTGCGACGAAATCGCTCAACTTTTCAATCTCTTTGCTCTGATTTTTCAAAATACTCATCGAGTCGACGATTTCCTCGTGCGAGTGCGCCAGGCTCGTCGCTGATTTGGCGTACTCGGCAGCAATCACCGTCACTTCCTTGGTCGATTGCGTCAGCTCCTCGGCGATCACTTCCATCTGCGAACGGTAGGCGACATTTTCTCGTTGGGTATCCCCTATGTATTGTTCCAAAATAATCGCCGAATCAAAGTACAGGCGCTTGTTGATCGATTGATAGAAAGCGAACCCATCCGGCAACGACGCCGCTTTATCAGCGATCCATCGGAGGTAAATGGTGTACCCGCCCAAAAACCAGGAGGCTGACAACCCGACACGTGCGTGGATCGCTCCTACTTTTTGCCGCCCGGCAACATATTCGGCATCGATCCGATCCGTCCCCAGCGTTTGGAAATACCAGAGCTGTGTCTTTTTTAACCGTTCTACCGTACTGTTCGCACGAATGATCTCGCTCAAATGTGAAAACGTCCCCAGCTCTTGGTAAAAAAAGTCGACAACCTCCTCAGCATGCTGCTGAAAAAAAGCCTGATGCTTGTGCAAAAGAGTCAGATCACTATCCGTCAACCCGTAATACTCGCAAATTTGCCGCCAATTTTCCTCTAAAACAATCATTCTTTTTGACTCCCCTTTGTCTTCCTCAGCTTACTTCTATTTCCATCGTGCCAAGCTTATTTGTCTGTATCTTAAAGGTACAGGAAACCCTGTAAATAGGCTACTGAAAAAAAGCAATATTCGTAAAAAAGCCTCCCTGACTGTTTTAGGAATGGGGGTGGGTTCTGCTGACTTATACCCGGTTTAACCATGGTAAAAACCTTGTAATATATGGAATGGAGCTCTTTTATTAGCAATAGCTGTGGGAGTATCTTGTCTCGGTCTGTCGTGTGGGCGCTGTCACTTGCGAAGTGTTCTCTTCTTGGCGATTCCCCTCGCCTCCTCAGCAGCCACGTGAGCAGGTGTTGTACTTTTCGAGCCCAGCCTCGTGTATTGGATACAAAAAGCTCCCGACCACCAAGGCCGGAAGCTCATATCGTTCACCGCTATTTATTTCAGCAACCGCTCTGCGCAAGCGACGACGTTCTCTACTGTAAAGCCGTATTCTTTCATGATCTTGTCGCCAGGTGCAGAGGCTCCGAACGTGTTGATGCCGATGACGCTGCCTGCATCGCCGACGTAGCGTTCCCACCCGAGTGGTGCGGCCATCTCGACGCCGAGGCGCGCTTTTACGGACGGTGGAATGACAGAGTCTTTGTACGCTTGGGATTGTTGTTCAAACAGATCCCAGCTTGGCATGCTGACGACACGTGCCTGGATTCCGCGGTTGGCAAGCTCTTCACGCGCCTGCATGCAGAGTGATACCTCTGAGCCGGATGCGAGCAGCACGAGCTGAGGTGTGCCGTTTGCTGCGTCAGCGAGCACGTATGCGCCTTTTTCCACGCCTGTTTTGGCATTGGCGGCCGTCTCTGCGTAGACAGGCAGGTTTTGCCGCGTCAACACGAGTACGACAGGTCTGTCTTTGCTGCTGAGCGCAAAGCGCCATGCTTCGTTCGTTTCATTGGCGTCAGCCGGACGGATGACGGTGAGTCCCGGCATGGCACGCAGCGAGGCCAGTTGCTCGATCGGTTCGTGCGTCGGCCCGTCTTCACCGACAGCGATTGAGTCATGGGTAAAGACATACGTGACAGGCAGCTTCATCAGTGCGGACAGGCGGATAGCCGGGCGCACATAGTCGGAGAAGACAAAGAACGTACCGCCGTACGCTTTGACACCGCCGTGCAGCGTCATCCCGTTGAGCGCAGCCCCCATGGCGAATTCGCGCACGCCGAACCAGATATTGCGTCCGGCATAGCTGCCTGGCAGCAAGTCGCCGCCGCCTTTGATCAGCGTATTGTTGGAATGAGCCAGGTCAGCAGATCCGCCGATCAGGTACGGAACGCGCTTGGCCAAGCCGTTGATCGCATTGCCTGATGCCGCTCGTGTAGCCAGCTTGGAGCCGACTTCATACTGCGGCAGTTCAGCATCCCACCCCGTCGGCAGTTCACCCGTCGTTGCGCTCGTGAATTGGGCAGCCAGCTCCGGGTAAGCCTTGGCATAGGCAGCAAACAGATCGTTCCAGGCTGCTTCCTGCTTCGCTCCCGCTTCTGCCACCTGTTGATAAAATGCGTTCACTTCTTCCGGTACGTGGAACTCGCCATCCTGATTCCACTCGTATGCCAGCTTGGTCAGCCTGGCCTCTTCTTTTCCGAGCGGCGCTCCGTGAGAAGCGGACGAGCCAGCTTTATTCGGACTGCCGAAGCCGATAGTCGTCTTCACTTCGATCAAGGCCGGGCGTTCGAGATCGCTTTTCGCTTCGGCAATCGCCGCATCAATCGCTGCCAGATCGTTGCCATCCTCTACGCGCAGGTACTGCCAGCCGTAAGCCTGATAGCGCATCGCTACATTTTCCGTGAACGATTGGCTCAGATCGCCGTCCAGGCAAATGTCGTTGGAATCGTACAGCACGATCATTTTGCCCAGCTTCAGGTGACCTGCGAGCGACGACGCCTCTCCCGACACACCTTCCATCAGGTCGCCGTCTCCGCAAATCACGTACGTGTAATGATTTACCAGTTCGTATTGATCCCGATTGTACGTAGCGCTGAGATGACGTTCAGCCATCGCCATCCCGACCGCCATGGCAATCCCCTGGCCGAGCGGACCGGTCGTCGCATCGACGCCAGCAGTGTGGCCGTACTCAGGATGGCCCGGGGTCTTGCTGCCCCATTGGCGGAAGTTTTGCAAATCCTCGAGGGATACGTCGTATTTCATCAGATGGAGCATCGCATATAGCAGCATGGATCCGTGACCGGCAGACAGCACGAAGCGGTCGCGATCGATCCAGGCAGGATTTTTCGGGTTTACTTTCATGAAACGGCTCCACAGCACGTGTGCCATCGGGGCTGCCCCCATCGGCATTCCGGGGTGGCCTGAATTCGCTTGTTCAATTGCGTCAATCGCCAGCGTCCGCAACGTATTGATCGCAAGCTGATCGACATTCTGGTGTGTAGTCATTTGACAAAGTTCCTCCCTACGAGTTATTGGCAGTGTGATTATATCATAATCTCAGGCAGCTCACGACTTCTTTTGTCTGTTTTTCAAGGCGGCCAGCGCCTCGATATACTCTTCCCGATCAATCAAGCCGAGCTGCCTAAGCTCTTTCAGCTCATCTTCAATCAGCAAGGAGTCCCCCTCGGGATCGCCGGTGTAAATCATAATGTGGAAACGCCGCAGAAACTCCTTCAAATCAAACGGAGGTTTATCGCTGCTCACGCTTCGCCCTCCAGCCTGGCTTCCATCTCGGCAAACACCGCCCCATAGTCGAACTCAAACGGGTGCCCCGTGATGACAATCACTCTGGCATCGGGGCAGACAGCTTGCCACTTGTGCCGATTCTCTTCGGTAGCGCCGACGAGATAGAGCGGACCTGTGGCGAAGCGCTCGTGTGCGGCGAGCTCCCGTAAAAACACTTCGGTCTTGTCCGGTTCATGGGCGACGTTGACGATGACCAGCGCCCTGTCTGACCTGTCGTCCTGACGCTCCGCGGCAATCGACTGCAACGATTTGGCTGTCGGCACGATCGCGTTGATACTGGTAAAGTAATCAATCAACTCGTCGAGCCAATCGTCTTCCTGCCATGTAAAATAGTAGCTCATATGCTTGGCCAACCCAGATTCACCCCATTAATGTAGTCATACGTTTCTTGAAAACGATGACGAAATCCTGACAATTATGTCGTTGCTCCATTATATCATGTCGCGTGCCGCCCCGTCGCCCTTGGGCTGGCTTGACTTCACCGGTTTCTTCACGTAAGGTTGATTCTGTAAAGCCTTGGGAAACACGCAGAAAGCGGGGGTCTGATACGTGAATAAGAAGCTGTTGGTCCTCTTATTCTTCATCATGTTCTTGATGATGCTCGGCTTTGGCATCATTATTCCGATTTTACCGTTATTCGCGGAAAAGTTAGGGGCAAGCTCGCTGCAAATCGGAATCCTGTTTGCCAGCTACAACATCATGCAATTCATTTTTGCTCCCATCTGGGGCAGCCTGTCTGACCGCGTCGGGCGAAAGGGCCTGATCGCGTTTGCACTTATCGGCTTTTCCATTACATTCATCCTTTTCGGATTGGCGACAAGCTATACAGAGATGCTCATTTACCGCATTTTGGGCGGAATCGTCTCAGCCGCGGGCATGCCCACCGTCAACGCTATGGTGGCCGACGTATTCCCGCCAAAAGAACGCGCCAAGGGAATGGGGATGATCGGAGCCGGGGTTGGGCTCAGCTTCGTGTTCGGACCCGTGATCGGCGGCTTGCTCAGTACATATGGATTCGTCGTACCGTTTATCGCTTCGGGAAGCGTTGCCTTCCTGACGTTCCTGTTCGTCCTGTTCGTCTTGCCGGAAAGCTTGCCGAAAGAAAAACGGCTGCAGCTGCAGTCGCGCCAGAGGCAAAAACGGCTCAACCCGTTTACCGCACTGTCCGGACCGCTGTCGCTTTTGTACGTCGTGCTGTTTATCGCTTCGTTCTCCATGGCCGGACTGGAGACGACGTTTGCCCTCTACATCAGTGATCTGTACCACATGACCTCGATGGACTTGGGCTACATGTTCCTCGTCATGGGGATTATCGCGGCTGCCGTCCAGGGCGGATTGATCGGCAAGCTGGTCAAACGCTTCGGCGAGGCGAACGTTCTTGCCATCGGTTTGCTCTGCTACGCTGTCGGCTTCATCGCGATACCGTTTGGCGCCGGCTTTTGGAGCTTTGCCTTGTTCCTGTCGCTGTTTGGAGCAGGCGGCGGTCTGATCCGCGCCGCAGGAACAGCGATGGTAACCCAGCGCACCACACACGGTCAAGGTGTGACCAACGGCGCCGTCAGTTCGATGGACAGCCTGGGCCGCATCCTCGGACCGCTCGCAGGCGGTGCTGCGTATGCGTGGCACCCGAATGGCCCGTACATAACCGGTGGCATCCTGATGGTTGTTATCCTGATCGCGTTTCTCGCCGGCAACAGACGCTTGCCGCAGCCAATAATGGAAGATAGCAAAACCCCACAATCGTCGTAGAGGATGTGGGGTTTTTGGCTCATCGACCGGCTTGCAATGCTTGCCTGGCTGCCTCACGCTTGCAGCTCATACCAGTCGTCATAGAGCTTCGACAGTTCCTGCTCGCATGCATCCAACTGTCTTTGCCGCTCGATCAACGTCTGATAATCGGCTGCTTCGTCCTGCAGCAGCGTTTGCCAGACTGTTTTTTGCTGCTCCAGTTCCGCGATGGCTTGCTCAAGCTTTTCGATCTTGTACGTGTTTCGCGATGTCCGCTTGCCGTGCTGCGTCTCCGCAGAAGCGCGCTGTTGCGCACTGTTCTCCTGTGGCTGTTGCTCCTTCTGCCCCGGCTGCTGTTGCCGGCTTTCTCTTGCTTGCTCAGCTTGGTTGGCCTGATTGTCATCCCTCTGACTGTCTTGTCGACTCCTCTGTTGAATGTCCCGCCGATCCGATTTACCGGCTGCCATCCGCCGGTGCGGCTGCTCTCCCGCCGACTGCAGCTTTTCTTTGCGCTTGCTCCGCGCCTCTTCATACGTGCCCTCGTAGTGCACGATTGCCTGCTGCTCGACCCAGAACACGCCATCCACGATCTTTTGCAAAAAGTAGCGGTCATGGGAAATGATAAACAGCGAGCCGCGGAACTCGGCCACCGCTTCCTCCAGCGTCTCGCGCGCTTCAATATCGAGGTGATTGGTCGGTTCATCGAGAATCAGCAGGTTGATTTCCTGCTGCATCAGCTGGGCCAGCCGCAAGCGCATCCGCTCGCCTCCGCTCAGCGTACCGACTTTTTTAAACACCTGCTCGCCGTAGAACAGAAACCGTGCCAGCTTGTGCCTGGCCTCGCCTTCTGGAACATGGGCGTATTCGCGGAACGCGTCAATCACTCTGCGCTTCGGATCACCTTCGATCGCCTGCTGCGACAAATAGCCAATCTTGACGTTGCTGCCCAGGCGAACATGGCCGCTGTCAGGTGCTTGCTCACCCAAGAGAATTTTCACCAGTGTCGATTTGCCGCAGCCGTTTGGACCGAGCAGCGCTTTTCGCTCCCCGTAGCGCAAGAGCAGGTCGGCATCACAGAAGAGGTGTTTTTCCGCAAACGATTTGCTGAGCCGCTCAACGATCAACACATCTGTACCGCTCCGCTCCGATTTTTGAAAGCTCAGCCCCATCCGCTCTGCTTCCAGCTTGGGCCGCTCGATTCGCTCAATCCGGGCCAAAGCCTTTTCCATGCTTTTCGCCCGGCGATGGAATGCTTCATTTGGCGGGTTGGAACGATTGCCCCACTCCTTGAGCCGTTTGATCGTTTCCTGCATTTTCTTGATTTTTTTCTGCTGCTCCTGGTACTCGGCGAATTGGCGCAGCAGCCGTTCCTCGCGTTCGTTCACATACGCTGTATAGTTGCCTTGATAAGACGTCACCTCGCCGCCATCCACTTCGCAGACCGCCGTGACAACGGCATCGAGAAAATAGCGGTCATGGGAAATGACCAGGATCGTCCCCGGATACTCGCGCAAAAAGCCTTCCAACCATTCCATCGCTTCCACGTCGAGATGGTTTGTCGGTTCGTCCAGGAGCAACACGTCACTCTGTTCACACAGCAGCTTGGCCAGACCGACCTTCGTCTTTTCGCCACCGCTCAACTGTTCAAACAGCGTCGTCAGCATTTCCTCGGCAATCCCCAGTCCGTTGATGACGTTGGCCATCTTCGTCTCCAGCAAATAGCCGTCCCGCCGTTCGAACTCCTCTTGAAGCTGCTGATAGCGGCTCATCAACCGGGTGAGCTTCTCTCCATCCTCTGCGGCCAGCGCGGCTTGACTCATCTCCTGCTCGAGACTGCGCATCTGACGCTCTATCTCGGCCACCTCGAGAAACGCGCTGGCGATCACATCTCTGCCCGTCCAGCTTGCATCGTAGTGCGGATGCTGCGGCAGATAGGCCCACCTGCTGCCTTTGGCTTTATAGATCTCCCCTGCGTCTGGTGCTTCCGCGTCGATCAGCAGCTTGAACAGCGTCGTTTTTCCCGCACCATTGGGTCCGACAATCCCGACGCGCTCACCTGCCTTGACTTCCAGAGTGACCTGGGTCAGCACAGGATCGGCGCCATAGCTTTTCTGCACATTTTGGGTTGCGACAATAATCATCTCAATCATTCCTCTCGATTTCTCTCGTGTGAATTCTGGATTCGAAGTTTGGCCAACAAACATTTTTGGAAAACACAAAAAAGCCACAGGCATACAACACCTGTGGCTTCGTGCTTTTAAAAATGCGGATACTTATCTGGACATGCAAGTATCGGATCGTTGTTGTTCGCTACGAATGCAAGGTACGCCTGATACAAAACGGTTCAATTGTAGGTCGAAAAAAGGGCAGACTTCCCCCTTTGCGTGAAAAATCATGTGTAATCGACTTGATTTCAACGACCATCCAATCTTGAACACGTTTCATTACGTCCTTGCACCTCCTTTTGCCTTGGTAAAAACACTTATCTCTTACTTTATACAATTCTTCCCTTTTTGTCCATTCAATTATTCGGATTGACCAGCGGCTCACCGGTATCCACATCGATGACGCTAATCGTCGTGTACGGAGACAGCTCGACTCTGCCCAGCAAATACGGGTAGGAAATGACTTGCGGGTACATCCTTCCGGCTTCCGGCTTGGTCAGTTTGACGTAGATCGTCAGCTTTTCCCAGCTAAGCTGCTGCTTCACGTAGGCGATGCCATAGCCGGGATTGGGGGATTCCCCGCGGGCGATGACGACCAGGTTCCCTTTTTGGTGGACGCCGGTGCCTCCTTTGACACTTGCTACAAACGCCTGTTCATCAGCAGTGAGCGCCGATGGGTCTTCTACGACAAATTGATCCAATTGCGCCGCCTCCTTGAGGATAATTTGGGCCGTTTTGGTGCTAGCATCCCACTTTACGCGATTCCCCAGCCGTTCTGCTACCCAGCGCACGGGGAGGTACGCTGTCTGATTGCGCAGGACGCCGCCTTGCTCCAGCGTCAGCCACTTGTTTTTCACCCCGACCTGGTTCGTATCCAGATTAAAGGCAAGCTCATTCTCGCCCACCCGCAAGGTCAGAAAGTGGCGTTCGAGCTTTGCTGTTCCCTTCAGCAGTTGGGCCAAATCGTCTGCGGCATAGTACAGGCTGTTGTTAATAAAAATCGGCTGGTGCTTCAGTGCGACCTTGTCGCTGTTGACGTAAACCGTGGCGGGGGCTTCCGCCAGTACCGGCACGGCGAGGAAGAGCTGCAATCCGACAAGCCCGGCTGCCAATAGTTTCAAACGCATCATTCATCCGCTCCTTCGTCAAGTACGTGGCATCTCCCATGCGGAAATGCGGTTCTATGAACTTTGACTGGATTTCCGAGAAAAATGTTACAGAAAAATTGCCGACTGCACGCCCACGGTTCCGAATGTGATAGCATGCCCCTTTCGTAGTGCGAATCTCAAAAGTTCGCAACGGTTCCTTTCACTAAGGTAACAGAGCTCTCCCTGAAGTATACCAGACAATCCCCCTCGTTTTTCTACAGCTCCAACGCTATCCAGCGCAATGCCGGATATTCCGGTTTTTCACATGTTCGCAGGATGTCGCCACATACTGGAACGGCCTGTTCCAGCGGAATGCACCAGGTAGCCGGAAGCTCTACCCCTGCCCCTTCGATCGTCAAGACCCGGGGCACTGCGTCCTCTGCCCGGTCCGCTACCAGCACAAAATGCTGTTCACCCGGTTCGTACTCTTTCCACTGCACGAGGACCGACCCGTCATTCCCCCCGCCGATGACCAGATCGACATGCTCGCCGTAGGCTGCGTGTACGAGTGTCTTCTCTCTGCCGTCCAGCTCGGAGATCGCCTTTAAAACTTCGTGCCACGCTACATGGTTCCTCTCTTCCCCGCTCCCGTCCGTATACATGCGCCAATCGTTCATGGCAAATCGCTCTCCTATCTCGATGTCTTTTCCCACCATCTTGTAAAATGGCAAATTCCCGTTCTATTTTATCATTCTTTTGTGCGCATGCAGAATGCAGCAATCGCAACGAGCGCTATTTTTCATTCTACCCGACTGGTCGTGCACAAAGACAACGATACAGTACGAGCGCAGGAGATTGCCGCTGCTACGTACGAACCGCTGCTGGTATATTCACAGAGGCTGCCCCGAGCTATTTGTTGATCTGCCTTGTCTTGCCAATCATCCAGGATCGCAGCGAGCAACGACTGGATCGTTATGCAACCAATTCATTCGTTAGATAACTTGGCTACGCCAAGCTTTTTGGCGAGCCTTAGTTGCGCTTATGTCGATAGGAATTTTTATCAATTCCTATCGACCAAAAAAAGAGAGTCCCTTCTCCACGGCAGCAAGAAGGAACTCTTTTTTTGAGGGGGGGCAAAGCTGATGAGTTGTTAGCCGTTAATTTTCAAAGAACACGAAAATGATAAAAATGATTATGAGGATCCAGAGGAAACCTCCGTCGAAAAAGCCACCGCCACATCTGCTCATGATCCTTCCCTCCTTGTTTCGTTGGTAAAAACCACTGTCTGCGAGTGATCTTTCCTTACTACTTTATGAGGGAATTCTTCCGACTGCTTGGATGCGTAACTAGCTCTATGGAAATAGGGCTGATAGTCGCACAAAATCAGTTGTGCCGATGATAGGGGAAGAGCCCGCTTTACGCCTTTCCGACACAGCCGCACAACTCCATTTTTTGCTTGGCCAGCTGCTTGACTACTTCTTTGGCCGGTACCATGTACTTGCGCGGATCCAGCTCGCCCGGGTTGTCCCTAAACGATTGTTTCATAGACTCTGAAAACGCATTTTTCAACTCAGTCGCGACGTTCATCTTGGCCATGCCAAGCGAAACGCACCGGCGTACTTGCTCACCCGGAATCCCCGAGCCGCCGTGCAGGACGAGTGGAACCTGCACGCGCTTGGCGATTTCTTCAATCCGCTTGAAGTCGATATTCGGTTCGCCCTTGTAAATGCCGTGTGCGGTGCCGATCGCCGGAGCCAGTGTCGCTACACCGGTCAGCTCGACAAACTGCTTGCATTCATCCGGATCAGCCAGCAGTGCGTCAGCCTCATCGACGACGATGTCATCCTCGACTCCGCCGACCTTGCCGAGCTCTGCCTCCACGTTGACATTGAGTGCTTTGGCGATCTCCACCACGCGTTTTGTCCGCTGTACGTTTTCCTCGAACGGATGCATCGACGCATCGATCATGACGGACGTGTAGCCGGCACGCAAGCATTGGACGAGCAAGTCGAAGTCCGTGCAATGGTCGAGGTGCAGAGCAATTGGCACGCTTGCCTTTTCCGCCGCCACTTTCGCATTGGCGACGAGGTAATCCAAACCGAGATGCTTGACAGTGCCGACGGTTGTCTGCAAAATCAGCGGGGATCTCGTCTCCTCCGCTGCTTCCACCACGGCCTGGAGCATCTCCAGCGTGTGGACGTTAAAGGCGACGATGCCGTACCCGTTTTTGCGTGCATCCTGTAATAGTGGAGTGGATGAAACTAAACCCATCTGAATACACCTTCCTTTTTCTGATAGATGATGCTAAAGCCGCTCGATCGTAACGTCGGCAAGAAATTCGTGGACCTGTTCGGGTTGAATCGAGCCCGCAGCTTGCTGCGTGGCGTTGGAGGCAGCTGCCGCCGTTCCCAGACGGATGGCCTCAACCAATACCGCTGATTGCATTGTTCCGCCGTGCTGTTGGAGATAAAAGGCAATCCCGGCCACGAGCGAGTCGCCACAGCCGACTGTGTTTTTCACGTGAATCCGCGGCGGCGTGATCTGCCACGCCGCATCCGCTGTCACGGCGAGCGAGCCTTCCGCATCCAGTGAGACGATCACGGCCTGAATACCTTTGTCGAGCAAGCGCCGGGCTGCGAGCAGCACCTCTTCCCTGCTGTCGAGGCGATAGCCTAGCAGTTGTGCGAGCTCTTCGCGATTCGGTTTGCAGATGTGCGGCTTGCCGGCAAGTCCCTCTGCCAGCGGCTCGCCGCTCGTATCGAGGATGGTGATCGCCCCTTGTTGCTTGGCAGCCTGAATCAGTCTGCTGTAATAGTCGGGGGCGATCCCTCTGGCGAGGCTGCCGGAAAAAGCAACCACCGTGCTCGTCTTCGCCAGTGCCGCTACTTTTTCGACAAGCTGCTGCTGTTCCACTGCCGATATGATCGGCCCCGGCTCCAGCAGCTCCGTCGGCGCGGCTCCCGACTCATCGAGAATGGCGATCGTTTCCCGTGAGTTGCCTTCAATTTGGACAAAATCACTGACAATGCCTGACCGCTGCAGCTGCTGGTGGATAAACTGACCGTTGGTACCGCCAAGAAAACCGCTGGCAGTTACCTTGCCGCCCAGCGCCTGCACGACTTTCGCCAGGTTGATTCCCTTGCCGCCGGGAACAGCGAAGACTTCCGCTACGCGATTCACCTGATTGAGCCCAACGGCGGCCAGCTTGTAGCTCTTGTCGATCGCAGCGTTTACGGTAACGGTCGTGATCATACCTGCGCACCTCGCTCTTTGATAAAAGCATCCAGTTGGTCAAGCGTCGCCGTCCCTTCCATCGGGCCTTTGCGCGAGACCGCGTACGCCCCGGAGGCATTGGCGTATTTGAGCGCTTCTTCGGTCGACCGGCCCTGGCTGATCAGCGAAATAAACGTTCCGGCAAAGCAATCGCCTGCCCCCGTCGGATCAACCTCGTCTGTCCGGTACGGCTTTGCTGAAAAGACGGCATCTCGTTCGTACGCAGTGCAGCCGCGATGCCCGCGCTTGACGACCACACAGCTTGCATTCTGGGCGAGCACGGCCGCGACAGCCTCCTGCTCGTCAGCAAGGCCGGTAATGTATTTCAGCTCTTCTTCCCCTGGCAGAAAAATGTCGCAGCTGCTAAGCGCATAGAGGATGAACTCCTTCATCGCTGCATTTTCCATCAGTTCCTTGCGCACATTCGGATCGAATGAAATCTTTACCTGTTTTGCTTTGGCAATCGCGATCGCCTTTTTGAACGCGGCTATCATTTCTTCGTTAAAGGCAGAGCAGCCCATGATGTGAAAGTAGCGGCTGCCTGTAAACATCGCCTCAGCGATATCATCACGGGTGATGCTGGCCGCTGCCGAATCCTTTAACGTAAAGATAAAATCGCGATCGCCGTCTGTTTTGTAGGTGACAAACGCAATCCCTGTCGTCTTGTCGGCAACCGTCCCGATGTACTGGACATCGACGCCATCGCGCTTGAGCCGCTCTACATTCAGCCGGCCGAAGCCGTCATTGCCTACCTTGGAGAGAATCGCACCGCTGCTGCCCGCCTTTGTCGCCTGATCGATAAAGATCGCTGGCGCCCCGCTGGGAAACGGCCCGACGAACTCTCCGGACTGCTCGAATGTCTGTCCCACGTGCTTTGCCATGACCTCTACAAGGATCTCTCCGACTGTGATAATTTCTGCCATTTGCGTTCTCCTGCCCTTATGCCAATCGTTTTTTGTTTTTTACGTCTACGTAGACCGCGATCAGGATGACCAAGCCTTTGACGATCAACTGATAAAAATACGAAACGTTCATCAGATTCATCCCGTTGTTGATCACGCCGATGATGATTGCCCCAATCAGCGTGCCGAGAATTTTCCCGCTGCCGCCGCTCAGGCTGGTTCCGCCGAGTACGGCTGCCGCAATCGCGTCCAGCTCGTAGCCCGAGGCTGCGTTCGGCTGGGCGGAATAGAGCCGGGATGCGAGGATCAATCCGGAGATCGCCGCCATCACGCTGGTGATTACGTAGACCCAGATTTTCAATCGGGAGACGTTAATCCCGGCATACACAGCCGCTTCCTCGTTGCCGCCGCTGATGTAGGCGCGCCGACCGAACTTCGTCTTGGACAGGATGATGTGGTTGACGACGAACAGAACGAGCAAGATCAGAATCGGGATTTGAATCCCGAGAAAGAAGCCGTTCCCCAGTCCGAGAAACGATTGATTGGAAATCGCAATCGGCACGCCATCCGTCGTAATGTAGGCGATCCCGCGAAAAATCCCCATCGTCGCAACCGTCACGATAAACGCAGGAATGTGCAGTTTGGAAATCAGCACGCCGTTGAATGCACCGAGCACGACGCCGATCAAGAGCACGATGATAATCATCGGGATGAACGGGATGTTGTGCTGCAACAGCAGTGCAGCCATCGTCCCCGACAGGGCAATGGTTGAACCGATCGACAAGTCGATTCCGCCGATGATCAAGGCAAAGGTCATCCCGAATGCGCTGATCGCGATGATGGAGACCTGCAGGACGATGTTTAGCAGGTTGTTTACTTTTAAAAAGTGCGGCGAAGCAAACGAGAAGATGAGCAATAAGACGATGAGGCCGGCCAAAATCCCCCCGTACGTTTTTAAAAAGGTGAGGCCCGGTTTCGCGGACAGATTCTTTGGTGCAGTGTTTGCCATTGGTTATTTCCCTCCAGTCGCGTAAAGCATTACTTCATCCTGCGTCGTAGCCGTCGGGTCAAGCTCCGTGACGATCCGCTTGTCCCGCATGATCAGCATGCGGTCGCTCATGAACAACACCTCGGACAGCTCGGATGAAATCATGATGATGCCGACACCTTCGCTGGCCAGCTTTCGCATCAACCGATAGATTTCGTTTTTGGAGCCGATGTCGATCCCCCGTGTCGGTTCATCAAGGATGAGGATTTCCGGCTGCGTCTCCAGCCATTTGGCCAGGACAACCTTCTGCTGGTTGCCGCCGCTTAAATGGTTGATCGTCGTATCGATGCTGGACGTTTTGACATTCAAGGCGACTACTGCCTCCTCGGCAATCGCGGTTTCCTTTTTGTCATTGATCAGTCCCAGCCTGGACAACAGCTTGTCGATGCTGATCATCGTGATGTTTCGCTTAACGGTGTCAGAGATGACCAGCCCTTGCTCGCGCCGGCTCTCGGTAATAAAGGCGATTTTTCGCGCGATCGCATCCTGCGGGCGGCGGATGCTCACCGTCTCCCCCTTGATCGCCATCGTGCCGGAATCGGGAGGCGTGATGCCAAAGATCGCTTTGGCCACGTCTGAGCGTCCTGCCCCCATCAGCCCGAACATCCCGACGATCTCCCCTTTTTTCACGTGCAGATCGATGTCTTCAAACAGCCCCGGCTTCGTATAGCCGGAGACCTCCAGCAGCACTTCGGAACTGATTGCGTAATCGCGTTTCGGGTAAATGTCTTTCAGCTCGCGGCCGACCATCATGCGGATCAAGCCGTTGATGTCGGTCTCGCCTTTTTTCACCGTACCGATGTAGCTGCCGTCGCGCATGACCGTAATCTCGTCGGAAATCCGCAGCAATTCGTCCATGCGGTGCGAAATATAAATAATGGCCACGCCATTTGCTTTCAATTTTTCAATGATGCCAAACAACACCTCTGTCTCCCTGCTGCTCAGGGCAGACGTCGGCTCATCCATGATGATGACTTCCGAACGAAACGACAGCGCTTTGGCGATTTCCACCATTTGCTTTTGCGATATGCTTAAATCCTTGACCAGCGTTGACGGCGGCAGATCGAGCTCGATTTGCTCAAGCAAATCCTGCGCCGCTTTGTTCAACTCGCGGTCGTCGATAAACAGACCTTTCATCGGCTCGCGATTGGCAAAGATGTTTTCCGCGATGCTCAGATTGGCGCACAGGCTCAGCTCCTGATAAATGATGCTGATTCCGCGCTGTTGCGCATCCTTGGGATTGACCAGCTTGATGCGCTCTCCTTTGAATACAATCTCTCCCTCGTCAGGCTGATGGACACCGGAGATGATTTTCATCAGCGTCGACTTACCGGCGCCATTTTCGCCCAGCAGTGTGTGGACCTGGCCTTTTTTCACCTGCAAATTGACTCCGGAGAGAGCGGTGACGCTGCCGAAGACTTTTTTGATATTTTTTAACTCCAGAATCATTTCTTCCGCCATAACGATTCCTCCAAGTCATATGCCTTCCCGCTATTCAGGCCGGGAAGGCATATAAGTGTAAGGTGCTTACTTCTCCCCGTCTTTTCCGAAGACGCCTGGTGTGATCGGAATCAGCTTTTCAACTGCTTCTTTTTTGACCACTTTCACAGCGGCTTGCAGTCCTTGCTTGCCGATTTCATCCGGGTGCTGTGTGATGACGGAGTAGAACGATTTTTCACTTTTTACTGCGTTGCGCGCTTCTTCCATGCCGTCGAAGCCGATGACTTTGATCTGATTCTCTTTGCCAGCCGACTTGATCGCTGCTACCGCCGCCAGGGCAGCATCGTCACCGAAGCCGAAAATACCGGCCAAATCGCCATTGGCTTGGATCATGTTTTGCGCAGTCGTCAATGCTTCCGGACGGGTAATCCCCGGCTGTACAGCGACGATTTCGATATTTGGATACTTGGCGATGGCTTCCTTGAAACCGGTTACACGATCGACAACGGATTGCACGGTCGGGTAATCAATGATCGCTACTTTGCCTTTCTCGCCAATCGCTTTTGCCATTTCTTCACCCGCGAGCTTGCCGCCGGCCAGGTTGTCTGTAGCGACGTGGGCATCCGGTTCGACGCCTTCAGCGGAAATATCGACGGTAATGACCGGGATGTTCGCTGCTTTGGCTTTGCTCAGTGCTCCTGCCACACCTTTGGAGTCGACAGGACTGAGCACGATCGCGTCTACGCCTTTGGTAATAAAATCTTCGATGTCAGACAGCTGCTTGTTCAAATCCTGGTTGGCTACCGACACCTGCAGGTTGACGCCTTCTGCTTTCGCTTCCTCTTCCATCGCATTTTTCAGCGAGACGTAGAACGGATGCTGCTGTGTCAGCAAGGAAGCGCCAATCGTAATTTCTTTTTTCGCGCTGTCCGGCGCTGCGCCGCCGCCGTTGTCAGCCGGCGCCCCCTGACTGCCGCCTTGGCTGCTGCACGCGCCAAGAAAGACCAGACTGGAAACCAATAATGTCGTCACTGCTGCTTTGCTGAATTTCTTCACTCTAAACTCCCCCTGTTCTTGTTCTCGCGTTGGTGATGATTGCGCGTGCTTCCCGATTGCCGAAGAAGCGCGCCAGCATGTTGCTTTTTTTATCCACCTAATCCATCGTTTTTACCGATTCAGTCGCAATCAGCTGGGTTTTCAGGCGCTGGATTTGCGGGAATCGGCTGTGATCGCCCTCCATGCGCTTTAACAAAATCTCGGCAGCATTGATCCCGATTTCCCGGGAGGGCTGCACGACGACGGAAAGGGGCGGATTGAACATTTGAAACAGCTCTGTCTGATCGTACCCGCAGAGGGAAATGTCTTTCCCGATCTGCAATCCCTGCTCCAACATGACCTTCATGGCATTTACCGTGGTCGGGTAGTTGGTGGAAAAGATCGCGGTGGGCGGATCTTCCAGGCTCATCAGCTGACGAAAGGCATCGATGCCCCCGGTCTGATTGTACGGTGCGTAGACGATGTACTCCTCGTTGATCTCGATGTTGTAATCGTTCAGCGCCCGCATGTAGCCGGTGAGTCGCTCCTGTGCCGTGTAAATCTCCTGCGGCCCGGAGATGATGCCAATCTTTTGGTGGCCTTTGTTGATGATCATCTCGACTGCAGAGTACGCTCCGTTTACGTTGTCGCAAACGACCGCATCCAATTCGCAATCCTTTACCAGACGATCGATCAACACGACGGGTATGCCGCTTGCTACAACTCCCTCGTCTTCCAGCGTTGCCGATGTGACCGGCATCATGATGATGCCGTCGACGCACTTGTTTTTCAGATACGTGAGCTTTTCCGCCTGCTGTGTCAGGCTGTCATTGGCACTGCAAATGACGATTCCGTAGTTGAGCGGGTTGAGAATTTCTTCAATCCCTTCAATTACTTGCGTACAGAAAATGTCAGTAATGCGCGGAATCAGAACGCCGACCGTAAAGGTTTTATTGGTACGCAGCCCTCTGGCCATCGGATTGGAGGTAAATTGCAGACGTTCAATCGCTGCTTCAATTTTTTTGCGATTCGCTTCCTTGATCTTGTAGCCGTTGAGATAGCGCGAGACCGTCCCGACGGACACATCGGCGAGCTTCGCCACATCCTTGATCGTCTTCATCATTCACCTCTAAAATTGAAACGTTTCATTTTTTTGTTTAAAAATAATTAAAACGTTTTCAGTTGATTTGATATTACTACTGAAAAAAGCGTTGGTCAATAGTGTATTTTTGTTATGAAACAGTTTTTTAGCTGTTCTTTCGCCATAAACCGTAATTATAATGGGGTTTACACGTGGAATAAATTGAATCGTTTCAATAAAGAGCGCTTTCATTTTCCTTTTATCCAGTACCTCTGTCTTAATACTACACGGACTATCTTTGGTTATCATCCCATCAAAAGGAGAGTACACATATGCCTGCGGCTACAGCCTGAAAGCACGTCCGGCTTCCCATGGAAAAAAAACAGGCAATCGCTTTGCCTGCTTCTCTCTGCACTATGATTCGGTTTCCGTCGACAAGCCTTCCTCAATCATCAGGTAATTCCGCAGTTCCTCGTAAAACGTCGGGTTGCAGGCCATCACACTGCTCTTCTGATCCATCGGCAGCGGCAAGCCGTTCATCTTCGTCACGACCCCGCCCGCTTCCTCGACGAGAATTTTGCCCGCTCCGAAGTCCCACGGGTTCAGCGACAGGCTGACGTAGCCGTCGAGGCGACCGGCTGCTACATAGGACATTTCGAGGGCAGCGCTTCCGAGCAGCCGCATCCCGCGGACTTTTCCGGCCAGCTTTTTGACGATCAGATCGATCCCCATCTGCTCCGCCCGTTTATTCCAGAACACACTGGTGCACAAGAGCGCCTCTTCCAGCTTTACCTGGCGGTCTAGCTGCAATCTCCGCTCGTTCAAATAGGCTCCTTCCCCTTTGGCCGCGTGAAACAGCTCGTCGCGCGACGGATCGTAGACGACCCCGATGAGCGGCTGTCCCTTGTGGTAGACGGCAATGGAAACAGAGAAATTTATTTGCTGATGGACGAAATTGGTCGTTCCGTCAATCGGATCGATAACCCACACGGTATCGCACGTGCTCAAGTCGCCTTCAAATGTTCCTTCCTCGCCGAGAATCCCGTGATCGGGGTAGCGGTCGAGAATGGTCTGCACGATTTGCCGCTCGACTTCCTTGTCTACGGCAGTCACCAGATCGGAGGCGGAGGTCTTGTATTCTACGAGGTACGGCTGTTTCATTCGTTCTAAGCTCAATTGGCCTGCTGTCGTCGCGCATTGAAGCGCCAATTCCTTGATCGTGTCCGTCTGGAACGGTTGCAAAAGTATCGCCACCTACATCATCGCTTTACAAGTAGTTTACCATACTTTTCATGAGTGATACAGTTTTGAACCCGAAACGAAAGGACCTTGTCACGGTCAGCGGTGGTGGGGAGAGAGAAAAGAGGATGGGCTGCGACTGGTGCGGTGCTAGCAGGAAGCTAAAGAAGTCCGGCACCGCAAAGGTCTACGCCCCTCCTCTTTTCTCTCTCCGCGGATCTGCTCGGGCTCAACGATCGGCATCATGGAATGAATAATCAAGGAAGATCACCTCTGTAGAAGACCAGTCTGACTTAGTAACTCCTTAATTCAATTGTCGCTTCCACCTCCTGTTTTTTCATCTCCCTGAACAACCCACACCCAGTATCCGCAGCCAGGGAATCGCCAAGAAGAGATAAGCGCAGCTTTTTTCGCAGGCGCGGTCACTTGCGGAGTGTTCTCTTCTTGGCGATTCCCCTCGCCTCCACAGCAGCTACGAATCGATGTGCCCGATCGCAAGAAAAAGCCTGATCCCAGGTAGTTGGAATCAGGCGAAGTAAATTCAACAGCAGCGGGTCACGCCGCCTTTTTCGTATCGATCGCGCAGCGCGCACATGTAATATTCGCGCTCTGACATCGGGTGCTTCCCCGGTTCAGCGTGATTGGCGTACCAATGCTTGAGGTAGCGGTCGTAGTCCGGCATGCCGAAGATCGTCTTGATCGCCGAACGCAGCTGGCGCAAGGAGCGACGGAGGCGTCGCAGATGCGCCCTCATGCCACATGGTTTCCTTTGCCGTCGTAGTAGTTGTCGCCTTTGGACTGGACGTACGGCGACTCCTGCAGCTGGTACTGTCTGCCGTTTATGATAGAGATCCACAGGCGAATGCCGTCGATGATAATCGCGAGCGTAATCACCATGAAAATCGCGCAGACGACGGCGTCGACCTGATCGTTGAAAATCATTTTTTGTGCGGCTTCCAATGTTTTCACACCTGCGGGCAGTCCGCCGCCGGCGAGCACTTCCTGAAATTTCGCCGCATGCGACAGGAAGCCGATCGCCGGGTCGGGAGAAAACAGCTTCTGCCAGCCCGCGTACAGTGTCGCAGTCGAGAGGAAGACCATCGGCGCGAGCGTCACCCAGGAGTAGCGCTTCTTGCCCATTTTGAAAATGATTGTCGTCCCGACGACGAAGGCGATTGCCGCCAGCATCTGGTTGGATATCCCGAAGAGCGGCCAGAGCGTCTTGATTCCGCCCAGCGGATCGACCACGCCTTGATAGAGGAAGTAGCCCCAGCCTGCCGTAATGACAGCCGAGCCGATCAGGTTGCCGGGCAGCCAGTCGACCTGCTTCATTTTCGGGAAGACGTTGCCCAGCAGATCCTGCACCATAAAGCGCCCGACGCGGGTCCCGGCATCAATCGTCGTCAAAATGAAGACAGCTTCAAACAGAATCGCAAAATGGTACCAGAACGCCATCAGCGCTTTGCCGCCGAGAATGCCGGAGAAGATCGTCGCCATCCCGATGGCCAGCGAAGGAGCGCCGCCTGTGCGGGAGAGAATGGTCTTTTCATTGATGTCGGCAGCCATTGTGCTAATCATGTCAGGAGTGACCGGAAAGCCCCACTCCGTGATTTTCGCAGCGGCGGCGACAGCGTCAGTGCCAATCGCGGCTGCAGGCGAGTTGATCGCGAAGTACAGACCGGGCGTCAGCACACAGGCAGCGATCATCGCCATGATGGCTACACCCGACTCCATCAGCATGCCGCCGTAACCGATGAGCGGAGCGTGCGATTCCTTGGCAATCATTTTCGGCGTCGTTCCCGATGAGACCAGCGCATGGAAGCCGGATACCGAGCCGCACGCAATGGTTATAAACAAAAACGGGAAGAGGTTGCCGGAGAACACCGGGCCGGTTCCGTCGATAAACCTGGTCAAAGCCGGCATGTGCAGCGGCGGCAGCGTCAGAATGATGCCCAGCGCCAGCACGCCGATCGTGCCGATCTTTAAAAACGAACTGAGGTAGTCACGCGGTGCGAGCAAGAGCCATACCGGAAGAATCGAAGCGATAAAACCGTAAATGATGATCAGCCAGGCAAGCTGTGGGCCGGTAAACGTAAAGGCTGGCCCCCATGTCGGCGAAGCCGCAACAGCTTGACCGAGATATAGCGAGACGAACAGCAGCACGAGACCGATGATCGACGCCTCGAGCACGCGTCCGGGGCGAAGGTAGCGCATGTACACGCCCATCAAGAGCGCGATCGGCAGCGTCATGAAAATGGTAAATGTCGCCCACGGAGACTCGGCTAGCGCGTTGACGACAACGACGCCGAGCACGGCAATGAGAATGATCATAATGGCTAAAATCCCGAATAATGCCAGTGCTCCTCCGACCGGGCCAATCTCTTCTTTGGCAATCTGCCCAAGGCTTTTCCCGTTTCGGCGCATCGATCCGAACAGGATGATAAAATCTTGTACCGCACCGCCCAGCACGACACCGACGATGATCCAGATCGTTCCGGGCAAGTAGCCCATTTGCGCGGCCAGTGTCGGCCCGACAAGCGGACCCGCTCCGGCAATGGCGGCAAAGTGGTGGCCAAACACGACCCACTTGTTCGTCGGTACGAAATCTTTGCCGTCATCGTTCACCTCTGCCGGCGTCGCCCGGTTATCGTCCAGCGCCATGATCTTTCTGGAGATAAACCGGCTGTAGAAGCGGTACGCTACCGCATACGTGCAAATCGCCGCGGTCAGCATCCAGAATGAATTGACCGACTCCCCGCGAGCCAGGGCCAGGACGGCGAAGCCGACTGCACCGAGGATAGCGATTGCACACCAGATCAGGATCGACAGCAATCCCTTTCGCATGTTTTCATCCCCTAACAATTGGAATATTGCAACAAATTCTCCGCTTACTGTAGTACAGAATGGCGATGTTCGAAAGAAAATGCGGCTCAACCGTAAAAAATCGCGCCCGAGTGGCGCTATTTCTGCTTGAAGGGGCTTACAAACGCAACAGCGCACCCTGACGATTGTCCCGAGTGCGCCTATCGGCGATACTGTTCCGGTGTGCAGCCAACCCATTTGCGAAATACCCGATAGAATTGACTGGTGCTGGAAAAGCCGAGGGTAAAACTGATATCGGTCACGGACCTGCCCGGCTGCCGCAGCAAGTTTTTCGCTTCGTCTATGCGCAGCTTGAGCGTGTATTGATACGGCGTCAGACCGGTTTTGGCCTTGAATGAACGAATGAAATGATACCTGCTTTGGTGCGCGATGGCGGCGAGGTCATCAAGGCTGACGGATGTCGTGTATCGATCGTGGATATACTCCAGCACGCGTGCGGTATGCGGGTCGTATCCGCTGGCAATGCGTTCCGGTGACGACAGAGCGCTGCTTGGGGATTGCGTCTGCAAGCTGCGCTGCAGGTAGGCAAGGATTTGCCACTCTGTCTCCTGAATCGCCTGGTCGTCCGAATGCTCGGGTAAAAACAAGGCAGTATTCCAGTCGCGAAACGCCGCATTGACTTCACGCGGATCGATTTGCTGCTTGCAGGCGAAATCGCTCGGCTCATCCCGATACAGTTCGCTCAGGCTCGTTTGCGAAACGATAAAAATAATCACGCTCGCATCTGTGCTGAGCTCAAAGGAATGGCCGGAATTGGGGTACAGGAGCAGTCCCTCGCCGCTGGTCAGCCGGTATTCCTGCTGCTCGTGGTGAAAAAAACACGTACCGTATATCGGAACGGTGAGTTGAAATTGCTCCTCATGGACGTGCGGGAGGTTGGCGAACCGGGAATCGATTCTCCACATTTCCACTTGTGGCATCGCTATCTGAACTTTCATTGTGTCATCACCTTGATTGATTATAAAATGGCGGCGTGAAAGCCGTCCGCAAAGAGCCTGTCTCGTCAAAAGCCAAGCCGCTTCTTCACTTCCTTCACCGCATTGCGGCTGACGGGGACTTCACTGTTTCGCTGGTCTTCCATCACCAGATGAACCGTACCTTTAAACCAGGGCACGAGCTCGACCGTTTTGTTCAGGTTGACGATATAAGCGCGGTGGGTTCGGATAAAATGCGGCATGGGCAGTCGGCTTTCCAGCTCTTGCAACGTAAAGGAGGTAAAATACTGCTGCTGATCGGTAAAAATCGTCGCATATCTGCCCTCGACGGTCGCATAGACGATCTCGTCTGCATCAATCAGCATGATTTTGCCGTTTTTCTCGACGGGAATCCGTCGGGGCGGCTGATCCTGCAGCATGTTTTGCAAAAGCGAAGCGATCCGCTGCTCAATGCCGACGGCCGGTTCGACAGCAGTTGCCAGCTTCGCCTTGTATTTGCGCAGGCGGCAAACCGTTTTGTCCAGGCGCTGTTCACTGAACGGCTTGACGATGTAATCGACCGCCTCCAGTTCAAAAGCGCGGACAGCATGGGCATCATAAGCGCTGGCGAAAATAATGATCGGCGGCTTGGCCAACGTCGTGAGCAGTTCGTTCGCCACCTCGACGCCGTCGGAATCATGCAGGTGAATGTCGAGAAAGACCGCATCCAGCTCTGCGTCCTGGAGCCGTTCAAGCGCCTCCCTGCCGCTCCCCGCCTCTCCGACTACCTGGACGTCAGCGTATTGCTCCAGCAAGTAGCGGAGTTCGGCCCGGGACGGCATTTCATCATCCACGATGAACACTTTTAGCATTCACTCTCACTCCTATCGGTAAAGTAATCGTACAAGTGGTGCCGCCGCCGACAATGCTGTCAATCGTCAGCCCGTACGGCGGACCGTAGATCGAATGCAGACGCCCCCGCACGTTGGCCAAGCCGATACCGCCCAAAGCACGCCGCGCCCCTCCATCCGCCGACAAATGGGATGGAAAGGCTTCGCTCTCGGCCATGCCCACGCCGTTGTCGGCGACCGTCAGCTCCAGCCGCTCCTGGTCGATCCGCCTCATTCGGATGGTGACCATTCCGCCCTCGCGCTTCGGCAAAAGCCCGTGCTTGATCGCGTTTTCCACCAACGGTTGGATGATCAGGGCGGGCACCTGGTATTTTTCCACTCCTGGCTCAATTTCGTAAATGATTTGCAATTTATCATCAAATCTCGCCCGCTCGATGGCCAAGTACGCCTCGACGTGCTCCAGCTCTTCCGCGAGCGTAACAAGGTCGTTGCCGTTATGCAAATTGCGGCGAAAGTACTCGCCCAAATGAATCAGCAGCTCCCGCGCCTTTTCTGGCCGAAAGCGGATGAACGAGACGATCGTGTTCAGCGCGTTAAACAGAAAGTGCGGATTGATTTGGGCCTGCAGCGCCTTTATCTCGGCGTCAGCCAGCAGGCGCGACTGCTTTTCCAGCTCGGCGATCTCCAGCTGTGTCGAGATCAGGTTGCCAAGCCCTCTGACCAGCTCCAAATCGACGGCAGACAGCTTGCGCGTGCGGTCCTGGTACAGCTTGAGCACGCCGACCGTCTCCCGCCTGCGGATCAGCGGAACCAAAATAGCGCTCCGCAGCGTGCAGTTCTCCACCTGACAGCCGATCTCGTCTCGCGTACTGGCGATTTTGACTTTTCCGCTCTTCAGCACTTCTCTCGTCGCTTGGGTCACGACCGCCTGACCAGCGACGTGGTGTGACCGGCCTGCACCCGCATGAGCCAAAACGATTTTGGCATCCGTAATCGCGACTGCCGCGACGCGGGTCGTCCGTAAAATTTCATTCGCCAGCATCTCTGCCGACACGGTGTTCAGCCCCTCGCGCAAAAAGCTCAGCGTACGATCTGCCACCTGCATCGTCCGCTGTGCCTGCAAGGCGCCGATGCGATCTTCTTCTTTGTTGACCAGATCGATAATGATCATGAACACGGCGATCCCGAGCGAGTTGACGACAGCCATCGGGATGCTGATGTCCTTGACCAGCTCAAGCGCCTGCGCATACGGTCTCGCCAGCAGCAGGATAATCCCCATCTGCATCCACTCAGCGATAAACCCGACAGCGAGTGCGGTCGTCCATTTCAGATCGCGGTTTTTGTGCCAGCGGAACACCAGTCCGGCAAAAACGCCTTCGACAATCGTCGAGACGGCACAGGCCAGGTCCGTAAATCCGCCCAGCAGATAGCGGTGAATCCCCGCGACCAACCCGGTAAAAAGCCCCACCCACGGTCCGGCGAGCAGACCGGCAACGACAGTGCCAATCACCCGTGAATTGGCGATCGCATCGTGGTGGGGAATGCCCATGTACGTAGCAAAGATGGAAATAATCGAGAAAATCAGCACCATCAACGCCTTTTCGCGTACGGTCGCCCGCTGGTGCAGAAGGCTGCGAAACGCTTTCAAACGTGTAAATAAAAAGGCAGCGACGACCAGGACGGCAGTACGCTCTGCCAATGAAATCATCAAAGGATGCAAAACGACATCAACCACACGTTCCACCCCCAAATTCTTCCCAGGTTTCAACTTTCTTCATTATCTCTGCGGAGCGAAGGGGTGGTCAAGCGGGAAATTGGAAAAACCACAGTCTCCCTCTTTATAGGGAAACTGTGGTTGCGTTTCGTTGCAGACCGTCCTCTACAGGTTGCCGCGCAATTCCTGCTCACGCTCCAGCGCTTCAAACAGCGCCTTGAAGTTGCCGTTGCCGAAGCCGCGCGCTCCTTTGCGCTGGATGATTTCGAGGAACAGGGTCGGGCGATCCACGATCGGCTTGCTGAACAGCTGCAGCAGGTAGCCTTCGTCGTCGCGGTCGACGAGCACTCGCAGCTTGCGCAGCTCTTCGATGTCTTCATCAATCGAGCCGACGCGCTCTTTCAGGTCTTCATAGTACGTATCCGGCACGTGCAGGAAATCAATGCCATTGACCCGCAGCTTGGAAACGGTCGCGACGATGTCGTTGGTCAACAGGGCGATGTGCTGTACGCCCGGGCCGTGATAGAACTCGAGGAATTCCTGGATTTGCGATTTGCGGCGTCCTTCCGCCGGCTCGTTGATCGGGAACTTGATCCGGCCGGTTCCACTTTGCATGACTTTGGACATCAGGGCCGAGTATTCAGTGGAAATATCGTCGTCCTTGAAGTTCTGCACAGCGGTGAAGCCCATGATTTTTTCGTAATAGGATACCCACTCATCCATGACTTCAACGTTGCCGACCATGTGGTCAATCCCGACCAGGCCGGTGGATTCAGCGGCAACCGGCGATTCATACGGCTTGTATCCCGGGAAAAAGACGCCTTTGTAATCTTTGCGCTCGATAAAGGAATGCACGTTGTCGCCGTAGGTAGCGATCGTCGCCTTTTTCACGGTTCCGAACTCATCGGAATATTCCGTCGGCTCCATCACCGGAACGGCACCGCGCGATACCGCTTCCCGGAACGCCTTTTCACAGTCCTCCACGCGCAGCGAAATGTCCTTTACGCCGTCGCCATGTTTTTTCGCAAATTCGGCAATCGGGCTGTCCGGAGCAAGCGCTCCGCTAATGACGAAGGTAATGTTGTTCTGCTTCAGCACGTACGATACCTTATCGCGCGAGCCTGTTTCCAGCCCCGAATAGGCAAACGGTTGAAAGCCAAGGCCTTTCGTGAAGTAGTGCATCGCTTGCTTGGCATTTCCTACATAAAATTCAACATAATCCCAATCCTGAATAGGAAAAAAGTCAGTGCCCACTGTGATTCTCCTCCCAATTGGCTCAATATTCTTCTGCTTACCATGAATGTACACTGGAAGCGCTTAACCCTGCAAGAATACGGACTAACGCTGAAACGCTTTCATAGGATAAAGTACGTCTCACCGCAAAAATTGTGAACCTTTGTTGGCCGCTGAATAAATTTTCCACTTGAGAGAAAACTAAGCAGGAACCAGTTTACTTTTGAGGAGGTTTTTCCATTTATGTACGGTTACCAGCCGAATACACTTGTCAATGAAGTACAGCGGATCATCAGCCAATTGCAGCAAAATGAGCGCAACAACGCCAACACGCTGCGTACGATTGCCAACCAGCTGCAGACGATGGCTGCTACGGAAGCGCAAGCGACCGCCATGCTGCAGCAGCTGCAGACACTGACCAGCCAATTGGCGTTTGAGGCTTCCCGTGCGATGGCGCCGATGTACGCCCAGCCACACGCTCCCGTATTCGAGCCTTCCCGCAGCAGCAACAACAGCAGTGGCCAGCAGGCGACTAGCAATGTCAGTGCCAGTTCTTCGCAGCCGGCAGCGTATAACACTTCGCTCAGCCCGTCGCCAAGCGCAAGCCACCAGCCATTCACACAGTCTTAAAGCGTTCGCATGTGATAAAACAGGCCAATCATCCAAATGATTAGCCTGTTTTTTATTGACCCCTCCCCCTTGCAGCGAAATTTGCCGAACCTGTCGTTTGTAGAAAACAATCGGATGGTTTACAATCGTTCCAATCGGTTTTTGCTGCCAGATCATCGTCTTTCGCTTTCGACGAAATACAGGCTACAGAGAGGAGGATGAGGTTGATTTCACCCTACGTTGCTTATGAAATTGCCGGAGAGCCCTTTCGCCTGTTCTCCGCTTCGCATGTCATCGCCATCGGCTTGCTTATTTGCGCAGCGGTGCTGCTGTATTTATACCGCAATCCACTCAGGCGGCGCTTCTGCCGTTTGGGCCGCTATATGCTCGCCGCCGTGCTGCTGGCGACGGAAGTATTCTTTCAGCTCTGGCATTATTTTACGGGGAGCTGGTCGGCCGAATATGCGCTGCCGCTGCAGCTGTGCAGCGTCTCGCTGCTTTTGTCGGTGGTAATGCTCGTGCTGAACAGCTACCGGCTGTTTGAAATTACGTATTTCGCCGGACTGGGGGGCGCCGGCCAGGCGATGCTCACTCCGGAGCTGTTCTACCCTTTTCCGCACGTCCGGTTTTTCCATTTTTTTATCGCTCATGGCGCCATCATCCTGGCATGTCTCTACATGACCTGGGTGGAAGGACACCGCCCCCGCTTCCGCTCCGTCTGGAAGGCGCTGCTCGCGCTCAACGGCTTGCTGCTGATCGCCCTGTGGGTCAATCGTCTGACCGGGGGCAACTATCTGTTTGTATCTCACAAGCCGTACAATCCCAGCCTGCTGGACTACCTCGGCCCTTATCCGTGGTACATTCTCTCGCTTGAAGCGGTCGCCTGTCTGGTCTTTTGCCTGCTGTACCTGCCGTTTGGCAAAAGGCAGACCGCAGCAGCACCAAAGGCCAGCGATCGCGTAACACAACGACAGTGAGGAGAAAGAGCAACCAATCCGGCTGACCGCCGTATTACATAAGAGAGGCGCAAGCGAAAGGAGAAGATGCAGATGCAGTATCGAGCGGGAGGGAGACAGATTGCCTGCCCTTGCTGTGGCAATGTTACGTTTGACAAAGACTACCGGCAATTGAATTCGCGCGGGGCCACTTTTTTTGGCCTGGACTGGGCGAACAAGGAAGCAGCCATCCTGATTTGCAAAAATTGCTCGTACATTCTCTGGTTCATGGATGATCCGGCAGAGAGATAGGCCGTAAAAAAACCATCGCGCAGCGGTTTTACCCGTGACGCGATGGTTTTTTTACCCGCACTTGGCGACAAGCTGTTTCGGTTTGCGATTGACAAGGTATATACTGGTGATAATGAATACGATGCCGATGAGCAGGTAAAAGGTAAAGGGCTCATGCAGCAAAAGCGTACTGCTCATCACCGCGATAAGCGGGATCAGAAATGTATAAGAAGCCACTTTGCTCGCCTCTCCGGCGCCGATCAGGATGAAGAACACCAGCCAGCCGATGGCGATGACAAAGATCGAGATAAACAGCAGGCTGATGATAAATGCCGGACTCCACTGGATGCTTGACCAGCTTTCAAAGCCGGAACCGAGAGCGGTCATGAACACTCCGCCAAAAAGCAGCTGCAGCGTGACCAGCCAGATCGAATCGACTCGATCGCCCACTTTCTTTACGTAAACGGTGCCAAGCGCCCAGCTGACTGACGTTGCCAGCGCAAGCAAAACGCCTGCGGTGGAAATATGCTCAGACAAGCTGCTGGCGCTGATCATGGCCACTCCGGAAAAACCGAGAACGAGGCCGATTATTTTGGCAGCGTTCATCGACTCTCCCAGCCAGAGCCAGGAAAAAATCCCCATCAGTACAGGCTGAAGGAACACGATCATGGAGAAAAGCCCGGCCGGCATGTAATTCAGTCCGACTGTCTGCAATCCGTAAAACAGAATGATGTTTAACAGCGATGAGATCAGATAAATCGGCCATGCCTGCTTCAGGTTCAATTGCTTTAAGCGAGGGATGGCAAAGATCAGCAGGATCAGACCGCCCAGCAAGGTGCGAATCCCGGCAAACAGCACGGGCGGCGTGTAAGCGAGCGCGAATTTAGCCAAAGGCCAATTCCCGCCCCAGGTAATGACCAAAAACGTAATCAGCAGCGCTGCTCGTTTCCGCGAAAGATTCTCCACTCGGTAACACTCCTTTATCTATCTGACCCAAATGATACACTACCCTTATCTTTGAACCCTCCCCCACCTACCGCTCCAAAGCGGTTGAGGTGGGGGATTCTTCTA
>CAMIVR010000018.1 GCA_946402065.1 uncultured Brevibacillus sp. | reverse complement strand
CATAGCCGAAAAACTCCGACTCCAACAGCTCTGCCGGAATCGCAGCGCAGTTCACTTTGACAAACCGCCCCGGCCTTCCCGAAATCTCGTGGACTGCTTGGGCAAACAGCTCTTTGCCCGTGCCGCTCTCTCCAGTGATGAGCACGGTGGAGCTGCCCTGTGCGCCAAGATACGCCTGCTGCTTCAACGCCTCCATGGCCGGCGAGCGGGTGATGATGTGATCGAGCGCAGTGTTCAAAGTGGTGACGCGCAAATACTCGCCGCGGTAATAGCTCAATTCGTTTTCCAGATGCTCCAGCCGACTGAACAGGTCCCGATAGTGGTCAAGCTGTCTGAACATCACCTTGGCGATCGCGCCCACGCTCTTTTCGTTGCGGATGATCGGCATGCGTGTAATGACGCAGCGCCTCCCGTTTACTTCCTGGATCGCCCCGACGCACTCCTGGCCCGTGCGCAGCGTCTCCGCCAGGTCCAGCTCGGGCAGCTTCTCGTCTGCTTTGGCGTGCAACAAATTTTGTCGCGAGGCGCCGTACAGTTCTAGCAGTGCATCGTTCACCATGCTGATCTGTCCGTCGGCATCGACGATAGCGATACCGTCGTAGGCCAGCTCCAGAGCGCTTTCCAGCGTGCGCTCAAGCTTTTTGGTGGTTTCCAGCTCGAAGGCGATTTTTTCGTAGGCAGTCAGGTCTTTCAGCACGGCGATGGCACCGATGACCTCGTCCTGAAAAACGACCGGGGCATAGGTGGACAGGGCGATGGAGGCGGGCAGGCGGGTTTTGCGCGATTCAGCCGGGAATTGGGTTTGCATGGCATAGGTCAGGTCTGTGCCGATCAGCGGCAGTGCCTCGGTGCTGCGTCCGAGCACGGACGAGGCGGGCAGCTGGAACATCCGTTCAGCGGCAGGGTTAAACGTGTGGATGCGACTGTTGGCATCGATGCCGACGACACCGTCCTCCAATGTTTCAATCAGGGAGGCGAGCTGAGTGGCCAGCCGCTTTTCGCCGAGCAAAAAGCCCTGGATAATGTCTCCTTTGCCAAGCACCCCGCAAACCCGTCCTTCCCTATCGGTAATGACGGCATTGGCTACCTTTGCCTCGAGCAGGATATCGCGGGCCTCGTACAGTGTGGCGTGGCTGCTGATGGTCGTCACCTCATGGACGATAAACGGCTCGATCAGGGTGTCCAGCGCGTAGCCGCTCGTCAGCATCCGATAGATGCTGTATTTGCTGATGATGCCCGCAAGCCTGCCGTTGGCGTCGAGGACGCAGCCGATATCGCTCCGCTTCTGCAAAAACTGCTCCAGAACATCCTGAATGGTGCTGGTTGGCTGCAATTTGACGAACTGATGTGTCATGCAATCGACTACTTTCACATAAACAACCCCTCATCTGTACAGTTGTTCGAAATGTCGCGCAAGTGTCTGATAATTAAAACAATTATACAGCCAATTTTGCCCAAAACAAACCGATAAGCGGAACAAAGCGTTGGCATAGTCCTTGCTATTTATTGCCAGCAGAAGCGTATAAAGGGGGATTGGCCGCGTGAACAAGCTAAATCAGAAGTTACTGGAAGAAGTCGCCCGGATGAAGCGGGGCGGGGATGCGAAGTATCATCAGCAATTAGCGGAGCAGAACAAGATGTTCGTTCGCAAGCGGCTCGATCTGCTGTTTGATCCCGGCTCCATCGTTGAAGACGGGCTGTTTGCCAATGTTCTTCAGCCGGATTTGCCGGCGGATGCCCTCGTGACCGGGATGGCCGCGATCGATGGACGGCCGGTCTGCTTCATGGCCTCCGATTCTACCGTCAAGGCAGGCTCATCCGGTCCGAAAACGATTGAGAAGCAGCTGCGGATTCAAGAAAAAGCGCTGGAGCTGAAAATGCCGATGCTGTATCTGATCGACTCTGCCGGGGGGCGGATCACGCATCAGCTGGAAATGTTTCCAGGCCGCCGCCATGGCGGAAAAGTGTTCTACAACCAGGTGCACATGTCCGGCATCGTACCACAGGTCTGCGTCCTGTTTGGCCCCTCGCCGGCAGGCTCGGCTTATATCCCGGCCTTCTGCGACCTGGTGATTATGGTGGAAAACAATGCAAGCGCCTATCTTGGCTCGCCGCGCATGGTCGAGATGGCGATTGGCGAAAAAACGACGATGGAGCATATGGGCGGGGCAAGGATGCACTGCAGTGTCAGCGGTCTCGGCGATGTGCTGGTGCAGTCGGAGGAGGAGGCCATTGCGACCTGCAAGCGCTACCTGAGCTATATGCCGCAAAACTGGCGGGAAAAGCCGCCGCAGACAGCGCCGAGCGACCCGGAGGAAGGGAGGCTGTTGGCAGAGATTATTCCGGAGAACCAGAATGTACCGTTCGATATGTATGAATTGATCAAACGGATTGTCGACCGCGACTCGTGGTTTGAGGTGAAAAAGCTGTGGGCGCAGGAGCTGATTACCGGGCTGGCGCGAATGGGCGGCAAGCCGGTGGGGATCGTCGCCAATCAGTCAAAGGTGAAGGGGGGAACGCTGTTTTCCGATTCGGCTGACAAGGCCGCCCGGTTCGTCTGGCTGTGCAACGCCTTTGGCATTCCGCTGTTGTTTTTGAGCGATGTGCCCGGTTTTATGATCGGCTCGCAGGTGGAGCGAACAGGGATTATCCGGCACGGGGCGAAAATGATCTCGGCAGTTTCGGAAGCGACGGTGGCGAAGATTTCGGTCATTGTCCGCAAGTGCTACGGAGCGGGTCTCTACGCCATGGCCGGTCCCGCCTTCGGCACCGACGCGACGCTTGCCCTGCCCAGCGCTTCCATCGCCATCATGGGGCCGGAAGCGGCCGTCAATGCGGTCTATCTCAACAAGATCATGCAGTTGCCGGAGGAGGAACGTCCTGCCTTTATCGCCCAGAAACGCAAGGAATACGCAGAGGATATCGATATTTACCGCTTAGCCGACGAATTGATCGTCGACGACATCATCCCTTACGAAAATCTGCGCTCTGACGTGATTGCCCGCTTCCGCTTGTACGAGCAAAAAGATCCGTACGTTCATCCCAAGCGGAATGCGGTGCATCCGGTATAAAAGGAGGGTGAGCTGATGAGCTACGAAACGCTGCTCTATACGGTCGAGAACGGAATCGCCACGATAACGCTGAACTTGCCGGAGATACGCAATCCGCTTACTTCCAGGCTGGCAACCGAGCTTGCGGCTTGTATCCGGCAAGCCGACGAAGATGACGGGATAAACGCAATCATCCTCACAGGCAGCGGCAGCGCTTTCTGCGCAGGCGGCAACCTCAATGAGTTTCGCGAAAACATCGCCAAGAGCGTACCGGAGCTGTACTGGGAGGGCAAGGAGAGCACGCGTCTGTTCGAGCTCGGGGCAACGATTCGCACCCCGTTGATCGCCTCTGTCAACGGGCCGGCATTTGGCGGAGGCTGCGGGCTGGTCGCTATGTGCCATCTGGCCATCGCCTCCGACCAGGCGAAATTCGGCACGACCGAGCTCAGGCTCGGATTGGTCCCGTTCGTCATTTTGCCGTGGATCAGACGTGCGGTCGGCGAGCGCAAAGCGATGGAAATGATGCTCACGGCCGAGATTTACTCTGCGGAAAAAGCGCTGGAGCTCGGGCTGATCAATCGGTTGGTCCCGGCCGATCAGCTGGCGGCGGAGACGTTGAAGCTGGCGCAGACGGTGGCCTCGTACAGTCCGCTGGCGGTGGAGCTGGGGATTGAGGCGTTCCGCTCTACGGAGCAGACCGAGCTGCTCGGCTCGTTTGCCCAGCTGAACACGCTGCGGCTGGTCTCGTTCAAAAGCAAGGATCTGCTCGAAGGGGCGACCGCCTTTCTGGAAAAGCGGCAGCCCCGCTGGGAGGGACGCTGAATGAAAAAAGTGCGCATCGGCGCAGCGCAAGGCTTTTATGGTGACAGCCTGCTGCCCGCAATTGAAACGGCCAAGCGGGGAAATATCCAGTACCTCGTCTCCGACTGCCTGGCCGAGCTGACGCTGGCAATCCTGCAAAAAGACCGGCAAAAGGACCCGACGAAGGGCTATACGCGCGATATTACACCGGCGATGCAGGCTTTGCTGCCGATCGCCCGGGAGAAAGGGTTCAAAATCCTGACCAACGCAGGCGGGATGAATCCGTTAGGAGCCCGCGACGAGGTGCTGCGGATCGCCCGCGGACTCGGTCTCGCGGGACTGAAAATCGCGGTGGTGACGGGCGACGATATTCTCGACCGGCTGGACTCGTTCCGCCGGCAGGGGATCTCGCTTGCCCATATGGAGGACGGCCAGCCGATAGACCCGATTCTGGACCGGATCGTCTTCGCCAATGCCTACCTCGGCGCAGGGCCGATCGTTGAGGCCCTCCGGCAAGGAGCGGATGTCGTGATTACCGGGCGGACGACCGACTCGGCCCAGTTCCTCGCACCGTTGATCCACGAGTTCGGCTGGGGTACGGACGATGGCGATCTGCTCGCGCAGGGCATCCTGATGGGCCATCTGCTGGAATGCTCCGGCCAATCGACGGGCGGCAACTTCAGCGGCAACTGGCAGGAGGTGGAAGGGCTTGAGCAGATCGGCTTTCCGTTGGCAGAGGTCGGGCAGGACGGCCGGTTTGTCATTACGAAGACCGAAGGGACGGGCGGACTGGTCAGTGTCGATACGGTGCGGGAGCAGATGGTTTACGAAATTCACGACCCTGCCGCCTATTTGACGCCGGACGTGGTGCTGGACATGACACAGGTACGCCTGGAGCAGATTGGGCCCGACCAGGTGCAGGTGAGCGGGGCGCGGGGCAAAGCGCGGCCCGGGACGCTGAAAGTCGTGATGGGCTACAGCGACGGCTGGATGGGCCAGGCGATGGCCGGGTTTTCCTGGCCGGATGCGCTCGCCAAGGCGCAGGCCGCAGACCGCATCCTGCGCAGGCAGATCGAGCGGATCGGCCTGCAGCATGAACAGCTTCAGAGCGATTACATCGGCTATAACTCGCTGCACGGGCCGCTCGCCACTCCGCCGCAGGAGGAAGTAAACGAGGTGTACCTGCGGATGGCTGTCCGCACGCGGAAAAAGGAGGAAGCGGCCAAGCTGGGGCGGCTGTTTCCGCCGCTTGCGCTGAACGGTCCGCCTTCGATGAGCGGCTTTACCGGAATGCAGCCGCCGAGGGAGCTGTTAGGGATGTGGTCCTGCCTGATTCCGCGCGACGAGATCGAAAGCCGGGTAGAAATCAGCGTGACGGAGGTGGACTAGATGGCGCGGATACAGCTTCGCGAAATTGCCCAGGCCAGATCCGGCGACAAGGGCAACACCGTGAATATCGGCCTGTTCGCCCCGACGGAGGAATGGTTCGAGCTGTTCGTCCGGGAGGTGACCGCCGAGCGGGTGAAGCAGCATTTTGCCGGATTGGTGGAGGGCGAGGTGACACGGTATCTGCTGCCGAACATCAGGGCGCTTAATTTTGTCTGCAAGGGAGCGCTGGACGGGGGCGGTTCGGCATCGATCCGGATGGACAATCTGGGCAAATGCTACGCCGCCAACCTGCTGCGCATGGAAATCGACTATGACGATCGGGAGGTGCCGCTGTGAAGAAAAATCCGTTCTTTACTGAGGAGCATGAAGAGATCAGAAGCGTGCTGCGCAAATTCGTCGCCAAGGAGGTGACGCCGCATATCGACGAGTGGGAGGAGCAGGGGGAGTTCCCGCTCTCGGTTATGCGCCGGATGGGTGAGCTCGGCTTCCTCGGGCTGCGCTATCCAACGGAAGTCGGCGGGCAGGGCGGGGATTATTTCATGTCGCTGATCGTCGCGGAGGAGCTGGCCCGCTGCGGGGCGGGCGGCTTCCCGATGGCGGTCGCTGTACAGATGGAGATGGCCACACCCCCGATCATGGAGTTCGGCACAGAGGATCAGAAGGAGCGCTTCCTGATCCCCGCCATTCGCGGCGAAAAGCTCGCTGCGCTGGGGATTACCGAGCCCAATCACGGCTCCGACGTGGCGTCGATCCAGACCCGCGCCGTCCGCGATGGCGACGAGTGGGTGATCAACGGCAACAAAACCTTTATCACCAATGGCCCCCGCGCCGATTTCGTCCTGCTCGTGACCCGCACGGCTCCGGGCAGCGGGTACAAGGGAATCACGCTGTTTTTGGTGGAGACAGACCGCCCGGGCTTCTTCGTCAGCCGCAAGCTGGATAAAGTGGGCATGCGTTCGTCCGATACGGCTGAGTTGATTTTGGAAAATGTCCGGGTGCCGCAGGCCAATCTGCTGGGGGTCGAAGGCAAGGGCTTTTACCACATCATGTGGGAGCTGCAGGGCGAGCGGCTGATCGGGGCGGCCGGCGCGGTCGGCATGGCATCGCATGCCTATGAGCTGGCGCTCGATTACGCGAAGACGCGCCGCACCTTCGGCAAGGCGATCGGACAGCATCAGGTGATCGGCCACCTGCTGGCCCAGATGGCGACGCGGATCGAAGCGGCCAGGCAGCTGACGTATTCGACCGCCTACCGGTTCGCCCGTGGAGAGGTTCCGGCGAAACTGATTTCCATGGCCAAGCTGGAAGCGTCGCGCACGGCCTGCTGGGTTGCCGATCGGGCTCTGCAGATTTTTGGCGGAAGCGGGTACATGAGCGAAAACGTCGTACAGCGTATCTGGCGGGATGTCAGGCTGTACCGGATTGGCGCGGGAACGGATGAAATCATGAAGGAGATTATCGCCAAGGAAATGGGGCTGTAGCAGCACACCAAGCTGTAGAGGTGGGCGAATAACGGCGAGATGGCGCTTGGGCAAACGCCATCTGGCAGATGAGGGAGGGAGCAGGATGACTCATTGGTTGTTTACCGAGGAGCATGAAATGTTTCGCAAGGCGGTGCGCAGCTTTGTCAAAAAAGAGATTTCCCCCTATGTCGAGGCATGGGAACGGGCGGAAGCGATTCCCCGCGAGGTGTACCGCAGGCTGGGCGAAATGGGTTATTACGGCATCAAATTTCCCCAGGAGTACGGCGGCAGCGGTGCCGATCTGATCACCGATGCGGTCTTCCTGGAGGAATTCTCCAAATGCGGTTCCGGCGGCGTCGGGGCAGGGCTGTGCGCGCAAAGCGCGATCGCGCTCACGCCCATCTGGCGGTGCGGAACGGATGAACAGAAGCGCAAGTATTTGGCTCCGGGCATCAGGGGCGAGAAAATCGCTGCCCTCGGCATCACCGAAGCGGATGCCGGCTCCGATGTGGCGGGCATTCGCACGACGGCTCGCAGGGAAGGCGACCATTACGTGCTCTGTGGCAGCAAAATGTTCATTACAAATGGCGTCCAGGCCGATTTCGTCGTGTTGGCCGCCAAAACCGATGCGTCGGCAGGTCATCGGGGCATAAGCCTGTTTATCGTGGAGACGAATACCCCGGGATTTTCCGTCGGCAAGAAGCTGAAGAAGCTGGGCTGGCGGGCATCCGATACGGCTGAGCTGATTCTCGATGAGGTCAGGGTTCCGGCAGCCAACCTGCTTGGAGAAGAGAACAAAGGCTTCCGCGCGATCATGCAAAACTTCCAGTGGGAGCGGATTACGATGGCGCTGCAGGCGATCGGCCTGGCAGAGTCTGCGCTGGAGCAGGCGATACGCTATTCTGCCGAGCGGACGCAGTTCGGCCAGCCGATCCGGCGGTTCCAGGTCATTTCCCACATGCTGGTGGATATGGCGGTCGAGCTGGAAAAGTCGCGCGAGCTGACGTATCACGCGCTTTATCTGTACGCAAACGGCGAGGATGCGGTCAAAGAGACGACGATGGCGAAAGCGCTTGCATGCGAGATGGTCCGGGAAGTGACCGATGCCGCTCTGCAAATTCACGGCGGCAATGGCTACATGATGGAATTCCCTGTACAGCGCTACTGGCGCGACGCCCGGATCGCTTCCATCGGCGGCGGCACGACGGAGGTTATGAATGAAATTCTGGTCAAACAAATCGGGTTGACGGAGGGTGTATAATGGCCGGATTGTTGGCTGCGCTTGATCGGGCGCTTCATCTTCATCCAGAGAAAACATTCATCTATTACGGACAGACGGAAATCTCCTATGAACAGCTACACGAACAGTCGGACCGATTGGCGACGGCCCTTTTGCAAAAAGGCATCGAGCCGGGCGACACGATCGGCGTCAACGCCTTGAATCAGCCGGAATGGCTGTATACCTTTTTTGCCGCAGCCAAAATCGGCGCCGTGGTCGTCGCGCTCAACCCGCGTTATCGGACTGCCGAGCTCGACTATATGCTGAACAACTCCGCCTGCAAAATGGTGGTCAGCCTTGGCGAGCTGAACGGCTTCGACTATCTTGCTATGTTTGCAGGCATGCGCGATCGTCTGCCAACCGTAGAGCACTACGTGTACATCGGTGCGGAAGCGGACAGGGGCGTGCCGTTTGCAGAGCTGCTGGCCCAAGCGGCGGACCGGGAAAAAGTGGGAGCGCGGCGGAGGCGGGGCGCGGAAACCGATCCCCTGATCATGATCTATACATCGGGGACAACAGGGCAACCGAAAGGGACGGTGATCACCCACCGCAGCATGTCCAGCTCGGCCCGGGCCCAGGCGGAGCATCTGCATTTTACCCCCGAGGAGCGGATTGTGTGCAGCCTTCCGCTCAATCATGTCGGCGGCATCACCTGCGCGATCGCCGCTGCCCTGATCAGCCGGGCGAGCATCATCCTGATCCCGAGCTTTCGCCCCGATTTGGTCCTGGAGGCAGCTGCCCGCTTGCAGCCCACCGTTTTCGCCGGCGTGCCGACGATGTACCTCATGCTGCTCGACTGTTCGGGAAGTGAGCAGTACGACTTCTCTTCCGTCCGGTACACCATCGTCGGCGGCTCCAATGTAGAGCCGGAGCTGGTCGGCAGGATGCAAGCCCGCATGCCGCAATCGCAATTCATCAACCTGTACGGACTGAGCGAAACATCAGGGGCCTGCATCTTGTCGCCGCTTCAGGATGACCCGCAGTATCTTGCGACGAGCCTGGGCGTTGCCATCGGCGATTTCCAGCTGCGTGTGGTCGACGGGGAGCGTCAGGAGCTGGCGAGCGGTGAAATCGGTGAATTGGCCGTCAAGGGCGCATGCCTGGCAGCGGGCTATTACGGCAGACCGCAGGAGAGCGCCGAGGCTTTTGACAGCGACGGCTGGCTCTATACAGGCGATCTGGCTTCACTCGATGAGGCGGGGCGGGTATTTTTCAAAGGGCGCAAAAAAGAAATGTACGTAAACGGCGGCTACAATGTTTATCCGATCGAAATCGAAAACGTCCTCGTCGCTCATCCCAAGGTAGCCATCGCCGCAGGGATCGGTGTGCCCCACGAGCTGTATGGAGAAGTCGGTCATTACTTTATCATTCCTGCGCCGGGTGAGTCGCCGACTGCCGAAGAGCTGCAGGCGTATTGCCGGACCCGGCTGGCCGATTACAAGCTGCCGCACTCCTTTGACATCGTGGCAGAGCTGCCGCTGACGCCTGCCGGAAAGGTCCAAAAAGCGCTGCTCAAGCAGCGATACGCACAAAACCGCAAAGGGGGACAGCGGGATGAAAGGGATCGGCTCCTGGCTGACGAAACACGGTGAACGAATTGGCGACAAGCTTGCACTTGTTTACAAGGATCGGCGACTGACTTACCACCAGCTCAACCAGCGGGTGAACGCGCTCGCCCACGGACTGGTTCAGCTGGGTGTGCGCAAGGGAGATCGGGTAGCTGCACTGTTGTTAAATGGAAATGAATTAATGGAGGGCATGTTTGCTTGCGCCAAATTGGGAGCGATCTTCGTTCCGATCAATTTCCGCCTAAGCCCGGAGGAAGTGGCTTACATTTTGAATGATGCCAGCTCCCGCGTGTTTCTTTATTCGGCGCCCTTTCGGCAGACGGCGTTGGCGGCATCCCGCAACGCGCGACAGCAGCTGCTGGTCCATGTTGGCGACGCCCCTGCGGAGGATGAGGTGCATTACGAAGCGCTAATCGATGACCACTCAACCGACGAACCGGATTGTGATGTCGGCCTGGAGGACGTTCACATGATGATGTACACCTCCGGTACGACCGGACGACCGAAGGGAACACTGCTGACCCACGCCAACACCCAGTGGAATGCCGTGAACGCGTTGATCGAACTGTCGATTTCAAAGAGCGACAGCACGCTCTCGGTAGCGCCGCTGTTTCATATCGGGGCGATGAGCATTTTGACCACACCGCTTCTGTATGTCGGGGGAACGGTGGTGATTCACGACCAGTTTGACCCCCGGCGGGTACTGGAGACGATTGCCCAGGAGAAGATCAGCAGCCTGTTTCTCGTTCCCGCCATGTGGTTGGCGATCACTCACCTGCCGGATTTTGAACAATATTCACTGGAATCACTGCGCTTGAATATTTCCGGGGGAGCCACCTGTCCGATTACCGTGATTGAATTTTTCCAAAAAAGAGCCATTCCGTTTTACGAAGGCTTTGGCCTGACGGAAACCGCACCCTGCGTCTGCATTCTCGATGCCCCGAACGCCGCCCGCAAAAATGGCTCTGTCGGCAAGCCGCTGCAGCATGTCGATGTGCGGATCGTCGACGACAAGGGCAAGGATGTGGCCGCCGGAGCGGTAGGCGAGCTGCTGGTACGGGGACCAAACGTCATGGCGGGCTATTGGAACAAGCCGGAAGCAACCCGGGAAGCGCTGTCGGGCGGGTGGTTCCATACCGGTGATCTGGCGCGAATGGATGAGGAGGGCTTTCTGTACATTGTCGACCGCAAAAAAGACATGGTGATTACGGGCGGGGAGAATGTCTATTCAGCCGAGGTGGAGCAGGTGCTGTTCCGCCATCCGAACATTCGCGAAGCGGCGGTCATCGGGGTGCCGGATGAGATATGGGGCGAGTCGGTCAAAGCGTTCGTCGCGCTGAAGGACGAGAGCCAACCGCTGACGCCAGAAGAGCTGCGCACCTTCTGCGAGGGGAAGCTTGCCCGCTTCAAGATCCCCAAATACGTAGAACTGGTTGCTGCCCTGCCGCGCAATACAACCGGAAAAGTATTGAAAACCGTACTCCGCAGCTCGCGAACGACAGTTGACAACTAGCGTAAGGCACTTATTTCCATGTGAGGAGGAATAAGCAGATGGCTCACGCGTCAACATGCATCAACCGCATCGCAGTCGGCGACATCATCCGCCGAGCGGCTTCCCGCTACCCCGGCAAGGTCGCCGTGGTGGACGGAACAAAACGCATCACCTACCGCGAACTCGATCACGCCTGCAATCAGTTTGCCAATTATTTGCTTTCGCGGGATTTACAGCCGGGTGAGCGGGTCGCTTGTGTCTGCCAGAATTCGCTGGAGTACCTGGTGGTCATGTACGGGATCGCCAAGGCCGGGCTAGTCTGGGTTCCGGTCAACCCGCTGCTTGCGCCAAGCGATATCGAGTACATCCTGCAGCATTCCGAAGCCAGTCTGCTTGTGGCCGATGATCTGGTTTACGCCAAACTGGCGGCGATTCCGACTGTGGCGGAACTGCCTGATATCGTGACGGTTCCGCTCGGCCAGACAGGAGCTGCCGGACACGCCATCACCCTTGCGGAAGCGCTCGAAAACCAACCTGCGGCTGAACCTGCCGTAGACATTCATCAAGACGATCTCGCCCTGATCATGTATACGAGCGGCACCACCTCAAGGCCCAAGGGCGTGATGCAAACCCACCTGTCCGTCTATATCGCCACATTGAGCAGCATCATTGAAGTGGAGCTGTCCAAGGAAGACGTCGCCACCACGATGATGCCGCTGTTTCACTGCGCACAGCACTGCATGACGGCCTCCATCCTGCATGTCGGGGCGACGGCGGTGGTGCTGCGCGGCTTTGATCCGGTTACTTTTGCGGAAACGGTGGAACGGGAAAAAATTACCTGGATGTTCGCACTGCCGGTGATGTATCGAGCGATGCTGAACCATCCCGAGGTAGCGAACAAGGACCTCTCCTCGTTGCGCTATTGTATGTATGCAATGACTCCGATGGATGAGGATACCCTGCGGCGGGCGATCGATCGCTTCGAGGCGCGGTTTGCGCTCGGAACGGGACAGACCGAGATGTATCCGGGGACGATGTTTTTCAAGCCGGAGGAGCAGCTGCGGCGCTTTGGCTCTTACTGGGGTGTCTCGGCAGTGGCAGTGGATACGGCGATTATGGACGACGAAGGCAACCTGCTTGAGCACGGGCAGATTGGCGAGATTGTCCACCGTGGCCCCACCGTGATGAAGGGCTATTGGAAAAACGCTGAAGCGACCGCTGAAGCGCAAAAATTCGGCTGGCACCACACGGGAGATTTGGGCGTGTTCGATCAGGACGGGCAGCTTCTGTTCGTCGACCGCAAAAAGGATATGATCAAAACGGGCGGCGAAAATGTGCCGTCGATAAAAATCGAAAGCATCCTCCTCAAGCAGCAGTGCATCGCCAATGCAGCGGTGGTCGGTTTGCCCCATGAGCGCTGGGGTGAGGCGATAACCGCATTTGTCACGGTTCAGCCGGGCAAGGAGGTTGACGCCGAGGAGATTCTCGAGCACTGCAGACGGGAACTGGCCGGATTCGAGGTGCCCAAGGCGGTGATCTTTTTGCAGCAGTTCCCGCTGACGGCGACGGGAAAAATCCAGAAGAACCTGTTGCGCGAACAGTACGCCGGCCACTACGCTCCGACACAAGGCTAACACCAGAGGGGGCTGGCCACATCACAGCCCTGTTTGTTTCTCGCCGGAGGCCCCTTCGTATTTTTTCAGAATCTGTGGCAATTGTTCAATCGGATGGAAAGGAGGAAAACAGGCGATGTTTTCGAAATATATAGAACAGTACGAAGTGGGCGAAACATGGACATCCAAGGGCCGGACCATAACCGAGACCGACCTGGTCATGTTCGCCGCCTTCAGCGGCGACTGGTATCCTCTGCATACGGACGCGACCTTTGCGGCCAAGACTCCGTTTGGGCAGCGCATCGCCCACGGCTTGTTGGTCTTGTCCGCTGCATCCGGCTTGCTCACGTTTGAGCCGGGGGTCGTCGTCGCCTTTTACGGCATGGAGTCCGTTCGCTTTACCAACCCTACCTATATCGGCGACACGATCCATGTGGAGCTGGAGGTGACGGCCATTGAACCGAAGGAAGCGGGCAGAGGTGTCATTACCGCAAGGCAGCAAATCAAAAAACAGTCGGGAGAAACGGTAGCCTCAGCCACCATCAAGCTGATGGTGAACAGCGCGCCGTGAGTCGATTCCCACGATACCCAGACAGGAGGGAAACGCACAGATGAGCAAAGTAACAGCAAGCATGGCAGGCAATGCATGGAAGGTACTGGTCAAGCCAGGCGATTTGGTTGAAGCGGGGCAGGATGTCGTCATTCTCGAGTCAATGAAGATGGAGATCCCCATCGCCGCAGAGAATGGCGGGACGGTAACGGAAGTGAAAGTAAACGAAGGCGATTTCGTCAACGAAGGAGACGTGCTCGTCGTCATTGAATAGCGAAGGGGGGAGAAGGGCAATGCTGGTGCAAAATGCCTTGCAGGATCAGGTGGCGATCATTACAGGCGGAGCTACGGGCATGGGCAAGGGGATGGCCCTGAAGTTCGCCGAGCTAGGGGCAAAGGTCGTAATCGCGAGCCGCAACCAGGAAAATCTGGAAAAGGCAGCCGATGAAATCGCGGAGCGCGGCGGCGACGTATTGGTCGTACCCTGTGACGTTCGACAGCCCGAGCAAGTCGGACACGTCGTCGAGCGAACACTCGCTCATTTTGGCGCAATCGATATACTGGTCAACAATGCAGCTGGCAATTTCATCTGTCCGGCGGAAAAGCTGAGCGTGAATGGCTGGAACACCGTGATCAACATCGTGCTAAACGGCACCTTCTACTGTTCGCAGGCAGTTGGCAAGCATTGGATAGAGCAGGGCAAGCAGGGGAACATCCTGAACATGGTGGCGACGTACGCCTGGACCGGTCATCCCGGCGTCGTCCACTCCGCTTCGGCAAAGGCCGGTGTGCTGATGATGACGAAGACACTGGCGGCCGAGTGGGGCAAGTACGGCATTCGCGTGAATGCGATTGCCCCTGGACCGATCGAGGAGACTGGCGGGGCCGACCGGTTGTTCGGCTCCCCTGAGGCTGTGCAGAACGTTGTCGGCGGGGTTCCATTGGGCAGGCTGGGGACCGTAGAGGAGATTGCCAACCTGGCCAGCTATATCGTTTCCCCGTATGCCGGCTATATGACGGGGGAAGTGGTGACGCTTGACGGCGGAGCTGTGTTGGAAAAAGGGTTCTTTTAGCAGAGACTTTTGTACTGTACAGCAATCAGACGCTTTGTTTGTACGGTTGTTCGGAATCCATACAATTTTCTTGCTGTCCGATTTGGCAAACCGCTCCAGGAAGCAGTTAAAAGAGTTGGCATGTTACTTGCTTCTTTAATACCTTACAAAAATCAGCGATAATGTCAAAGCGAGGGAAGTAAGATGGCGAAAGCAAATATTATCGGAGTGGGTATGATCCCTTTCAAGAAGCCGGGACAGCAGGAGCCGTATGAAATCATGGCTTCTACGGCTGTCCTTCACGCCTTGGAGGATGCCGGCATTGACTACCGGGAGATTGAACAGGCGTACGCCAGCTATGTGTACGGCGACAGCACCTGCGGCCAGACGGCGCTTTACCGGATTGGACTGAGTGGAATCCCGATCATCAACGTAAACAACAACTGCTCGTCGGGCTCGACGGCATTGTTCCTGGCTCGCCAGGCGATTGAGTCGGGGGAGGCAGATTGCGTGCTCGCTTTCGGCTTCGAAGAGATGAAGCCAGGGGCCTTGGGCGAGGTGTGGAAAGATCGCACCTCGCCGCTGCAAGATTTTATCAGCCAACTGGAACGTCTGGAGCCGGAAGCTCCGGAAGCTCCTCTTGCCCCCCGGTTGTTTGGATCAAGCGGCAAACAGTATATTGAAAAATACGGAGCCAACCCGGATATTTTCGCCCGGGTCGCAGTCAAGACGCGGAGTCATGCCGCCCATAATCCCAATGCGATTTTCCGCGCTCCCCTCACCGTGGAAGAGGTGCTGGCGGCCCCCGTCCTGTTCCCGTACCTGACGCGACTGTGCGCCTGCCCGCCATCGTGCGGGGCGGCGGCGGCCGTTGTGTGCAGCGACGCATTTGCCCGCAAGCACGGAATTACCGGAGCTGTGACGATCGTGGCCCAAGCGATGACTACCGATACCCCGGCCACGTATGAAGACCCGATGAATCTGGTCGGCTACGACATGACGCGGCGAGCCGCACAGAAGGTGTACGAACGGGCGGGATTCGGTCCCGAGCGGGTGCAGGTGGTCGAACTGCACGATTGCTTCACGCCAAACGAAGTCATTACCTACGAAGCTCTCGGTCTGTGTCCGGAGGGGGGAGCGGAGAAGTTCATCCGCGATGCGGACAATACGTATGGCGGAAAATATGTGGTCAATCCCTCGGGCGGCCTGATGTCGAAAGGGCATCCGCTGGGCGCAACAGGTCTGGCACAGTCTGCCGAGCTGGTGTGGCAGTTGCGGGGGCAGGCCGGAGACAGGCAGGTAGAAGGAGCCTCCGTCGCTCTGCAGCACAACCTCGGCCTCGGCGGCGCGTGTGTGGTGACGATGTACCAAAAGGCATAGCTTAAAAAAATGAACAGCTCGCCGGTATCCCTCAGATCAGGGGCCGGCTTTCTCATGTAGCAGGCAGAAACGTACCTGACATAGAAGGAGGAAAGCTCATTGCTCGCATTGCGTGACATCATGACGCCGCTCGATCAATGTCTCTTGGCCGAGGATTCGCTGGCCCAGGCAATTGAACTGATCAAGCGGCTCAAGTGGAACACCGTTCCGGTTACGGATCGGGAAGGACATCTGATCGGCGCTTTCACCAAAAGCACGCTTTATCAGATGCTGGTCGAAGGGAAGGAACTCGACACGCCGATCGCCGCTTATATAAAAAAGGGCAGCGCAGCCTCCATCCCGATCACGATCAGCTACGATGAGCTGGAGCAAATTGTCTGGAACAGCGAGGTCGGCACAGGGACCATCCTCGACGAAAGCGGCCGCGTCGTCGGATTGATTACAAAAACCGATGTGATCTTCGCTCTTTTTCACAAGACGCGACTGTTAAAAGAACAGCTGGAAGAAATCCTCGATACTTCCCAGCTTGGAGCTTTGCTGACGGATGATCAGCGGAAAATTCTTTTTGCCAACAAACGCTCGTGTGAATTTCTCGGGAAAACCGAAGCTGAGCTAATGAAGCAGGATTTGTACGATTTGCTTGCGTTGCAGGAGGATGAGGGCCGCAAGGAGAGTCACCGGCAGCTGCAGGTGGGAGACCAGCAAATGATCGTGCGAATCTCCAGCTATCCCATGGGAAATGGAAAAGAAGGCGTAATCGCTCTGCTGCAGCCGATGTCGGAAGTAGAGAAGCTGGCGGAAGAATTAGAAACGGCGCAAAAATGGAAGAGCATTCTCCAAACGGTCATTGAACATGCCTACGATGGACTGGTGATGATCAACGAGAAACAGGAGATTACGTTTATCAGCCAGTCTGTGCTGGAGCTGTTCGGATTGGACGGCGAGGCCGTTTCGTTTGCAGCGATTGATTCGCTTTTGCCGCAGTTGGGCCTCTCCAAGGTGCTGAAAACAGGAATTGCCGACGTCAGCGACTTCATGGAGGTAAAAGGCATTCCCTACATCGTCCACCGCATTCCCGTGTTTCGGGGGGAAGTGCTGATCGGTGCGGTAGGAAAAGTCGTTTTTCGTCAACTGAAGGAAGTCCGTGAACGTTTCCGCCGTTTCGAAACGAATGAGCACAAGGACAACGCAGCCAATGCCCAACTGCGAAAATCAGAGGGCTCCCGGTTTACCTTCGAGCAAATTTTCACGCAAGACGAGCAGATGGAAAAAGTCATCCGAAGCGTCACCAAGGCAGCCAAAGGTGCTTCCACGATTCTCATTCGCGGCGAAAGCGGCACCGGCAAGGAGCTGTTTGCCCATGCCATTCACAGCAGCAGCTCCCGCCATAAAGGGCCGTTTGTCACCGTAAACTGCGCCGCGATTCCGGAGCATTTGCTGGAATCGGAGTTTTTCGGCTATGAAGAGGGGGCATTTACCGGCGCGAAGCAAAAAGGAAAGCTGGGCAAATTCGACCTCGCCCACGGCGGAACGCTGTTTCTCGATGAGGTTGGCGACATGTCCTTGGCACTGCAAGCCAAGCTGTTGCGCGTGCTGCAGGAAAGAGAGTTCTACCGCGTGGGCGGGACGGAACGAATCCATGTGGATGTGCGCATTATCGCCGCGACGCACCGCTTTCTCGAAGAGATGGTGGAGCTGGGTCAATTCCGGCAGGATTTGTTTTACCGCCTCAATGTCATCTCGGTGGAAATCCCGCCGCTGCGCAAACGCAAAGATGACATTTTGCTGCTCGGCGAATTGTTCATCCAGGAGCTGAACAAGCAGAGCGGGACCAGCATCACAGGGCTGGAGCCGAACGTGCAAAAGCTGTTGCAAGAATACGCCTGGCCAGGAAACGTCCGCGAATTGAGAAACGTCCTGGAACGGGCCGTGGTCTTTGCCGAGCACGGCCGGATTCAACTCGAGGACCTGCCCGACTATTTGCTGAAAAAAGCTGGCGGAGAGGGGGGAGCCGAGGCTGCCCAGCAGCAGGGCAAGCTGATGGTGGTTGCGGAGCAGACAGCCATCCGGCAAGCCTTGGCCGAGACAAACGGGAACAAGACAAAAGCTGCGCAGCTCCTGGGAATCAGCCGCTCCGTGCTGTACGAGAAGCTGCGCAGGCAGAAACTGGATGTCCGGGATTGAGACGGTTTGGACACTTTTTTGTCCGGAAATAAGACGTGTTTTTCCAACGCCAACCACCTGTAAACAGGAAAGCAGGCGTTCCGGAGTGGCACGCGAATTGCAATTAGTAACCGGTGAATGGGATGATGGAAATTGTGGAAAGGGGTAGTGTCATGTCTGGCAGCTATTTGAAAGCGGAACATCTGATCTTTCGGGAGGCGCTGCGCAAATTTCTCGCTGTCGAAGCGGTGCCCCATTATGACCAATGGGAACGGGAGCGAATCATACCGCGGGAATTCTGGCTAAAGCTCGGGGAGCAAGGGTTTCTTTGCCCGTGGCTCGATGAAGCGTACGGCGGTCTGAATGCGGACTTCGCCTACTCGGTGGTGTTGAATGAAGAGCTGGAACGGGTCGGCACCAGCCTGGTCGGAGTCGGGCTGCACAATGACATCGTCGTGCCGTACCTTGACGCCTACGGCACCGAGGAGCAAAAGCAGCGGTGGCTGCCGCGCTGCATTACAGGCGAAACAATCACCGCCATCGCCATGACCGAACCGGGAACGGGCTCTGATTTGGCGGCAATCAAAACGACAGCGGTGCGTGACGGGGACTCCTATATCCTCAACGGAGAGAAAACCTTCATCACCAATGGCATTCATGCCGATCTGATCGTCGTCGCCTGCAAGACAGATACAGCCGTCAAACCGAGCTACAAAGGGGTCAGCCTGCTGGTCGTCGAACGCGGCACGCCGGGTTTTTCCCGCGGCAAAAAACTGGATAAAGTAGGGCTGCACGCCCAGGATACGGCAGAGCTGATTTTCCAGGACGCGCGTGTTCCCGCAGCCAACCTGCTGGGAGAAGAAGGCAAGGGCTTCTACTACCTCATGGACAAACTCCAGCAGGAACGGCTGATTGTCGGCATCTCGGCGCAGGTGGCGGCGGAAGAGATGCTGCGCATGACCATTGACTACGTGAAGAATCGCAAGGCGTTCGGCCAGGCGATCAGCCAATTCCAAAACACCCAGTTCACGATTGCCGAGCTGGCGACAGAGGTTGAGATCGGGCGTACGTTCCTCGATGACTTGATCGACAAGCATATGGCCGGTCAGAACGTCGTCACGCAAGTCTCGATGGCAAAAATGTGGCTGACCGAGATGGCCAAGCGAGTCGCTGGCTCGTGCATGCAGCTTCACGGCGGATACGGTTACATGGAGGAATACCCGATTGCCCGCCGCTACCGCGACGTACCCGTTGCAGCCATTTACGCCGGAACCAATCAAATCATGAAAACGATCATCGCCAAAAATCTCGGGTTGTAAGAAGGGGGCATGAAAATGGAACGAGACATAGCCGCCAAAGTGGGCATGGCGTTTGAGCCGTTCAGCTTTACCATCGAGCGTGGGAAAATCAGGGAATTTGCCCTGGCTATCGGCGACGGCAATTCGCTCTATGCCAGCCCCGCGGCCGCTCGCGAGGCGGGATTTCGCGATGTGCCGATTCCGCCTACGTTTCCTACCGTTATCGAGATGTGGGCGGGAGCGGACTTTGACGAGCTGATCAGGGTGCTGGAATTGGACCCGCTGAAGGTCCTCCACGGTGAGCAGGAGTACGAATATTTGCAAGACATCTGCGCCGGCGATGAGCTCACGGGGCAAAGCAAGGTCGTGGACGTCGTTGTAAAAAGGGGAATGAGTCTGATTACGATCGAGACCGCATTTCACAACCAACAGGGTGAACAGGTGCTGGTCGCTCGCAGTCTGATCATTGAAAGACCATAAGGAACAGGAGGAACCTGGATGGAACCGTTACAGCCTTTGGAAAAACCGGCTATCACGCATACACAGCTGGTGCGCTATGCCGGAGCATCCGGCGATTTTAACCCGATTCACACCGTTGTGCCCGTCGGAGAAAAAGCCGGATTGGGCGGCGTCATTGCCCATGGCATGCTCGTGATGGGATTTGCCGGACAGGCGTTGGCTCAATGGTTTCCGCGCCGGAATCTGCGCCGATTCAAAGTCCGTTTCTCCAAAATGACACGGCCGGGCGAACAGTTGACGGTGTACGGGCAAATAACCGAGGAAGTGGAGCAAAACGGCGAGCTCCGGCTCATCGGCGAGCTTACCGTGAAAAACGCCGAAGATGAGATAAAGCTAAGCGGGCAATTCGTTGTCTGCAAACCGGAACAATAAACGTTGGGGGATGGGACAAATGGGAATGCTGGACAATCAGGTAGCGATGATTACAGGAGCGGGGCGCGGCGTCGGTCGCGCCGTCGCCGAGATGATGGCGGAGCATGGGGCCCGTGTTGTGGTCTCAGACAAGGATCAGGCTCCGGCAGAAGAAGTGGTGCAAGCGATTAGGGCAAAGGGCGGCGACGCGATCGCCTTCAGCGGCGACGTGACGGCACCCGAGTTTCCTGCTGCGATTATTCGCGAGACGATCACGGCGTTTGGACAATTGGACATTTTGGTGAATAATGCAGGCTATACGTGGGACAACCTGGTGCACAAGATGAGCGACGAACAATTTCAAAAGATGCTCGATATTCACCTGATCGCTCCGTTCCGGTTGATTCGCGAAGCGGCGCCTTATCTGCGTGACGCGGGCAAGACGGACGTCGAACAAGGCGTTTGGCGTTATCGGAAAATTGTGAATGTGACTTCTGTTGCCGGCGTGATGGGGAATGTGGGGCAGGCGAACTATTCCTCGGCAAAAGCAGGGCTGATCGGCCTGACCAAGACGGTCGCCAAAGAGTGGGCCGGGTTTAACGTCAATTGCAATGCGGTCGCCTTTGGGCTGATTGATACGCGCCTGACGCAAGCGAAGGAAAAAGGAGAGACAGTAGACGGCGTCGCAGTCGGAATTCCGGAAAAGGTGCGAAATATGTTCGAGCAATCCATTCCGCAGAAGCGGGCCGGCTTGGCGGAGGAAGCGGCCCAGGGCATCTTTTATCTGGCGTCGCCGCTCTCCAATTACGTGAATGGTCAGGTGCTCCACATTAACGGCGGGATGTACACGTAGGCAATATTTGGGGAAAATCCAGTTATACGGGGGGATAGCGATGGATATCGGTAGCTGCTTGGCGCGAAATGCAAGACGACACCCGGAGAAAAGGGCGCTCACCTGTGAGGAGCGCACCTATACGTATGCGGAATTTAATAAAGAAGTAAACCGTCTGGCCCACGGATTGGCAGCGTTGGGCGTGAAAAAAGGGGATAAAGTGGCGCTGATGATGAAGAACTCCGACTGGTTTGCCATCGCGTTCTTTGCCGCGGCCAAGCTGGGTGCCGTGCTCGTTCCGATCAACTTTCGCCTGGCGGTCGTGGAAGCCCAGTATATTTTGCAGCATTCCGACTCGGTGCTTGTTATCTGCGACGAGGAGTTTGCCGGGCTGATTGATGAGGCCCGGAGTGGCGCGGCCGATTTGCGGCATGTCGTTGTCGTCGGAGAGACGCCTGTCGCAGGCCAATTGCGCTACAGTCAGGTGGTGACGGACAATCGTGCGGAACCGGCAGTCGAACTGACGGAGTACGACGATTTGCAGATCCTCTACACCTCCGGGACGACCGGCAAGCCAAAAGGAGCGGTTTTTGACCACCACCGCGTCCTGCAGGTATCAGTCAACATGATGGCCGCGATGGGGCTTAACCCGAACGACCGCCTGCTCCACCTGGCCCCCCTCTTTCACGCGGCACAGTTGAATCTGTTCCTGCTGACCGGCTTTTACTTGGGCTGCAGCAGCGTCATTCATCGCGATTTTCACCCCGAGCAGGCACTTGCCGCGATCCAGCAGTATCAGATCAGCTTTTTCTTTGGCGTTCCGGCGATGTACACATACTTGTTGCAGGTGCCAAACCGGGAGCGATACGATCTCTCCTCGGTCACCCGCTGCAGCTATGGGGCTGCGCCGATGGCACCGGAGCTGGTCCGGCAAAGCATGGAACTGTTCGGAACGGACCAGTTTTTCAATCTGTGCGGGCTTACCGAAGGCGGACCGGGCGGCGTTATACTGACGCCTGAAGGCCATAAAATGAAGCTTGGAGCCAGCGGTACGGCCATTTTCCAAAACGAAGCGCGCGTCGTGGACGATCAGGACCAGGAGGTTGCGCCGGGGGGAATCGGCGAACTCGTCTTGCGCGGCGAAACGGTGATGAAGGAGTACTACAAGAACCCGCAGGCAACAGCGGAAGCGTTCCGAGGCGGCTGGCTGCATACCGGCGACCTCGCCACGATTGACGAGGATGGGGTCATCACCCTGGTAGACCGCAAAAAGGACATGATCATCTCCGGTGGCGAAAACGTTTACTCGGTGGAAGTGGAGCAAGTACTCTACTCTTATCCGCAGGTGCTGGAGGCTGCCGTCATCGGCGTCCCCCATGAGCTGTGGGGCGAGACCGTCGCCGCCGTAATCGTACCCAAGCCTGGCGAAACGATGGAACTGGAAGACCTGCAAGCTTTTTGCCGCCGCTATCTCGCGGGCTACAAAATTCCCCGCGTGCTGTTTCTCGTCGACCGGCTCCCGCGCAATGCCTCAGGCAAAATTTTAAAATTCAAGCTGCGCTCCGAGCTTCGGGAGGCAGGGACAAACGACCGTGCGACCGGCTAATAATCATCGCCAGGCAAGGAGGGACCCATGGAGGATCAAAATGTCTTGTACGAAGTGACAAACGGAGTTGCCACGATTACGCTGAACAGGCCGGAGAAGATGAATGCCTTGTCGCAGGAGCTGGTCAGCGGATTTCACGAGGCATTGGAGAAGGCACAGAGTGACACCCGGGTGCGGAGCGTCATTTTGACCGGGGGTGGAAAAGCATTTTGCGCCGGTGGGGATTTGGACAGCTTCGCCGACATGGACGCATTGGCGGGAAAACGCTATTTGCAAAAAGCCCACCGTTTGTTGATGGCCTTGCACACCCTGGAAAAACCGGTAATCGCCGCGGTAAACGGCTTTGCCGCCGGCGCGGGCTTTAATCTTGCCCTCGCCTGCGATCTGATCGTGGCAGGGGAACAGGCCAAATTTGGCCAGGTTTTTGCCAAAGTAGGTCTCGTGCCGGATTTTGGCGGCATGTATTTCCTGCCCCGGGTCGTCGGCTTGCCCCGTGCCAAGGAGCTGATGTATTCCGGACGGATGATCACGGCGAAGGAAGCCCAGGAATACGGCATCGTCCTGGAGGTTACGGAGCCGGAGCGACTGATGGAACGGGCAAACCAGCTCGCCGGCATGCTTGCAGAGGGGCCGGGAGCTGCACTCGGGATGGCCAAGACGATTTTGAACCGGAGCTTTGAACTGTCGCTGGAGCAATTGCTGCACGAAGAAGCGATGGCCCAGGGAATCGCTTTTTCCACAAGCGACCATCGCGAAGGCGTCCGGGCGTTTTTTGAAAAGAGGAAGCCGGAATTTACCGGAGAATAACCAACGACATACGGTACGCCCGTTGCGGCGGCAAGAGCTTTCGCTGTTTGGTAGTGAAGAGCTCTGTCGCCGCAGCGGGTTTTTTGGTCGATAAGAATTTATAAAAATTCTTATCGACATAAGCGCAACTAAGGCTACGCCGAAAGGCTTGGCGTAGCCAAGTTTTCTAATACTTTCAGAAAGTTTATATTCGCTAAAGCGATAAAGGGTGAAAGTATAAGAAAAACTACGGCTTTCGCTATTGGGCAGGGCGATAAGCCTAGTTTTTCTAGCTGGTAATGACAGAAACGATGTTCTTCCGCAGTTCAGACGGATTTTGCGCCTGATACGGATCGGCATCAAAGAGAATCGCATCCGCAAGATAACCTTCAGCAATCTGCCCTAATTCGTTGCCGCTTCCGAGAATCTCAGCGGCGCTTTGGGTAGCAGATTGCCAGGCTTCAGCGCGGGTCAAGCCGCAATCAATCAGCGTATCCAGTTCTTGCAGGTTGTAGCCATGCAACGCAGGTGTGGCATAATCCGTGCCGAATCCAATGCGGACTCCCGCTCTTTTGGCATAATGAATGGCTTTAGAGTGGGCTTCGGCAGCGCGGGCAGCCCGCTCGCAAATGACCGCGTTCAGAGCCAAAACGCCGTTCGGATCGGAAGCAATGCGATAAATCGATGTTGTCGGCACGAGCGCTATTCCAGATTGTGCGAGTTTGCCAGCCTGATCCTCAGTCAAGAACATTCCGTGTTCAACAGATTCGACACCGGCATTGATGGACCAGTCTACCGTTACCCCGCCCCATGTATGAACCATGACCTTTTTCTGGTGAGCTTTCGCATGGCGAACAATGAAAGCGAACTCCTCCTCCGAAAAAGTCGGGTCAAGCACTTTCTCTGCTGGCGTGCCAAGACCGCCTGTCGCCATGATTTTGATCCATTCTGCGCCTGTAGCAAAGATTTCTGCCATTCGTCGTTCCAGATGGGGAATTCCTCGGGCATCCGCTGCTCCAAGCATATCGCTGCTGGTTTGTACCCGTAAAGGATGCTGGTAGTGCGAAACGAGATGCTGCACGGTGCTCGGCAGAAGCCCGCCCGCATCGCGCGCCGTTGTTACACCGGTCCGCAGTGTTGCTGCAAAGGCTTGCGCCTGCATGATTTCGATTTCGTGGCTGTCGCGTTTCAATTGATCGGCATGGTCAAAGTCTGTCCAGGCCAGATGCGTATGAAGATCAATCAGCCCCGGACTTATCCATAAATCTTTGCCTGATGGAGATTGAGATGACTGCTCCTGATCTGGCTCCGCTTCGACAATCGAGGAAAACCGACCGTCCTGAATCACGATATCGAAGCGTTTTCCTTCAATACCTGCGATAAAAATGCGATGAAATGTTTGCCGTTGCGGATGTTCATTCATCATGTGTCCCCCAAATCAGTCGAACAGCCTGCAAGGCATGATCAGGGTCTTGCTTCAATAATCGGGCAAGTGTCGAGATGGCTTCCTCCACGCTTTGCCGGCAAGCGTTCGCTCCAAAATGGTTGATTCGCAGAAGCTGGCCGAATAGTTCCCCGTCTCCGGGAGCGACGATTCCAATCGGCTGATCGATCGACAAATGCTGCTCCCCAGACAACCGAACGGTCGTAGTCAGCGTGGAATAGTGCCTGCTATCCTTCTGCCAAGGGTCAAGACCCAAGGCTTTGATGCCGGCCACGGTAGAGGCTGAAGCCAATTCATGGCGCTTGATCACCTGCTCCAATCCTTCTTCCTCGATTCGGTTCAATGCCTGGATCAGGGCTCTGGCCTCCAGCGTTGGAATGTTGTAGGGAACCCGTACCGACGCAGCGCCATCGCCAGGTGGCTTCAGATCGAGCAAGGACAGAATGGAATTGCGCGGCGCATGTTCATTGGACTCAAGGAATTCCCAACCGCGTGGGGAAATGCTTACCGCGCTGACGCCGTTAGGCCCGGCGAGTGCTTTTTGCGCGCCAATAATGGCAAAATCAACGCCCCACTCATCAATCAGCAGGGCTTCTCCCCCGACAGCTGAAACGGAGTCCGTCACCGTAATGATGTTAAAGTCGCGTGCAAGCTTGCAGATTTCTTTGGCGGGATTCGAACCGCCTGTTACCACTTCAGCCTGAACGAAGGATACGGCGCATGGCTTGACACGTTCAATTGCCGCCGCGACCACCTCCGCTGTAACCACTTCATCAAAGGGGACCTTCACTTCAACAACCGTCGCTCCGCCACTTTCAAGCCATTTTCCAAATAAACTGCCGTAGGGGCCTGTCACCACATTGACAAAGGTGCGGCCAGGCGCAGATATCCCTGCAGCCACCGCCTCAATTCCCAAGATCGCTTCTCCCGGGATAATGACCGGGGGGTGTTGCGTGGACAAGAGCTTGGAGAGCGACTGTGTAAGCGTATCGAACTCAGCTAGAGAAAGGGGCACAAATCCATTATGCTCGCGGTTCATAAAGACCTCCTGTTGTACGTGGTTTCGGCATTTTCGGAACGGCGGCCAGCAGCTCGCGGCTGTATGCCGTTTCAGGGCGAGTGAAGAACTGGTCCTTGCGATTATGCTCAACAAGTTTTCCCTGCCGCATGACTGCTACCGTATCACAAATGGCATGGATGACTCCCAGATCATGGGAGATAAACAGCATGGTAAGATTCAGCTCGGATTTAAGCGTGTGTAACAGCTCGAGCACACTGAGCTGTACGGAAACATCCAAGGCGCTCGTCGGTTCATCCGCGATCAGAATGTTCGGCTCAACGCTCAATGCACGTGCGATCGCGATCCGTTGACGCTGACCGCCAGAGAATTCGTGAGGGAATCGATCCAGGGCGCCCGCTTCCAGGTGAACGAGATTCAACAGCTCTTTGCATCGCTTCTCGACCTGATTGCGTTCCACAATGTGATGAAACAGCAGTGCTTCGGATAGAATCTGCCTGATGGAATGCCTGGGATTCAACGATGCGTCCGGATTTTGAAAGATCATCTGAATCATTTTGCGCTGCTCGCGGCTTCGCTTCTTTTTTAATTGTTGTGAACCCAGCAGCAGCTGTCCCTCGTCAGGAGCGATCAACCCGGCAATGACCCGCGACAGAGTGGATTTGCCCGATCCGGACTCACCGACGAGGCCAAGGGTGGTATGCGGCTGCAGATCCAGAGTGACGTCATCAAGCGCAACAAAATCGCCGTAACGAACGGTTACATTTTTCACTTGCAAGCCTAGTTCCATGAATGTCCATTCCCTTCAAGCTCCGGCAGAGGAAGCACCGAATCAATCAGCATTTGTGTGTAAGGATTAGTCGGGTTTTGCAAAAGACGAAGGGTATTGCCTTCCTCCACAATCTGCCCCGCTTTCATCACACACAGCTTAGCGCACAAGGCAGCTGCAATGGCAAGATTATGCGTAACAAATACCATGGCAAAACCGAGTTCATGCTGCAGACGAGTGAGTGTTTCCATAATTTGCCGCTGAACAGTAACGTCCAGCGCTGTTGTCGGCTCATCACAGAGCAGTATGCCCGGCTTGCATGCCAATGCCATGGCGATGACTACCCGTTGACACTGACCGCCGGAAAGCTGGCTCGGATATCGGTCCGCTTTTTGCAAAGAATCGGGGAGCCCGAGCATTTCGAGCAATTCCAGCGCGATGCTGCGCGAAGCTTTTCGACTTACTCTCTGTCTGTAATAAACAACTTCCGCCAGCTGCTTGACGACCGGACAGAGCGGGTCCAGCGCACCTCTCGGGTCTTGAAAAACCATCGCGCTGCTTGCGCCTGTCTTAACGGTTCCGCCAATCTGTTCAATACCATGCGGGAGCAATCCCAGAATCGCACGCAGCGTAAGGGATTTTCCCGAACCCGATTCACCTACTAATCCCAGACTCTCCCCCTTGCCGAGCGAAAAACTAACATTATCGACTAGTTTTCCATGTGACTTGGTTGCCAGCGATAGTGCCTCTACTTCCAAAATAGGGCTTGTCGAAATCATTTTTTCCTCCACATGTCTGCCAAACCATCACCCACAAGAGACAAAGCGATCCCCACATACACCACGGCAAATCCCGGGACTGCCGAAAGCCACCAAGCTGTCGTGATGAAGGGTTGCCCATCGGAAATCATTGTCCCCCAGTCCGGAGTTGGCGGTGTTATGCCGATGCCCAGATAACCAAGCGTCACAATGACCACTAAGAGCCCAACCATATCGGTCATAAGCACGACAACCGCTTGCGGCAGCACATTCGGCAGGATATGGCGCAGGATAATTCTCGGTCCGGACAGTCCTAAAGTTTCAGCTGAAGCAACCCATTCCTGTTTGCGAAACGAAGCGCTCAGACCCTTGACGACACGGGCAAAGACAATCCAGCCTACCAACATAAACGTGATATAAATGCCCCTTTGGCCTGCACCGCTGGCAAAGGCCACGATAATCACGATCAGGTAAAAAGGAAAGGCGATAAGCGTATCCGTGATGAGTGTAATGATCGTATCGATCCATTTGCCGTAATACCCTGCAAGCATTCCCAGAAATACTCCGGTGCAAAAGGGGACAATTTCCGCCAATACCATGATGGTCAAATCGGTTCGTGCAGCATAGATCAATCTCGTAAACAAATCACGTCCCAGTTGATCGGTTCCCAGCCAATGCTCGGCGGAAGGGGGCTGCAAAAAGGCGCTTAAATTCTGCTCAGAGGGTTGGTACGGACTAAGAAACGGGATGCACACAGTCAGGACAATCAGCACTGCAAGCATCGTGCATCCGGCCAATAATGATGGGATATTCCAGATTCGTTTGACGATGTTGGTCTTCTTGCCTCCCTCATACAAGGGAAGGTCTGTTTTTATCGGTTTCATTGGTTTCCTTTCGTTCTGGGATCGAGCCATCTGGAAATGATCTCTGTCAGAAGGCTGATGATCACAACAGATAGCGCACAGTAGAGCGCAATTCCTTGAATGACGGGAAAATCCCGTTTCGAAATGGAAGTGAACAACAAGCTGCCAATCCCTTTGATGCCAAATACTTGTTCGATAACCAGCGTGCCGCCGATCAGATAAGAAATGTTTACGCTGAGCAGCATGAGAGTGGGAAGAGCGGCGTTACGCAGCACATGCTTAAACAGAATAATCCTGGTCGGGATTCGCGCAGCCTTCAATGTGACGACGAAGTCGGATTCCAACACTTCCAGCATCTGTGCTCGCAGAGACCGAACCAGGGTAGGAATCTGCGAAAAGGCAACGGTAATCGCCGGAAGCGTCAGACTGTACAGGATGCCATGCACCCCTTCGCCTACGCCCCCAACCGGAAACCAGCGAAGATGGACACTAAAAAGCAGAATGAGAAGTAAGCCAACCCAGAAGATTGGCATACCCAGAGTGATTGCAGGAAAAATACGCACGAGATGATCCAGCAGCCTATCCTTGTGCGTGGCTGCGAATGTAGCGAGCAGAATGGAAATGATAATCATCACAACACAAGCCATTACAATGAGCAGCAAAGTAATCGGGGCCCGCTCGGCAATCAGCTCTCTTACAGAGGTTCCCGAGACAATGGAATTGCCGGTATCCCCTTGGGTAACCAGCGTCTTCCCGAACTGGATGAATTGTTCCCATAAAGGGAGGTCCAGCCCGAGAGTATGGTGCATACTCTCGATGGCCTCAGGCGTACTGTATTCTCCCAAAATCATTTTTGCGGGGTCCCCCGGCACGATGCGGATGATGAAAAAGACTGCGATCATCACGCAGAGGATGACTGCCAATGCTCTCACAAGAGCGATCAGCAGCCAATGGGATGATCCTTTTCTTCCTTTCGATTGATGCAGCGTCGTGTTGGCGTTCATCATTTGCCAATGCGAACATCTTCAAAGCGAATGCTGCCGTTAGGTAACACGACGATGCCGTCGACTGAAGAGCGAATCCCTTTCAAAATTTCTGGATAATACAGCGGGATGTAAGGCACTTCATCAGCCAGCGTTTGCAGCAGTGTGGAATAGATTTTCGCGCGTTCATTGCCATCCGGCGTTTTTTGGCCTTCATACAGAAGCTTGGTTACATCATTATTCGTGTAATGCGTCCAATACGATTTGCTGAAACCGTTTGGATCTGTTTGAAATGCAATAATCGAGTTCGCTTCCGGAGAGTCGGCTTGACCGCTGTTCAGCATGGCCGAGAAATTATAGGCGAAGAAACGCTCACGGAACGTGGCCAGTTCAACCGATTCAATTTCAATCTTGATCCCGATCGCCTGGGCTGCTGCCTGAATGATTTGCGCCTCCTGGGCTCTTGTGCTATTGCCGGACGCAACAAGCAATTTTGTCGTGAAGCCATTCGGGAACTTGGATTTGGCAAGCTCCTCCTTGGCTGCGGTTACATCGAAGTTCAGTGGCTTGATCGTATCATTTGCGTTATAAGGAATGGTTGTCGGCAGCAATGAATTCGCCGTCTGTGCATAACCAAAGGTAAGTGCCTTGGTCAAGCCTTCACGATCAAGTGCCAAAGCCAGGGCACGGCGGACATGCACATCAGAAAAATGTTCGTCCAGCGTATTGAAGAACAATTGCTCGGTTACCCAGCTGCCGTTGGTTACGACTTTCGTTTCAGCGCCATCCTTGATCTCATTGGCATTTTGCAGCGCCAAAGATTCAATTGCGTTCACTTCTCCCGCCTTCAGCTGGTTGATCGCTTGGCTGTCATCTTCAATCAGCTTGTACACAAGCTTGTCAATATACGGTTTTCCTTTTTGCCAATAGTTTGGGTTTTTGCTAAATGTCAGATCGCCTGCAGGGTCCCACTTGTCAACAACGAACGGCCCTGTACCTACAGGTTTTTTGAAAAACTCTTCTTCGGAAACCCCGCCAAAATTGTTCGGAAGAATACCGTTGGAGAAGTTGGACAGCTCGGAGATGAACGGTGTATACGGCTCTTTCAGCGTGATAACAAGGGTTTTGTTATCTTTGGCTTTAACGCTGTCTACCTTTGCCGCGATCGCCAGCGGGCCGCCAACCTGCAAATGTCGATTCAACGAGAATACGGCATCCTCCGCAGTGACATCAGTGCCGTTCGAAAACTTCAAGCCGTCGCGCAATTCAAACGTATACGTCAAGCCGTCCTCACTGATGCTATGCGACTTGGCGAGCCAGTCGACAATCTCGCCCTTGCTATCAAAAGCGACCAGAGATTCAAATACTTTGTCAATGGCAAACGCGTTGTTCGCCGTAATTTGCTTATGCAGGTCAAATGAGGTGACGGAAGCCGGACGTCCATAGACGAAAGTTCCTCCCGCTGCAGGCTCTGCAGTATTTGCATTCTGCTTTGCGGCCTGATTCGCATTTTGCTGAACGCCGTTATTTTGATCTGGAGTATTTTGGGCTCCAGAGCATCCTGCACTCAACACCAATAACAAGATTGATAATGTCCCGAGCCAAATCGCCCTTCGCAAAGATACAGTAAACTGTGACACGGTTAATCCCCCTTTTCAGGTAATTCATATGTGTTTAATATGAATTGCATTATATTGTAAATATCATCATCTGTCAAAGAATCATTTTTGATCTGTCCAGAATCGCCAGAATCGCAGAACTAGCGGAAGCTATACTAGAATTGAAGCAAACTGCAGGGCATAAGTAAAGGGCGAAAGCGTCCATTACCGCCAACTCATCATCGCCGCCGTCCAGTGTGCCGGAGCCTGAATGTAGTCGAGATGATCGTAGAAGTGTTTCAGCACGTCCGGCATGCTGCACCTCCGTAGATTCATTTTTCCGCATTGTGGAATATATTTCACGATGTGAAATTTTTATAGTATACTGTGTAAGCGAGCAAAATCGTTGTCAATCAATTTGTGAAGTTTTTAATCGGTTACATTCCCGGTAAAATTCTGTTAAATCGTAGTCGAAGACCAGCTTTTGAAAGGGGACACACATGGTACAATCGATCGACCGGGCCATGCAAATTGTGCGGGCCTTGATCTCCGATGAGTCGAAGCTGCAATGGACGATCACTGAGCTGGCTGGACACACCAAGCTGCCCATCAGTACGGTGCACCGGTTGATCAGCACATTGATCCAGCATGGACTCGTCGAGCAGGCTGCAGACTCAAAACAATACAAGGCGGGCCATCTGTGGATGGAAGTCGGATTGCGTCTGCTGGAAAACGTCAACTATCGTGTCGTGGCCCGTCCGATTATGGAAGCGCTGGCTTTGGACGTGAAGGAAAGCATCTATTTGAGCATTCCGCACGGGACAGACGCCATCATCATCGATCGTGTCGACAGCCCGCTGAACGTACGGATCATCGATAGTCTTGGTCTGCGGATTCCCTTGAATATTGGCGCAGCCAACAAGACGATTTTGGCCAACATCGACGAGCGCGAGGCCGATGCGATCATCCGCAAGCTGATCCCGGAAGAGGAAGACCGCCAGGCTTTCCGGGCAAAGCTGCGGGATGCGAAAAAAAACGGCTATGCGGTGAGCTATGGCGAGCGGACGGAAGGCACTGCTTCCATCGCAGCCCCGATCATCGGATACGGGCAAAAAATGATCGGGGCGTTGAGCATCGGTGTTCTCAGCTACCAGATTACAGACGAGCGCCTGTCTTTCCTCATACAAAAAGTGACGGCAGCAGCAGAACTCATTTCCCAAAAAATCGGCAAAACGCCGTAATTTTTTTAGCTACATAATGGAATCTGTTTCCGCTATGTGGAAAATGATTAAAGTGGAGAGGTGGCTATCATGGCGAATAAATGGACAACAAAAGAACAACTCACGGACCTGCTTTGCAGCTTGGTGGAAATCCCCAGCATTACCGGTTCGGCAGCAGAGATCGCATTTCCCCGCTTTGTCGTGGAGCAGCTTCAGGAGCTGCCTTACTTCCGGGAGCACCCGGAGCATTTGCAAGCGCACCCGACAGGTGACGGCCGCTTTTTCGTCACGGCGCTGGTGAAAAAACAGCCGGACACGAAGGAGACGATCGTGCTGGTCAGCCATTTTGACGTGGTCGAAGTGGAGGATTACGGCAACTGGAAGGATTGGGCCTTTGACCCGAAAAAGCTCAGTGCGATGTTCCGCGAACACAGCGCCGACATGCCGGCAGACGTACAGGCCGATTTGGCTGCGGGCGACTGGCTGTTTGGCCGCGGCACGATGGATATGAAATGCGGCCTGGCCCTGCACATGTCCTTGCTCGAACAGGCCTGTGACGGCGCATTTAACGGGAATCTGCTGCTGCTCACCGTCCCGGATGAAGAGGTGAACTCCGTCGGGATGAAGGCGGCCGTGCCGATGCTGCTGCAGTGGGCGGAGCAGTTCGGCCTGACGTACAAAACAGTGCTTAATTCCGAGCCGATGTTTCCCCGTTATCCCGGAGACAAAAACACCTATATCTACAGCGGGTCGATCGGCAAAGTCATGCCCGGCTTCCTCTGCTACGGCAAGGAAACGCATGTCGGCGAGCCGCTCGCCGGATTGAACGGCAACTTCATGTCGTCGATCGTCACCTCGATGATGGAGCTGAATGCCGCTTTTTGCGAGACGGTCGAAAACGAAGTGACGCCTCCGCCGACGAATCAAATCCTGAAAAGCTTGAAAAAAGACTACTCCGTGCAAATCCCGCACCGCTCTGTGACGCTGTTCAACCTCTTCCTGTACGAATGGACGATGGAGCAGATTGTGACCGGCATGCGCAGGCTGGCGATGATGGCGGCAGAGGAGATCAAGGAGTCCTATGCGGCCCATGCCGAGCGCTACGCGCAGCTCGACCGCTTTACGCCAAAGGAGATTAACGTCAGCGTCTATACGTACGACGAGCTGGTTGCCTATGCGCGCAAAACCTACGGCGACGAAGCGATTGAGCGTATCCGCCACAATGTGCTGAACAGCCCCGTCAAGCAGGATGAACGCGAGACCACGATTCAACTGGTGGACGAACTGGCGATTCTGTGCAAAGAGCTGTCGCCGATGATCGTGCTGTTCTTCGCACCTCCATACTATCCGGCGGTCTGCTCCAGCCGCCACCCGCTGATTTCGCACGTCGTCAGCGACATGATGGCATACGCCAGCGAGCAGCACGGCGTTGATTTGAAAAAGCAGAACTACTTTGGCGGAATCTCCGATTTGAGCTATGTCGGCTTGCAGCATCCGGCGTCGACGCTCGCGCCTTTGACCGACAACATGCCGCTGTGGAACCGCGGCTACAGCGTACCGCTGGAAGCGTTGGAGCGCTTTGACGTGCCCGTGCTGAACCTCGGCCCGGTCGGCCGCGACGCCCACAAGTGGACCGAGCGTTTGGACACTGATTTCGCTTTTAAGACGCTGCCGGATCTGCTCAAAGTGTGCATTGAGAAGCTGTTTGCAGGGAAGTAATGCGTTTTTTGGAGCATTTGCTATGGACATGCTCAACTAAACCTTAGCTCGTCAGATCTGTAGCTGGGGCAAGGCGAAGATGCTCGGAAGACGTAAGGAGCGGGGCGAACAGCTCCGCTTATTCTCATCGCCGAAGAAGCAGTGGTGAAGTTCAAAGCCCGGGACAAGCGGTTTTTTTCTTTTAGAAACCCTATTGACATGCCGAACTAAACTCGGTATAGTTCTAACTAATCAATTCATACTATTCCGATGTGATTTAAAATAATAGTCGACCAGACGGCTGGAGACACCAGATCTTCCTGTAGCTTAGGGAAGTCGGGTGTCTCTTTTGTTTTTCTCACATCAGAAAAAACGTTTAGGAGGAACCACGATGAGCACTCAGACCGTGCCGTTTTTGCCCGCAGACCGGTCATTGCTCGCTGCCTCGCGAGGAACGAAAGCCAACTCCACTTTTCTCTCTTCACTACCAACCTCTCAGCAAGCAAAAATCCATGACGCTATTTTCTCTAGTTTATAAAACAAATTATGAATTTCGCCCCCCGTTCTCTGTTTTGGAAGCAAAGTTCTGGCTTAAAAACTTCGTGCTGCCATCGCCCCTTACTCTTGAAGTCGAATGGAATCTGTCTGAAATGCGCATTACTGACTATGTGGGGCCGATCGGGATTTCAGAATAGTACGGAAGTGGATAACCGTCTTTACAAACACTTGTTTATAATATAAACTTTTGTTTGTCAAGAGAGTAAACAGAAAGGAGGCCAAAGAGTGGATAAAGAAAGCCAAATCCTGCACTACATCCGGATGAATCCGTTTATTTCGCAGCAGGAGCTCGCTTGTAAAGTCGGCATCTCACGCTCAGCCATCGCCGGATACATCGCCAATTTGACCAAACGCGGCGAGATTAAAGGCAGAGCGTACGTGCTGCGTGAAGAGTCGCTGATCATTTGCATCGGTGGAGCCAACCTCGATCGCAAGGCGCGCAGCAAGCAAAAAGTCCGTCTGCATTCCTCCAACCCGGTGACGATCTCCGAATCCTGCGGCGGCGTGGCCCGCAATATCGCGGAGAATCTCGGCCGACTCGGCTGCAACACCTCGCTGATCACCTGCATCGGCGATGACAAAGAGGGCAAATGGGTGCTTGACGAGACCAGAAAGAACGGGATTGACGTAAGCCAATCGTGGGTTTTGCCGACAGAGCGCACCGGCACCTACACGGCCTTGCTCGATACGGACGGAGAAATGGTTATCTCTTTGGCAAACATGGATATATACGACAAGCTGACACCGGAGATGCTTGCCGAGAAGTGGTCGCACATCGCTGCGGCGCGGGCGATTTTCCTCGATACCAACCTGTCCGCCGAGTCGATTCAGTACATGATCACACGCTGCCGCGACGAGCGGATTCCGCTCTATCTCGATCCGGTCTCGTCGGCAAAAGCGGAAAAGCTGCCGGAGCGACTCGATGGATTGAAAGCGATCCTGCCGAATCGGGAAGAAGCCGAACTGCTCGCCGGGATGGCGATCGAATCGATCGACGACTGCCGCACCGCTAGCGAAAAGATCAGGGCGCGCGGCGTCGAGAACGTCGTCGTGACGCTCGGCGAGAGAGGTGTTGTCTTCGCTACGGAAGCGGGGACCATGCACCTCAAGCCGATCCAGGCGGAGGTCGTCGACGTGACCGGAGCAGGCGATGCCTTTGCGGCCGGGTTCCTGTACGGCATAACGAACGACGAGACTGTCGGGACAGCATGCCGCTTAGGCTTGGCCGCGGCGACGCTCACTTTGCAGACCGAACAATCCGTATCACCACTATTACGCCCAGAGCAGCTCTATGCTCTGCTAGAGGAGGAGCAACCATCATGAAACAATATTTGACCTTTACGGAAGAAGTCCAACATGCCCTGGCAAACAACCTGCCCGTCGTCGCCCTGGAAACGACGATTATCTCGCACGGCATGCCGTATCCGCAAAATGTGCAAATGGCCAAGGAAGTCGAGCAAATCATCCGCGACAACGGCGCCGTACCGGCAACGATCGGGCTGATGGACGGAAAAATCAAAATCGGTCTGAACGAAGCGGAGCTGGAAGAGTTCGCCACCAACAAATCCGTCGAGAAAGTCAGCCGCCGCGACTTTCCGTACATCCTCACCAGCGGCAAAATCGGCGCGACGACGGTTGCGGCAACGATGATCGCCGCTCAGATGGCGGGGATCAAAATCTTTGCGACAGGCGGAATCGGCGGTGTCCATCGCGAAGGCGAAGTCACCATGGACGTTTCGGCTGACTTGACCGAGCTGGCCCAGACCAACGTCGCCGTCATCTGCGCCGGAGCCAAATCGATTCTCGACATCGGCCGCACCCTGGAATACCTGGAAACCCATGGCGTGCCTGTCATCGGCTACAAATGCAGCGAATTTCCTTCGTTTTACTCACGGGAGAGCGGCTTTGGCGTCGACTTCAACCTGGAATCCCCGGAAGCGGTGGCCAGCATGCTCGCGGCCAAGTGGGAGCTTGGCTTAAACGGCGGGGCGGTCATCGCCAATCCGGTGCCACAAGAACATGCGCTCAACTTTGCTGAAATCGAAGCGGTGATTCTAAAAGCGTTGGCAGAAGCGAAAGAAAACAACATCACGGGTAAAAAAGTAACGCCGTTTATCCTCGACAAAGTCAAACAATTAACGGCCGGCAAAAGCTTGCAGACGAACATTGCGCTCGTCAAGCACAATGCGGAGGTAGCGGCGAAGATTGCGGCTGCCCTCGCTTCCAAATGAGTGAGAAAGCTTGGCTTTGGCTAGCTTCTGTCGAATGATTCATATATGCAAAAACCGTCAGGAATACTTCCTCGACGGTTTTTTTTATTTCCTTAAACATTTCATCCAGCAAAAACTAGTCTTCTATTGATGAGGTATATCTGTTACTCATTGATAGAAGTTGATAGCTCTTAGTGGAAAAATGAGAGAAATAGGACAATTGTGTAGAGCATGTCAACTGGAATCGGCGTATTGATACATTACAAATGAACTTCAAGGACAAATGAGAGAGAGGTAAAAGAACCTACCTTCACAAGCTGCCTATCGCGAATGGGAGACTACGGCTTCCCTACCAAACGGATGAAATCGAATAAGACAGCTCGTCTCCCATAGGAAGGATGATTGATGCATGACAGAATTGATGATCCCCATAACGATCTTGTCGTTTATATGCACAATTCTATTTATTTTTTGGCGCCCTCAGGTCAATGAGGCGATACCGGCTACGTGCGGGGCTCTGGTAGTCCTGTTAAGCGGCAGTGTTTCCATTGCTGATCTGGGGACCATCACGGAAACCATCGGGGGAGCTGCGGTCACGATCATGGCAACGATTGTCATGGCGATCGTATTAGAAAGCTTTGGATTCTTTCACTGGGCGGCTGAGCACCTGGCGGAGAGGGCGAGAGGATCAGGGATCCGCCTTTTCTGGTACACGAACCTTTTCTGCTTTCTCATGACGTTGTTTGTCAACAATGATGGCAGCATCTTGATTACGACCCCGATTTTGCTGCTATTGCTTCGTAACCTGGGACTGAAAAACCATCAAAAAATCCCTTACCTGCTAAGCGGAGCCTTAATCGCCACCGCATCCAGCGCACCGATTGGAGTCAGCAATATCGTGAATTTGATCGCTTTAAAAATTGTTCATATGGATCTTTATTTGCACACAGCAATGATGTTCATTCCCGCTTCACTCGGGCTGGTTCTGCTTACACTCCTGCTGTTTGCGGCTTTCTATCGCACTCTGCCCCGTAAACTTCCCGCCTCCATGCCGGGTCTCGGGAATTCATCCGACGCAAGAGGATACCATCCGCTAAAAGAAGCCAGACACGCAATCCCCGTCGAGCAGCAGACAAAATTCATGAGCTATATCCTTGTCTTTGTATTTGCTGTACGAGTCAGTCTCTTCGTCGCTTCTTACGTTCACTTTCCCGTTCCGTTAATGGCTGTGCTCGGTTCTCTTTTCTTATTGGCTTGGCGTTGGTTTTATTTGGGAATTTCTCCCGCAGATATGTTGAAGAAAACGCCGTGGCATATTCTCGTGTTCGCCTTCAGTATGTATGTGATTATTTACGGCTTGCACAATATCGGATTGACCAATTGGCTCATTCAAGTCTTCCAGCCGATCGTTTCCGGAAGCTTGCTTCATGCAAGTGTCATGATGGGGCTCCTTGTGTCCGTCTTGTCCAATTTGTTCAACAATCACCCTGCTTTGATGGTCGGAACCCTGACGTTAACCAATATGGGCCTTGATCCGCTCACCTTGAAAATCGCGTACCTGGCAAGCGTGATCGGCAGCGACGTAGGTTCTCTGCTTTTGCCGATCGGAACACTCGCTACCTTGCTTTGGATGCACATTTTGAAAAAGGGCAACGTGAAAATCAGTTGGGGCGAATACCTGAAAGTAACTTCTATCGTCATTCCGATCACGGTTCTTTTCACTCTAGTCATTCTCGCTTATTGGGTTTCTTGGCTATTCTGATGAATTTCTCGGGAGGTTGGGAGCAAGGTTTTGCCAAATTCTAATAAAATTCAAAAAGTCCGGTGCTTTAATTAAATCGAAGTCAGCAGCTTGTATATATTCAGTATCAAAATAGCGCCGAGTAGGTTTTTACCCCCCGCTCGGCTTCGCTTTGGCTTGCGCGAGATGGGTAAGGAGAAAAAGGGAGGAACGGTTGAATGCGACGTTTGAACCAAGCAATCGCAATGGCAGTCATTCTGGCGATGGTTGCCGGCTGCTCGTCAAAGCCAGCACCAACAGAAAAGCGCATGAACCAGGCAGCACGGGCTGTACCCGTAGAGGTGAAGAAAGCGGCTGTTGAAGATTTTCGCATGAGCTTGTCGCTGAGCGGCAGGGCGAAGGCGAAAGAGCAGGTCGACCTGACCTCCAAGGCAAGCGGCCGAATCAAGCAGCTCCTGGTCAGGGTCGGTGATCCGATCAAGGCCGGCCAAGCGATCGCCCAACTGGATGACGAAGAGGGAAAGGTCCAGCTTCAGAAAGCGCAAGCGTCGCTCCTGTTAGCCAAGGCCCGATACGATGAGGCCAGGGAAGGAACACGGGCAGAGAACTTGGCCCAATCGCAAAACCAGCTGATCGATGCGCAAAACAAATTCGACAGCGCCAGGAAAGATTATGAACGCACGCAGACGCTGTTCAAGGAAGGCGCGGTTTCGGCTGCTGATCTGGACAAGGCCAAAGCAGCGCTCGACAGTGCGACAACCACGCTGGAAAATCAAAAGCTAAAGCTGAAGCTGGACCAGGAGGGGCCGACACAGACTTCGATCGAGGCTGCGGAAGCGTCGTACAAGCAGGCGCAGGCGGATGCCGCCCTGTCACAGCTCACGTTTGACAACTATACGATCAAATCGCCGATTACCGGTGTCGTCGGCTCTTTGCCCGTAGACGTTGGCGGGACAGTCAGCGGAAGTACAGTGGTCGCGCAAATCGTCAACATGAACAGCATGATCGTGCAGACGCACGTCAGCGAAAGCCAGGTGCAAATGGTACATAACGACCAGTCTGTCGAAGTCAAGGTAGCGGCGATAGACCTGGCCACGAAAGGGAAAGTGACGGCTGTCAGCCCGATCGCCGACAGCACCAAGTCATTCCCGGTGGAAATTGAAATTCCCAATCCCGACTTGAAGATCAAAGTGGGCATGGTAGCCTCCATTTCGCTTCAGGGAGAGCCGCACAAGTCTGTCGTCGTCCCGCGGGAAGCCGTGATTTCCTCGGAGAAAAAGAACTACGTATACGTCGTTGACGGCGACGTGGCCAGGCAGGTAGAAGTGACTGTCGGCGAGTCTGACGGCGAACGAATTGAAGTGCTCTCCGGACTCTCCGGCGGCGAAGATGTTGTCACCAAAGGGAACAACACCTTGACGGAAGGAACACCGGTGGTCGTGTTTGATCCGAACAAGCCAGCCGCTGCCGGCAACGGCCAAAAAGGCTGGAATCAAGGCGGCGGTAATGGCAAAGAGGGCTACGGCGGAGGAAGACAAGGCGAGGGCGCGGGCAGACAAGGAAATGACGCGTCCGGTCAAGGAAGAGGCAATCACAAGCAAGGCGTTCAGAACCGGCAAGGCGATCCGAACAAGCAAGGAAATGACCAGAACCGTCCGGCCAGCAGCGAACAAAAGGTAGAACAAAAAGGATAGGTGATTGCCATGCATATCTCTCATCATGCCATCCGCCGTCCGGTAACAGTGATGATGGGCGTCTTGATTGTGGTGATTCTGGGAATCATCTCGTTGACGCGGATACCGATCGATCTGTATCCGCCCATTGAAGTGCCTACGGTAGCCGTGATGACCAGCTATTCCGGAGTGGGACCGGAAGAGATGGAAAATCTCGTCACCAAGCCGATCGAGCAAGCCGTGTCCACCGTTGCGGGGATCAAGACGGTGCGCTCGACCTCGCGTGAAGGGAACTCGCAGGTGATCATCGAGTTTGGCAGCGGAGTAAAAATCGATTCGGCTGTAAATGAAGTCCAGCAAAAAGTGGACAGGGCAAAACGCTCGCTGCCGGAAGACGTATCCACGCCGACGGTAGCCAAGTTCGACCCCAACAGCTCACCGGTGCTGACACTGGCGCTGTCTGCGAACCTGCGAGCCGATCAGTTGAAAAACCTCGTCGACCAGCAAATCGTCCCCTATGTCGAACGGGTAAACGGGGTTGCTTCTGTCAGTGTCTCCGGCGGCTTGGAGCGAGAGGTGAAGATTCTCCTCGATACGCAAAAATTGGAGCAATACGACATCACGATTGCCGACATCAAGCAGCAACTGAAAAACCAGAATCTCGATACCCCGGGCGGAACGGTAACAGAAGGCGGCATCTCTTATCAGGTGCGTTCCCTGGGCAAGCTTACATCCGTCGACGACATTCGCAAAGTCTCGATTCCGCTGAAGAGCGGCAGCCAAATGTTTTTGGAAGACCTTGCAGTGATCAGCGAAGGCTATAAAGACGTCGCCGTCGAGAACAAATTAAACGGAAAAAATACAGTCAGCATGACGATCATGAAGCAAACGGGCAGCAACACGGTAGCTGTCGTGGACGAAGTGAATGCGGCGATTGCCAAGGTGTTGCCGTCACTGCCTGCGGATTTCGAGATCCTGCACATTTCCGATGACTCCAGGTTCATCCGCGACTCGATCAACACGCTCGTACACGATACGCTGATCGGCGGTTTCCTCGCGATCGTCATCATCCTGTTCTTTCTGCGCAGCATCAGCAATACCGTAATCATCGGGACGGCGATTCCGATTGCCGTCATCTCGACCTTTGCACTGATGTTTTTCTCGGACATGTCGATCAATACGATGAGCTTGGGCGGCTTGACACTCGGTGTCGGGATGATCGTCGACGATGCCATCGTCGTATTGGAAAACATCCATCGCCATCGCGAAAATGGCATGACGATTCGGGAAGCAGCGGTTGCGGGCACGAAAGAAGTGACGATGCCGGTAATCGCTGCAACCTTGACGACTGTTGCCGTGTTTTTGCCGATTGTCTTCGTCGAAGGCGTTACGGCGCAGTTGTTCAAGGATTTGGCGGTCACGGTTTCCTTCTCCCTGCTCGTCTCCCTCGTCGTCTCCTTGACCGTTACGCCGATGCTGGCGACGAAATGGGTAGGTTCCCGGGCAAAAGCAAAAGCGAAGACGCAAAGTGGGCAGCACGCCCACCCCCATAGCCACGACGACGCCGGGTGGATCCACGTGTATCGCAGCATGCTCCGCTGGTCGCTCGGCCATCGCAAGACGGTCGTACTGATCGGCCTCGTGTCCTTGATCGCGGGGGTTGGACTGGTACCGTTTATCGGCTCCGAGTTCATGCCTTCGTCCGACCAGGGACAGATCAGCGTCTCGATTCGCCTGCCGGTCGGAAGCGAGCTGGACAAAACGAGAGAAGTGATGGACCAGGCGGAAAAAATGATCGCCCAAGTTCCTGAAGTAAACACGATTCTCACCAGCCTGGGCAGTGCCAATGCGACGCGTCCGGCCAATAACGCCTCGAGCGAGTCGGCAGCGTTCCACCTGATCCTGAAGGATGGAAAAGAGCGGACCCGCAGTACAGCGGAAGTCGTCGAGAACATTCGCATGAAGCTCAACCGGTTCCCGGGCGCTCGCGTTCGCGTCAGCGAAGCGGCGAACACGTTGACGATGCTCGGAGGAGGAGGCGGCGGTGGGTATAGCGGCGGCGGCAGTGGCGGACCGATCGCCTACGCGATTCGCGGAAATGATGCCGACACGCTGCAGCAGCTGGCCGGACAGCTTACGGCCGCCATCAGTGAGGTGGATGGCGTGCGTCAGGCAGACAACACATTGGAAGAAACGCGACCGGAAATCCAGGTGTCGCTCGATCGGATTCGCGCAGCCGAGCTGGGAGTTACGCAAACGCTCGTCGCCAGTACGATTCAGACGGCATTGAAAGACCAGGTGGCCACCCAAATGGACACTAACGGAACGCAGACTGACGTCACCATCGTGCTTGGCGACGGCAAGGCCACACATATGCAGGATATTGAAAATCTGCTGCTCACCTCGACAAAAGGGGAAAAGGTGCAAATCAAGGATGTGGCCAACGTGTTCATCGCCGATGGCCCGCAATCGATCCAGCGCTACAATCAGGCGCGCGTGGTCAATGTGACGGCCATGCTCGCCCCGGGACGGGATCTCGGCAGCGTGACTCAGGCGATCAACAAAGTAGTCGACACGTTCCCGCTGCCGCCGGGCTACGTCATCGAGCAGCAGGGGCAAAACCAGCAGATGCAGGAATCTACCCAAGGCATGATTCTCGCCTTTGTCCTGGCTGTCGTATTGGTCTATATCATTTTGTCGGCTCAGTTTGAGTCGGTCGTCTATCCCTTGTCGATCATGCTCTCCGTTCCGCTGTCTTTCTTCGGGGCCAGCTTCAGCTTGTGGGTGACGGGACGGACGCTGAGCGTACCGGCATTGATCGGGATCGTGCTGCTGGCCGGAATCGTCGTCCGCAACGCAATCGTGCTCATTGACTTTACCAACATTCTTCGGCAAGAGGGGATGGAGCGGACCCAGGCACTGCTCACAGCAGGACCGGTTCGTCTGCGTCCGATCATCATGACGACGCTGGCTACATCACTCGGTCTTCTGCCGCTGGCACTCGGGATCGGCGAAGGCGGCGAGAGTCAGGCACCGTTGGCAACAGTCGTCATCGGCGGACTGCTGTTCTCGACACTGCTGACACTGGTAGTGATTCCCGTTGTGTATTCATTGCTTGACGACATGGTAGCAAAAATGAAAAAATGGTTACGTATCCGCAAGCCTCTGAATCCTGCAGAAACAGCACACATTGATGCATAACTGAAACACACTAGCATATGGCAAGTGGCATCTCCCAGCTCATTGTAACCGCCTCATTCGACAGCGGTGGCGACCGTCAGACGACCGGCATGCAGCGTCTGACGGGCAATCGTTACCGTCGCAGTCGAAAGGCACGCCTGGTGGGGGCCACTTGTTGCTATTCTCGATATGAAAAGAGGGGTAGATATGCGAATTCTGGTAGTAGAAGATGACAAACATCTGTTGCAGGTTGTCTCGCAAATATTCCAGGAAGAAGCCTATCAGGTGGACTCTACTGACAAAGGCGACGAAGGCTGCCTGCTCGCTGAACGCGACATTTACGATCTGCTCGTGCTCGATATTATGCTGCCCGGCCTTGACGGGCTGTCTATTTTAAAAAAGCTCCGGGCCAAGGGCATCCTGACCCCGGTTTTGTTTCTGACTGCAAAAGACAGCGTCGAGTCCCGTGTCAAAGGACTGGATGCCGGTGCAGACGATTACCTCGTCAAACCGTTTGCCGCTGCTGAATTACTGGCCCGCGCCCGGGTTCTGCTCAGACGCAACGGCAAGATCGGCATGGAAGGGGAGCTGGCCTACGGGCCGATTTCGCTGCGCCCGAATGAATATGACGGTTATGTTGAGAAGCAACCGCTCAAGCTGACCAGCAAGGAGTATGAGCTCTTGAAATACTTCCTGCACAACCGCGAGCAAATCCTTACCCGCGAGCAAATTTTTGATCGGGTATGGGGAATCGATTCGGAGACGAACTACGGAATCGTCGATCTGTACGTGCATTACTTGCGGAAAAAACTGGCGTCCCTTGGCTGTGACAGTTATATCCGCACGGTGCGCAGCGTCGGGTACATGCTAAAGGGGGACAAGGTGAGTGTTCAAGAAAACGCAAATTCGATTAGTCACACTTAACGTAATCGTTTTTGTGCTGCTCTTTACCGCCCTTGGGGCTACCCTGTATTTTTTTATGAAAGTCCATCTGTACACACAGGCTGACCGCGAACTGATGCAAATTGTCAGTCGAACCACCCGCGAGGACCAATGGCGCCTCCTGTTTACGACAAAAAAACGCGAGCGGGGAGTGGACCGACGGATCGTGTTTTTGTTTTGGGATCAATACGGGATGGTGCTGAAGAAGTCGTATGGCGAGACCCTGGACTCGGAAGACCTGGATGAGTTCCGCCCGCAAATCGGCAAGCAGGGGCTGGAGACGCTGACAGTTAACGGGCATACCTACCGGGTACTGACCTTACCGACGCGAATTATGGTACAGGCAGGGCCAACGATGTTTAAAGTAAACACGATCCAGTTGATTTACAACCTGGAGCCTGAGGGGAAAATGCTCAAAAGCTTGCTGTTCGTCATCTGTGTCGGAGAAGGGATCAGTGTCGTGATTGCCATCTTCGTCGGTCTCTTTCTGGCCCGCAGAGCCCTGGTCCCGATTCAGCTATCCTGGAACAAGCAGCAGCAGTTTATCGCCGATGCGTCGCATGAGCTGCGTACGCCATTGTCGGTCATTTTGCTCAATCTCGAGCGCCTGTTCCGCCATCCGGGACACACGATTGAGCAAGAGAGCGAAACCATCTCCGTAAGCATTCAGGAGACCAAGCGGTTGAACAAACTGGTAACCGATCTGTTGACGCTGGCCCGCTCGGATTCAAATGAACTGCGAATCATCGCCCAGCGGGTGAGACTCGATGAGATTGCCTACAAAAGCATCCAAACCTTTCGGCAGTTTGCCGAGTTGAAAGAGATCGAAATCAGGACGGAGATTGACGCGGGACTTGAAATCGTCGGCGACAAGGAGCGTCTGCACCAGTTGTTCGTCATCCTGCTGGACAATGCGCTGAAGTATACGCCGGAACACGGATCAATCACGGTAACCTGCCGCCGGGAGAACAACGCGTTTCTCATCAGTGTCGCGGATACGGGAGTCGGGATTCCCAAAGAGGATGTGCCGCATATTTTTGACCGCTTTTATCGCAGCGACAAAATGCGCACACGTTCAAGCGAGGGAACCGGTCTGGGCTTGTCGATCGCCAAGTGGATCGTCGATGCACACGGCGGCAAAATTCAGGTGGAAAGCGAGCCGGGCGTCGGAACGACGTTTTTTGTCACGCTGCCTGTGAAGGCGAAAAGCGCGTGACGTCGCTGGTTTTTCTTTGGTCGATAAGCATGAAAAAAGCAAAGGACCTCGTTCCGAACTGTCGTGGTGGGGAGAGAGAAAAGAGGATGGGCTACATCTGGTGAGACGCTTGCAGGAAGCAGGGGGGAGTCCGGCTCCATTCCAAAAACGGCACGTCGGCCAAAATTCCGAAGATGATGATTCAATGTAGAGTCCTTAGCGTTCAATGAAACAAGAACACAACAAAACAGCACGCTTGGTAGGAACGAGACGAGGATGATCGAAAAATCGTTGGAATTGCTACCGTTTGTTCGTAAACATCGGTCGCTGAAATCCACTGGTTTTCATCCTGAACACCTCACAAGCACTGCATCCAGGGAATCGCCAAGAAGAGATAAGCGGGGCTTTTTGACAGCGCCTGCCGAGACCTTACCCCAGAAAGTGAAGAATGCCTTCGAAGTATACACCGAATACTTTCCGGGGACCCCGGTTGGCCAAAAAAGTGAAACGTCTTTCGCAACCACATCTACATCCCTGAGATACACCCGACGCGAAGCGAGTGGCTTTGGGGCGCGGTTTCGCTTTTTTGGCGGAGTCGGCCTTGAATACTCCCCCGGGCGCTGTCACTTGCGGAGTGTTCTCTTCTTGGCGATTCCCCTCCTCTCCACCGCACCCACGGGTTAAAAGTTTTCTAATTTCCAATGCAGGCATTAGCGCTTGTAAAATAAATACAGGGCAACTCCGAGCAGCACGAGTGCGACCATCCGCTTCCAGTCCACGGGAATCGGGTTTCCCGTGATGAATCCGAAATGGTCGATCACCGTACTCATCAAAATCTGCCCGCAAACGACGGCGATCAAGGCGGAAGCGACACCGATGTGCGGGACCGTTAACACCATGATAAACACATAGGCGGCACCGATCAGGCCACCGGTCAATTGCCACTTGGGCAGGGAGAACAGGGACAGGATGTTGCCTTTGCCGAAAAACAGCATCATGATCAGCAATACGACGGTTCCGACCAAAAATGAGACGAACGCCCCTTCGATCGATCCGATTTTTTTGCCCAACTCCCCGTTTACCCCTGCTTGTACAGCGATGCCGACCCCGCCGAGCAGGGCCAGAAGCGTCATCAACCAATTCATTGCAAAACCTCCATATCTTTATTCATATAGGCACCATTTTATCGCCCAGCCAATACAATAATGTGCGATGACGATTTGAATGGCTGGAGGGTGTACGATGCAATTTCACTATGCCGAAAAGATGCCGCTGCGCATTTTGGACGAAGGAGAATTTTGGAAGCGACAGGAAAGTGAACATACGGACGTGATTCGGGCGTTGGTTCCTAACCTGGAACCCGCGTTCGTTGCTGCCTTGAAGGGCTGGGAGCAGGCATTCGCCCAAACCGATGCGATCTACACGAGGTACATCGAATTGGTCGTTCGCTCGGGGCATGTGGTAAGTCCGGCGATTATCGAACAGATTAACAGGTTGGTCGAATTTTCGCTGCAGCAAAGCAACCAATTCGTGCAATTACTGGATCAGCTTGGTATGGAGAGTGTTCCACTAAAGAATAATCCAACGGCAATCACGGTCTTGAATCACATCCGCAGGGAATCTGAATATTTTATCGGCATTGCCCAGGAATATCTGTCCAAACCGTGTTAAAACAAAAAAGTGCCGCCTGACAGGAACCCGTTAAAGCAGCTGCCTTTATGTCGGGTTCCTGTTCGCGCGGCGATGGGTTCAGTTGCATTCGGGCTGATCGGCTACCGGGTTTGCTCAGGTGCTGCCGAAACCTGTATATCTGCCGGTGGTGCCTGAGCGGGACTGGCAGGTGGCCGGGTCGTCGGCTTGGCAGGTTGCCCGGTTGGCTTGGGCGGTGTCTGTACGGGTGCTTTGCCCGCCTTATTTGTGGTTACAACCGGAGTTTTTGCAGGCGGAGCCGGAGCTTTTGTCAGCTTGGTTGGCGTTGCCGATTGCAGGATGGCGACGAAGGATTGTTCAGGCATCGCTTTAATCCGTTTGACGTAGTAGACGCCCTGAGTAAAGCTGGCCAATCCTGTTTGGGTGGAAAAAGCCATTTTGTAGCCGGCTTGCTTCAGGATTGGCATATATGCACGTTTTTGCTGTCCGTACGGATAAGAAAAGATTGTGATCGTTTTCTTTAACTCGGTTTCCAGCGCTTTTTTCGATTCGGTTAATTCGGCGCTGAACTCTTTGGCGCTGAGACGGGTAATATCCCGATGCGTCACAGAGTGGGACTCGATGTCGATCAGGCCGCTCTGATGCATCGTGCGGATTTGGTCCCACGTCAGGTAATTGCGCCTGCCGACAGAACCGGTAATGATGAAAATCGTCGCTTTGACCTTGTGTTTTTGCAGAATCGGGAAAGCATTCGTAAAGTTGTCTTCATAGCCGTCATCAAAAGTGATCAGGATCGGCTTTGACGGGAGCGGGTGCCCGCTTTCCCAAGCAAGGTCAAGCTCGGTTGCAGTGATCGGGGTATAACCGTTTTTCAGCAAATCTGTAACATTCTTGTCGAACTGCTCCGGCGTGACGATGAGCGAATTGTTCGTATCATTCGTGTTAATGGAGTGATACATCAAGACGGGGATGGATTTAAGCCGGTTTTGTTTCGTCACGTTTGTCGTCTGGGGTGTTTGCGCAGCCGGGTGCGTCCCGGTCGTTGCCGGATTCGCTGCATTGTTTGCGGACGGGGGCGTCTTCTGTGTCGTCTTGGTGGGGACCGTGTCGGCAAAAGCCTGTTCTGGCTGGAAAACGCCGCTGGTCAATGCGAGTGAGCAGACAGTGAGCGAAAGCAGCAAATGTCTCAGCCGGGGATAATAACTCATGTGGGAAGACTCTCCTTTAATTGTTGGTAAAGAGCAGAAGATTGAAACTGTAGTTTCATCATATTCAGAAGCGTTCGGCGAGTCAATGAAAAAAACACCGCCTGAAGTTGAAGGAATTCGTCCGATTTCGGGCGGTGTTGTCGCTAGCGCGGGGCCATCGGCTATAGCCGGACGTGACAGGTAAACCGTCGCACGTCCAGGTCGAACTCGAAGCGGCTATGCCTGGTGTGCGACGGCGAGCTAGCTAGTGATCTGCTGTTCGTACAGCGCTGCCATTTTCCGGCGTCCTTGGCCAATCAGCGGATGAAACTGGATCGTCGCCTGCGAACGGGTTTGCTCGACGTGCCGGATCGCCTGCAGGAGTGACGTTTCTGTGCTGGCGGTCAAGCGGCCGAGGTCGGCAGCGACTGACAGCCCGGCGACAGTGCCCTGGGCTATCGCCACTTTGGCGCTCTCGATCCCGGTGATGTTGCCGGCGACGTACAGCCCGGCCAGCGGTGTCTGCATCCGTTCGTTGTGAATCGGCACATGGCCTCCGAGCTCGGGCACGTAGGCAAACGGACAGCCGGCCACCGCAGCCAATTCAGCCAGCGGATAGAGGCCGCCGGCGATGCAGGCGAAGTCACAGGCGACATCATGTTCGGTCCCGGCAATCGGTTCTCCCGTCGGACTCACCTGTGTGAGCCGAACACCTTCGACCTGATCCCTCCCGAAAATCTCCACGGCGGCCATGCGCAATTGAATCGGAACGCCCCACATCTTCACACCTGACGCAGGGTAGAAACGCAGCCCGAGTGAGCGCATGAACGGGTTTTTCAACAGGCCGCTGCCGAAGCGCAGCAAGGCGGAGGGCGCAAGATGGGCGACGCGCAGCATGGCATCCATGATCTGTTGCGGATCGCCGGCATCGAGCGTAACGGGATTTTTCGCGGGCAAGACCATCCTGTCCAGCTCGATCCCGGCCAACTGCAGCTCTCGCATGATCGCGACGGATAAAATATTGATGCCGATAATGACACCGCGCTTGCCGACCCGCACCCGCTGTACGTTGGTCATCACCTGGGCAGCCCCGATCGACATGACGCCGGGCAGTGTCCAACCCGGTATCGGACAGGCAGTCTCGGCAGCGCCGGTAGCGAGAAGGACGTTGTCCGCATCGATTGCCTCGGCCGTCGTGGAAACCCGCCAGCCGCCCGGAGTCAGGCGTTCGAGATTGTAGACTGATACGCCGCAGCGAATGTCAATGCCAAGGCTTTTTGCCCGGTCGTACTGGCGCTCTGCTTGCTCGATGCCGTTCCACCATTGGCCGGAGGGCTCCTGATGAAGCTGGCCGAGCAGCCGGCCGCCGGGCTTGACGAACTCGTCGATGACCGTGACGGCAATCCCCTGCTCTGCACTGGCAATGGCCGCTGCCAGCCCGGCCGGACCCGCTCCGATGATCAGCAGATCAGTCATGGGCATGGCTGGAAACCCCCTTTGCGTGACTCGCGACGGCAGCTTGCTGCTTTAATGGTGTCGGAAGCTGCTTGCCGGAGCTGACCTCCATACCGGCAGTGACGAGCGTCAGGCAGGCCCGCTGGCCCGGGATGCCGTTCACGGTGACACGGCATTCATAGCAATGCCCGATGTTGCAGTAAAAGCCGCGCGGCGTGCCCGATTCTTCCTGTACGCGCAAGCGGCGGATGCCGTTAGCCAGGAGCGCAGCGGCGATAGTCTCCCGTTCCAGGGCAACGACTGTTTCGCCGTCAAAACGAAATGCAATCGGTTCTCTTTCAGGCAGGGAACCGAGAATCGGATGATGGGTAATGCGGCCCGGAGCGCTCATTTGCCACCTCCGAGCAAGGCAAAGGAGATCGGCCGCACCGGGGGCTGATAACCGAGCGGTACAGAATGCGTAGGCACTTGGTCTGTCGTCTGGTAGGCGATGGCATCAATCAGGCTGCGGCAGGTCCGGCCGCCGCAGTACCCCATCCCGGCTCGCGTCCGCAGCTTCAGCTCGCGAGACGAGCACTGGTGTGCCTGTGCCGTTTTCAACAGTTCTCCCAAGGTTACTTCCTCGCATCGGCAGATGATGGTTGACAATTGGTCCATAGGGAATCTCCTCCTCTTTCCTGTCTGTTTTGATTGCAACATTCATGCCGTCGTCGCGGCTGAGCTGCTCCATGACAGCTGTACAGAATAATGCACATGAATTCAGCGAGGTGTAAAACAATTTAGACCGTGTCTGAAAAACTTTACATGATGAAAGCACACAGGTTGAAAAAGCAGGTTGGCTTGGGAGGAGAGCGGACGCCCCGGCTAGCAATCATGGACCGGTCGTTTTCGGCAAGTGTCGGCGGCTGGCATCGCGATGCCAGCCCGCCGCCAACCCCGCCCCGTACCGCTTTTGGTACATAATTTGCAATGTTTCACAGCAATGTTGGGGGAACGAGGTGATCTCCCGCCAAAACCAATCAGGCGAAACAGGAGGAATCGTGGATGGGACGCTACATACTGGGGCGAATCGGGTATATGCTCATCATCTTGCTCATCATTGCGTCATTTTCATTTATTTTGATGCAGACATTGCCAGGCTCCCCTTTTAATGACGAGAAATTGTCGAAGACGCAAAAAGAGCAGCTGTACGCTCGCTACGGACTAGACAAGCCGGTTGCGGTGCAGTTCGTTACGTACATGGCCAATCTCGCCAAAGGCGATCTCGGCGTATCGTTTCAATTCGACGGTCGTCCCGTGAACAGCATTATCAGCGAACGAATCGGTGCATCCACCGTACTCGGAACGCAGGCGATTCTCGTGGGCAGCGTGATCGGGCTGTTGCTCGGCATCGCAGCGGCACTGCGGCACAACACCTGGGTCGATTACGGCTCGATGGTGATTGCGGTGCTCGGTGTCTCGATTCCGTCATTCGTCTTTGCCGGATTTTTGCAGTACTATGTCGGCGTCAGACTGCAGTGGCTGCCGATCGCCTTCTGGGAGGGCTTCGAGTACTCGATCCTGCCGACGCTCTCGCTGGCGGCGGGTGTAGTGGCGACGATGGCCCGCTTTATGCGTACGGAAATGATTGAAGTGCTGGGGCAGGAGTACATCACGACAGCCAAAGCCAAAGGGCTGAACGGGATAGCCGTGGTGCTCAGACACGGACTGCGCAATTCACTGATTCCCGTCGTGACGATTTTGGGGCCGTTAACCGTCAATCTGATCACCGGATCGCTCGTCATCGAAAAAATCTTCAGTGTCCCGGGACTCGGCGAACAGTTTGTCAAATCGATCATGACCAACGATTATCCGATCATCATGGGAACGACGCTGTTTTACGCCATATTGTTTGTCGGGGTCATCCTCGTCGTTGATCTGCTGTACGGCTTTATCGATCCACGCATTCGCATAGCAGGGGGGAACCGCAGATGAGCGTTGAACATATGCAAATGCCCGGTGACCGGTTCCGGTTGGCAGAACCGAGGGCAAAAAAGCAGCGCGAACAGATGAATCAGCCAAGCCTGACGTTTTGGCAGGATGCTTGGAAGCGCTTGCGTAAAAACAAGGCGGCGTTTGCCGGGCTCGTGATCATCGTCGCCGTCATCGTGCTGGCGATTGTCGGACCGTTGACGAGCAGATACGGATTCGACGAGCAGAACCTTACGTTCAGCAATCTCCCGCCGAAGGTCCCCGTGCTGGAGCACATTTCCTGGCTCGGCCTGAACGGTATCGACATACGCGGGGTCGATCAATACGCCAAAAAAGGCGTTACGGAGTATTTCTGGTTCGGCACGGATGAACTGGGACGCGATTTGTGGACGCGCACCTGGCAAGGGACAGGAATTTCTCTGTACATCGCTTTTTTGGCTGCGACCATTGACCTGATGATCGGCGTTGCTTACGGAGCCGTCTCCGCCTTCTACGGGGGCCGCACTGATACCGTCATGCAGCGGATCGTCGAAGTACTGGTCGGCATCCCCGGGCTGATCGTCAATATTTTGCTCATTCTCGTCCTTAAGCCGGGCATAATCTCGATTACGATTGCAATGGTGTTGACTGGCTGGATCGGCATGGCCCGGATCGTCCGCGGGCAAATTCTCAAGCTGAAAGATCAGGAGTTCGTGCTCGCGTCGCGGACGTTGGGGGCGAGCGACAACCGGCTTTTGTGGAAGCACCTGATCCCCAATACGCTCGGCCCGATTATCGTCACGACGACGTTCACGATCCCGGGGGCGATTTTCACGGAAGCGTTTCTGAGCTTTATCGGGCTCGGCCTCCAGCCGCCGATCGCCTCGCTCGGTACGCTCGTCAACGACTCGTACAAGCTGCTGCGCATCTATCCGCACGGGATGATCATTTCTTCTGTGGTCATCAGCCTGATCATGATCAGCTTCAACTTGCTCGGAGACGGCTTGCGCGATGCCCTGGATCCGAAAATGCGCCGCTAGAAGGGGGAGAAAACAGTGGAAACGATTTTGCGTGTAAATAATCTGCACGTTATTTTCGATACGTACGCAGGGGAAGTAAAAGCGGTGCGCGGTGTCTCCTTTCACTTGGAAAAAGGGGAGACGCTGGCGATCGTCGGCGAGTCCGGTTCGG